>JBBDQV010000143.1:0-25434 GCA_040905845.1 Alphaproteobacteria bacterium | reverse complement strand
GGCGGCCGCTCGTCGAGCAATCGCTGGACGAGCGCCACGGGTACGTGCCCGGCGACGGCGTAGCCGTCGATCATCGACAGATGGCAGCCCTCTAAACCTTCGGGCACCCCGGCCGTCCGCTGCATGATGGGCACGTCCTGCGTGGCCTCCACGGTGACCGTGAAGCCGTTGTCGCGCAGGTACTGCGCGTAAGCCTCGCAGCACTGGCACTCGGGGTTCTTGTAAAGCGTGACTTCGATGGCGCGCGCTGGCGAGGTCGTGGTCAGAGCAAGGCCGACATAGACGGCGGCCGCAAGAGAGGCGGCACCGGTCACGGACCAGATCAGGACCGCGCGACGGGACGAATCTTGCTTTCGTTGCGACGTTCTCAAGGAATCCTCCTCTACGTGACACGCAGGACGGCCATCATGCCGCCGGCTTGATGTTCCAGAATGTGGCAGTGGATCATCCAGTCGCCCGGGTTATCGGCGACGAACGCGATGTCGGCCGTCTCCCTCGGTGGGATGAGCACGGTGTCCTGCCAAGGCCTGAAGGGCTCGGGGCGGCCATTGCGCCGGACGACCCTAAAGGCATGGCCGTGCAGGTGGATCGGGTGATACCAGGCGGTTTGATTGCGCAGTTCCAGCACGTACGAACGGCCGCGCTCGAGGACGAGCGCTGGCTCCATGACGTGGCCGGTGTTCGCCACGCCGTTCACCGCCCAGGCCATTCCCTGCTTCATCATCTGATTCATGTCGGCCTGGGCGCCGTCCATCATGGCGCCCATCATGCCGCCCATCATGCCGCCCTCGAACGTCATGACGCGGCGCTCGGCCATGGCCTCGTCGGGCTCGGGCATCGTGTTCGGAGCGAGGCGCGGTATCGCATCTCCGGCACGGCCGCCGGCCGCGGGCTTCGCCTCGTACGCTAGATGGAGCAAGTCGTACGCCAGGTCCTTGTAAAAGGAGTCGCGGACGGCATGGCGCGCGGCCGGATCGCCCGTGGCGTCGAGGATCAGGTCCACGCGCATGGCCGGGCCAAGGATCATGCGGCCTCCGACGGGCTCGTGCGGCTCCACCGGGTGTCCGTCTGTGGCGATGACGGCAGGCCTGTGGCCGCTGAACTCGAGGGCGAAGATGCGGGCGTTGGCGGCGTTGATGAGGCGCAGCCTGATACGCTCACCGGTCCTGACTGGGAAGTCCGTTGGCAGGGCACCGTTGACCGTCACCGTGTTGCCGACGCGGCCGGCGTGCATCACGTCGAAGAAGTTGCCGAAGTCGTCGCTGAGTTCGCCCGTCGGCAGGAGTCGCCAGTCGCTCAAGACCCACACGACGTCGCGATCGACCACCGGCGACTCGGCCGCCTCGACGATCAAAGCGCCGTAGAGGCCTCGCCCCACCTGCTCGAAGCTGCGTTGATGCGGGTGGTACCAGTAGGTGCCCGCGTCCGGCAGGTCGAACTCGTAGACGAACCGGCCGCCCGGAGGGATCGGCGCCTGGGTCAGGTGAGGAACGCCGTCCATGGCGTTGGGAACCCTGATCCCGTGCCAGTGGACCGTGGTCTCCTCGGCGAGCCGGTTCTCCACGATGACGCGGAGCCGGCTGCCCTGCACTGCGCGGATCGTGGGTCCCGGCAGCGCCCCGTCGTATGTCCAGAGCTCATTCTCGGGCCAGCGCTCCGGGGCGAACGAATGACGCCACGGCGCCGCGACTAACTCCAAGCCTGCGAGAGCCCACGCTGGACTCGGTGCGAAGCCGTGCGTCAGACGCGCGATCCCCAAGCCTGCCGCCGCGCCACCTGTCGCGAGAACGACCCGTCGCTCAAGGATCGGCCCAAATAGTCGAGTTTCGGTCACGAGACTCTCCGCCAACGCCGGTGAGACTGGATGACGCAGCGCGAGCGCGCTGAATCGGTCCGAAGACGAGGCGCTGCGCCGCTACGGCGCCACGCCTGTCAAGACGCTGCTAGGCAGAGGGCTTGGGAGGGGAGGGTTCGGGCGCGATCGTTCGTCCCGTCCTTGGACTCACGACAACGGAGTAGGCCCCGGTGCGGTCAACGAGGATGGGGAGTACCGAGCCCGCTTGCGATTGAAGCGCCAATCCAGGGCAGGGCACGGCGCAGGCTTCGCCGGCCATCACGCGACCGGCGTCACCGCAGTCGTCGCATTGGATCGCGCCGGACGGCACCGGCGCCGCCATCGGCATGGCCATCGGGGTTACGGCCCAAGCCGCCAGGACGACCGCCAAAGCGAACGCTACCAGCATCCTGACCGCCGTCACGGGCATTCGACGACCCATGGCCCTATGTTGGAGATCGACGAGACCGCGGTCAAGGGCACGCGACCGAAAGAAAGCCCGGTGGGGCATCGTAGGGTTACCCGTGGGCGTGCTCGCCGCCGCAACCGTTCACCAGGTTCCAGACCTTGGCGACCTCGCGCCCACCGAAGCCGTGGTCCCGGATCAGCAGCTTGCCGAGCCCCCCGAAGACGTGCCAACGCCAGCACTCACAGCAGCACGGCCCGCCTTCGTCCGACAGCGCCGAGGCGTAGACGTACTGCGCACGCCCCGCGGTATCGAGCTCGATGTCGTAGGCCGCGAGCAGCCGCGCGGCCAGCCCGGCGTCCACGTCGTAGGGATCCGGCGGGATGTCGGCGATCGCGGCGTACGCCTTCAGGCTGTCCAACTGCTCCGCGTAGCGATGAAGGTTCATCGGCCCGCAGCACGAGCCCTGAAGGCGCGCGCCCGGGGCAAGCGAAGGAATGGCGTCCATGAACGCGACGGAGCAGAGCGAATTGCCGTTGCGCGACAGGAACTCGAACCGCTCGATGACGGTGGGGTCAATCTCGCCTTGGGACAGAACGGCCGATCCCGAGCCGACCAGCGCCAGCAAGACCAGCACCGCCCGACAGACCATCCCGCGCATGACCCGGCTCCTCAAAGGGTACGTCGGCCGGAATGATATCACGCCGGCGTCCGACCGAGCCTCGACGACGATCACAACCGCGCGAGGCGTCGCCGATGGCGCAGGGAAGCTCGCGCGCTCAGCGCACGAAGATGCGGACCTCGTTCGCGGCCACCTCGGGGCTGGTGACCGAGGACAGCGTGATGCGGTTCGACGGCAGCCCCATCTCGTTGAGCGAGCGGAGCACGTCCTCGGCGTAGCGGCGCGAGCTATCGGCGGCGAGCGCGACCTCGCTGGGCGAGCCCCGATTGGGCGCCACCGCGATCAGGTCGAACATGGCCGAAGGCTGCCTGTCGAGCGCCTGGCTGACCGCGCTGTAGAGCGCCTGGCGATAGGGCACGTCCGGCCGGTCGAACCGGATGACGACCAGGGGCGCGCCGCTGCCGATCGCGGCCGTCGGCGCGGCGAGGCTCGAGGTGCCGACCGCGCCCGTCGGACCCGCCAGGGCCGGCCCGTACACCTGGCCCGAGCTGACCGCGAGGGCGAGCTGCGACAGATTGCGGCGCTCGTTGTTGACGTACGCGGTCTGGCGCTCGATCGCCTGGTTGGCGTCGCCGAGCAGCCGGTCGATGGCCACGATCGTGCGGTCGACCTCGTCCTCGAGCGCGCGGAGCTGACGGTGGTCCTCGTCGATGGCGCCCGACAGCCGATAGGTCGCCCGGATCGAGTCCTGAAGATAGGTCGTCACCCCGGCATCGGCCGCGACGTTGTTGGCGATGCTGTTGAGCCGGCCGATGTCGACGGCGATGCCGTCGAGCTCGCTCTGCGCCGTGTTCCACTGGCTGACCAGGACTGGGTTGCCCGGCGTGGTGCCGACCTGGAGCCTGGCGGTGATCGCCGCGAAGGTCGCGTAGTAACGCTGGGCCTTGGCCTCCGAGTCGGCGCGCACGGTCCGCATCTCGCCCGCGTTGCGCTCGATCGAGGCCTTGAGCACCTGCAGCTCGCCGGTCATGGCGGCGATCTTGCCACCGACCGCCGTGCCCGTGCTGCCCATGGGCGCGCTGTAGGGGGTGATCGAGGACGACTCGATCGTGCCGCCCCCGATGGTCGGCGTGCCCTGGACCTCGCCCGCCGACGGCTCGATCGGCACGCTCTCGCCGGCCGGCTCCTCGCCGCTCAGCGACGGCCAGAGGTTTTCCTCGATGCCGGCGCAGGCGCCCAGGGCGAAGACCAGGGCCAACGCCGCGCCGTTGCTTCTTGCGCTCGCCATGCCGAAGGTTCCCCCGCTAGCCACGTTGTCGCGCGAGGTCCGCGCGCCGTTCCCCTTTTGTGGCCGATAGTACGCAGCGCCATCCGGTGGGACAAGGAGCTTGTCGCGAAGCGCCGTCGCGGAACGACGCGACGGGGCTTCCCTTGGCCGCCGCCTGGGATAGAGTGCGGCCGCCGCGGCCAGGGGTGGGCCGCGAACCATGCAAGAGGACGCTCATGGACATCGCCTTCTCGGAAACCGCGCCGGCCGACGTCGATACGCTGGTCGTCGGCGTCCTCGAGGAGCGGACGCCGACCGTGTCCGCCGCGAGCCTTGACAAGGCGACGGGCGGGGCGCTGGGCCGCGCCATGGGCGCGGGCCGGTTCACCGGGGCCAAGGACCAGATGATCGAGGTCGCCGCGGCGTCGGGCACGTCGGCCGCGCGCATCGTGCTCGCGGGGCTCGGCAAGGCGACGAGCCTGGACGATGTCGCCATGGCGAACTGGGGCGGCGCGATCGCCGCCCGCCTGAACGCCGTCGGCGCCAGGAAGGCCGCGGTCCACGTCGACGAGATCGCCGGCGCCAAGGGACACTTGGCGGACCACGCGGCGCAAGTCGGCGCCGGGGCCAGGCTCCGCGGCTATCGGTTCGATCGCTATCGGACCAAGCAGAAGCCCGAGGACAAACCGACCCTCGACCGGCTGACGGTCGTCACCGGCGCGCGCGCGACGGCCGAACAGGTATTCGGCCGGCTCGACCGCGTCGTCGATGGGGTCGTCATGACGCGCGACCTGGTCAGCGAACCGGCCAACATCCTGGTCCCCAAGGAGATGGCCGAGCGCGCCAAGTCGCTCGCCGAGCTGGGTGTCGACGTCGAGATTCTCGGCGAGGAGCGCATGCGCGCGCTCGGCATGGGAGCCCTGCTCGGAGTCGGCCAGGGCAGCGACAACGAGTCCCAGCTCATCGTCATGCGCTGGAACGGTACCGAGGACAGCGAGCGCCCGGTGGCCTTCGTCGGCAAGGGCGTGTGCTTCGACACCGGCGGCATCTCGATCAAGCCGGCCGCCGGCATGGAGGAGATGAAGTACGACATGGCCGGCGCCGGCACGGTGATCGGGCTCATGAAGGCGCTGGCCGGGCGCAAGGCGAAGGTCAACGCGGTGGGCATCTGCGCCTGCGTCGAGAACATGCCCTCGGGCAAGGCACAGCGCCCCGGCGACGTGGTCAAGTCGATGTCGGGCCAGACCATCGAGGTCATCAACACCGACGCCGAGGGCCGGCTCATCCTGGCCGACGCCCTGTGGTACTGCCAGAGCCAGTTCAAGCCGAAGTTCATGGTCGACCTGGCGACGCTGACCGGCGCCATCGTCATCGCGCTCGGCGCCTACAAGGCCGGGCTGTTCGCCAACGACGACGATCTGGCGGCGAAGCTCCTCGCCGCTGGCCTCGCGGTGGGCGAGCCGTTGTGGCGCATGCCGCTCGGCGAGGACTACGACAAGGACATCAACTCCGACATCGCCGACATGAAGAACGTCGGCAAGAACCGCGAGGCCGGCTCGACCGCCGGCGCCGTGTTCCTGCAGCGCTTCGTCGGCGACACCAAGTGGGCGCATCTCGACATCGCCGGCATGGCGTGGGCGAAGAAGGATCTGCCGCTCACCCCGAAGGGCGCGAGCGGCTTCGGCGTGCGCCTGCTCGACCGCCTCGTGCGCGAGAATTTCGAGGGCTGAGGCGCCGATGCGGGGACGCGCGTGAACGAGACGCATGCAGAACGAAGGCTGGCCGCGATCCTGGCCGCCGACATGGTCGGCTACAGCCGCCTCATGGGGTCCGACGAGGCGGGCACCTTGGCCCGGCTGCGCACCCATCGGCTCGAGCTGATCGACCCCGCGATCGCCAAGAACCACGGCCGCATCATCAAGACCACCGGCGACGGCATGCTCGTCGAGTTCCGCAGCGTCGTCGACGCCGTGCGCTGTGCCGCCGAGATCCAACGCCGCATGGCCAGGCGCAACTCCGACGTCGCACCCGACCGGCGCATCGAGTTTCGCATCGGCATCAACATGGGTGACGTCATCGTCGAGCAGGACGACATTTTCGGCGACGGCGTCAACATCGCGGCGCGGCTCCAGGAGATCAGCGACCCCGGCGGGCTCTGCGTCTCGCAGGCGGTACTCGATCAGGTGCGCAACCGCCTCGACATCGCGTTCGACGATCTCGGCGACCAAGCGCTCAAGAACATCGCGCGGCCGGTCCGCGCGTTCCGGGCGCGCCTCGAAGAAGCGGCGGCCGAGGCCGATCGGCCGGGGGCCGAGGCGCCGTCGATCATACCGTCGATCGTCGTGCTGCCACTCCTCAACATGAGCCCCGATCCGGAGCAGGAGCTGTTCGCCGACGGCATGACCGAGGACATCCTGACCGAGCTCAGCCGGTTCCGCCACCTCGAGGTCATTTCGCGCAACACGAGCTTCGCCTTCAAGGGCAAGGCCACGAAGGTGCGCGACGTGGCGAAGGAGCTCGGCGTTCAATACGTTCTGGAAGGCAGCGTGCGCAGGGCGGGCCATCGTGTGCGCGTCTCGGTCCAGCTCATCGACGCCGAATCGGACCGCCACGTCTGGGCCGAGCGCTACGACCGCGATCTCGAGGATCTGTTCGCGATCCAGGACGAGGTCACGCGCGCGATCGTCGGTGTGCTGCCCGGACGAGTCGAGGCCGCCGCGCGCGACCGCGCAACCAAGAAGCCGACCAGCAACATGACGGCGTACGAGCTGGTGTCGGCCGGCAAGGTCCTGCATCACCGCCGCACCAAGGAGGACAACGCGAAGGCTCTCGCGCTTCTCGATCGCGCCATCGAGCTGGATAAGGGTTTCGCCCATGCCCACGCGTGGAAGGCGTGCGTCCTGGGCCAGGCCTACATCAACAAATACGTCACGGACCTGGACACCACGTGGGAGAAAATGACGGCGGAGCTCGAACTGGCGCTTAGGCTCGACGACAACGACAGCGACGTCCACCGGATTCTCGCGGCGGTGAACGCCACGCGGGGCAATCTCGACCAGGCGACGTACCACCAGGACCGTGCCCTCGCGCTCAACCCGAACGACGACCTCATTGTCGTGCAACAGGGTGAGATTCTGACATGGCTCGGGCGCGCCGAGGAAGGCATCGACTGGATTCGCAAGGCGATGCGCCTGAACCCCTATCACCCCGAACGGTATTGGAGCCACCTGGGCCGAGCCTGTTTCGTCGCCAGGCGCTACGCGGAGGCGGTCGAGGCGCTCCGACGCATCACCATGCCCGACGCCTCGACTCACGCCTTGCTCGCCGCCGCGCTCTCGCTCGCCGGTGACGAGGCGAGGGCACGGGCCGAGGCGCAGGCCGTCACGCGCGTCGACGCGGCGTTTAGGGTGTCGAGTTACATGGCGACGATGCATTACGCGCGCGAAGAGGACCGCGAGCGCCACCGGCAAGCCCTGCTCGCCACGGGACTGCCGGAGTGACGAGCGCTGTCCGCCAGCCGTGACCGAGATCGGCTTCTATCATCTGCGCGCCTTGCCGCTCGAGCGCGCCCTGCCCCGGCTGCTCGAGAAGGCGCTCGAGCGTGGTCATCGCGCGCTCGTGCTCGCCGAGTCATCGGAGCGAGTGGCCGCGCTCGACGCCGCGCTGTGGACGTATGATCCCGCCTCGTTCCTGCCCCACGGCACTGCGGCGGGCCCTTCGCCCGAACGCCAGCCGATCCTGATCGCCGAACGGCCCGACAATCGCAACGACGCCGATCTGCTGGTCCTCGTCGGCGGCATCGACGTCGCCGATCTCGGCGCCTTCGCGCGCTGCCTCGACCTGTTCGACGGCAACGACGACAGCGCCGTGGCCGCGGCGCGCGAGCGCTGGCAGCGACGCAAGGCCGAAGGCCACGCGCTGACCTATTGGCAGCAGTCCGAAACCGGGCAATGGCAAGAAAAACAATAGGTTAGGCCAGACTTGCACGGCCCGGAAGTGAACCGTGCATCAACTCGGACGGCAATTGGCACGCGGCCTGCACAGCCTGCCTCTGTGTCTCATCCATGGAGGGGTTCCATGCGCACCTTGCCCACATTGCTCCGGTTTGGCGCCGATCTCTACCTGGTCGCGGGGTTCGCCGTCAGCGTCTCCGCCTTGGCGCTCCAGTTGAAGTCTCGGGGAATCGATTCAGGCGATCCCTACATTGCGCTCGCCCTACTCTCGATTGCCTGCACGGTATCGGCGATATGGCTGATGCGGTTGCCGTCCCGGATCAAGTCCGGCAGACGCCGCTTCGACTCGCCCACCGAGCTCTCGGCGACGAGCAACGGCGCATCCTGAGCCTGCCGGACCGCGGCGTCTCCTAGGGCCACCGGGCCGGGAAGTCGGCGCCGTCAGGCGCCGGCGTCCTCGAGGATCAAGTCGGACGCCTTCTCGGCGATCATGATGATCGGCGCGTTGGTGTTGCCGGAGACGAGCGATGGCATGAACGAGCCGTCGACGACGCGCAAGGCCCCGAGCCCCTTTACCCGCAGCCTGGGATCGACCACGGCACGCTCGTCCGGCCCCATGCGGCAGGTGCCCGACGGGTGGTAGATCGTGCCCCCCCGGGCACGGCAGTGGGCGAGTAGGCCCGCGTCGTCGACCACGTCGGCGCCCGGATCGACCTCGGCGGCGAGGAACGGCGTCATGGCCGGCGCGTTCATGATGCGGCGCAGGACCTTGAGCGCTGCGACGTTGGTACGCCGGTCGGTCTCGGCGGCGAGATAGTTGGGCCGGATCGCGGGCGGCTCGGCCGGATCGGCGCTCCGGATGCGCAGACTGCCCCGGCTCTCGGGTCGGAGCTGGCAGACCGAGACCGTGAAGCCCGAGAAGTCGTGGAGCTTCTCGCCCATCCGGTCGGTCGAGAACAGCAGGAAGTGGATCTGGACGTCCGGCGAGGCGAGCCGCGGGTCGGTTCGGAAGAACGCGCCGGCATAGCCCGCGCTGACCGTGAGCGGACCCTTGCGCGAGAGCGCGTAGCGCAGCCCGACGCGCAGGCGTCCGGCCAGGCTCGCCATGTCGTCGTTGACCGTGATGCGCCTCGTGCACCGGAAGATCATGCGCACCTGGAGGTGATCCTGCAGGTCGGCCCCGACGCCGGGCGCATCGTGGACGACGTCGATGCCGTGCGCGCCCAGGAGCTCGGCGGATCCGACTCCCGACACCTGCAAGAGCTGGGGCGAGTTGAACGCGCCGCCGGCGAGGATGACCTCGGCGCTCGCCCGCGCCGCCTCGGTCGCGCCGCCCCTGAGCCACGTGACGCCCACCGCCCTACGCCCGTCGAACCGGACTCGGGTCCCGAGCGCGTGCGTCAGGACCGTCAGGTTGGGGCGGCGGCGCGCGGGCTTCAGGTAGCCCACGGCGGTCGAGCAGCGCCGGCCACGGCGCGACGTGGTCTGGAAATAGCCGGCGCCTTCCTGGACGGCGCCGTTGAAGTCGTCGTTGCGCGGAATGCCGGCTTGATCGGCCGCCGCGATGAACGCTTCGCACAACGGGTGGGGCTCGGACTGGTCGGAGACGGCGAGCGGCCCGCCGGTGCCATGAAACGCGTCGGCGCCGCGCGCCTGGTCCTCGGACCGCTTGAAATAGGGCAGCACGTCGTCGTAGCCCCAGCCCGCGTTGCCGAGCTGGCGCCAATGATCGTAGTCCTCGCGCTGGCCGCGCATGTAGATCAGGCCGTTGATCGAGGAGGAACCGCCCAGCACCTTGCCGCGCGGCTGCATGATGCGCCGACCGTCGAGTTCCGGCTCCGGCTCGCTCTGGTAGAGCCAGTTGACTCCCGGGTGCTTGAACAGCTTGCCATAGCCGAGCGGCACGTGAATCCACGGGTTGCGGTCCTCGGGCCCGGCCTCGATCAGCAGCACGCGGTGCCGGCCCGACGCGGTCAGGCGGTTGGCCAGCACGCAGCCGGCCGAGCCGGCGCCGACGACGATGAAATCGAACGACCCGAGATCGGACACGCCGAACCGCCCCATTCGCTTGGCCCCGGCTTGCTACCACGTCGGACGCGGCCGGCGACACGGCGTACGCTTGGTGGCGCCGGGCCTCATGGCTTCTCCACGTCGTGATGCGGATGGCGCAGGTCGCCGCGCACGTTGCGCTTGCGGACGTAGGTGATCATGGCGTCGGGATGACGCTGCTTGACCTTGAGCGCGGCGATCAGCGCGTCCTCGGCGTCGACGTTGATCGCCTCCGTCTTCGAGCCGCGCGTCATACCGACCGTGTAGTGGTGCGTCATGGCGATGCCTCCGTCCTACGGCGCGTGGCGATACTCTACGTCGCGCCGGCCCCGATCGCGACAATCCACGATCGCCCCGTCATGGCCACTGTGCGATGATGATGGCGCCGGTCGAGCGGCCGCGAACTCCCGCGGCCCGCCCCGGCGAAGCAAGGGAGGATCGCCATGGCCAAGTACATCATGCTCATCAACTGGACCGATCAAGGCATCAAGACCGTCAAGGACTCCCCGAAGCGCGCCGACGCGGCCCGCGCCGTCGCGAAGAAGCTCGGTTGCGAGCTCAGGAAGATCTACATGACGATCGGCGCCTACGACTTGGTCGGCATCCTCGAGGCCCCGGACGACGAGGCGGCCGCCAAGTTCGTCCTGAGCGTGGCCGGCACCGGCAATGTCCGCACGACCACCCTCAAGGCGTTCTCCGAGGAGAGCTACCGGCGCATCGTCTCCTCGCTCTGACCGCGGGGTTCGGCGCGGGACTCTTGGGATCGCGGAACCGGCGGCAAGGCGACGCGTGATGCGGTCGCCGCCTTGCCGCGCGGCGTGAAACGGATCACAGTTGATCGATCCACGCCGCCTGGCCGGTGTCCAGCCTTGGAGAGCCCGATGCCCGTTCCGACCTTCGAAGGAATCATGTCCGTCGTCGTCACCCCGTTCGACTCTCGGGGCGAGGTCGATCTGGGCGCGCTTGGCCGTCAGGTCGATTTCCTGATCGCCAACGGCGTCCACTGGATCATTCCGGGCGGTACCACCGGCGAGTACTACGCGCAGACGATCGACGAGCGCAGGCGGGTCATGGCGGTCGTCGCCGAGCGGGTCGGCAAGCGGGCGCGCCTCGCCGCCGGCACGAACAGCGCACGCTTCGAGGACATCATCGAGCTCACGGCCCATGCGGCGACGCTGGGCTACGAGGCGATCATGCTGGCCGCGCCCTACTATTCGCTGCCGTCGACCGAGGACTTGGCGCGGCACTTCCGCGACGTGGCGGTCAGGACCGAGCTGCCGATCATCCTCTACAACTTCCCGGCGCGCACGGGCGTGGACATGACGCCGGAGTTCCTGCGCTGCGTCGCCGACGTCAAGTCGATTTGCGCGATCAAGGAGTCGAGCGGCTCGTTCGCGCGCATGCTCGAGCACGTTGTTTCGTTCGACGGCCGCTACCAGCGCATCTGCGGCGCCGACGACCAGGCCGTGGACAGTTTCCTGTGGGGCGCCCGGGCGTGGATCGCGGGAGCGTCGAACTTCCTCCCCGCCGAGCACGTCGCGCTCTACGAGACGTGCGTCGTGCGCAAGGACTTCGTCGCCGGTCAGAAACTGATGCACGCGATGCTGCCGCTGTTCTACCTGCTCGAGAACGGCGGCAAGTACATCCAGTACGTGAAGTACGGCTGCGAGCTCGCCGGCGTGCCCGTCGGCGACCCGCGCCGTCCTCTCCAGCCGCTGTCGCACGACGAAAAGTCCCGGTTCCGCGCACTCTACGAGTCGGTGAAGCAGGCCAAGCTCGCCAAGGCCGCGTGAGCGCGCCGTCTGCGCTTCTGCCGCGTGGCCACGATTGAGGGTGGCGCTCGGCTCCTGTCGCGAACGCAGGAACTTTACGGCTCGGATCGTGGCACTGTCTCGAGGTCTACAAGCTCGTCAATCTCCCATGCCAAAGGAGTAAGGGACCAAGTCAGGCCACCGTAAGCCGACTCGAATAGCATCAGCCCATTTGCGGCAAGCTGGGTAAAAACCGACATAATCGCGTCCTGATTCGGAAAGTCTCCGTTCTGAACACCCTCGCCGAGATACTGCGACATCGCCGATTGAAGCCCCTCATCACGAGCCTGCCCACCAGTCCGCTGGTACAGTCGGGTGAGTCGCATCACGTTCCCGAGTACAAGCAATTGGTCATGTGTCATCGTGGAGAGCATATCCGCGTGCCTGTTGAACACGCTCGCGTACAGGCAATTCCGTTGACCCAGGCCGACCATAGCTCTCGCAAGGAGCCGTAGGTTGTGTCGAGCGGAGCCTTCGAGAACAGCCCGCTCAATCGGACGAGGACGCCAAGAAGATCGTCCACGGATGCTGCCGAAGACACTTGCAGATTGCCACCAGATTGCCACGTCTAACCTCTTCGATGAGGAGATTCCGCGCTTCGGCGATCTTGCGTTCCCGATAGCCCTTGAGCGCTTCCGATACGGCACCGCCCCCGGGGATGACGCTGAGCAAACCTTCGATCCCAACGAGTGACAGGTCGGTGCTCGTTGATGCCATGACACGGTTTCCGCCCTGGGTTGCCGCGCAACAAGCATTTCGTCTGCCTTCGTGGCCACCTTGAGGGTGGCGTTTGGCCGGCGCTGGCGGAACGCGACGTCGGCGCGGACAGTGGTTCAAAGCGAGATGTGCTATCCTCCAAACGAGGCGCTTCACGGTTCCAAACTGCGGAGCGTTAAGGTCGTCCGGCGGGACTTCATGGTCGCCCTTGCGAGACCACGATCCGAGAAGGTGGAAGGATGCGCGAAAGCAGGTTCAGCGCGAGCATTTGGCGGGAAGGCAAGTGGTTCGTCGCCCAGTGCCTCGAGGTCGACGTCGCGAGCCAAGGAAGAAGCGAGTCGGCGGCATTGAAGAACTTGGGTGAAGCCCTCGCTCTGCATTTTGCTCCGCCGGTGGCCACCGAGGCACCAAAGGTGCGGCCCGTCGCGGTGAGGATGCGTGCGGCTTAGGAGTCTGCCGTTTCGGGAAGTCCGACGGCGTTTGCTGGCAGTCGGATGGGTCGAGGTCGGAGCGACCGGAAGTCACGTCAAGTTCGCCAAGAAGACGCGGACCCGCATGCGTACGACGATCGTCCCGAAGCACCGAGAGATTGCTCGTGGCACCCTGAGAAGCATCCTCCGCCAGGCCGGGATCGCGCCCGAGGATTTCGACCGGCTCTGATGCAAGGACGAGAACGGCGAGCCTGCGATGAAGGAGACCCGGCGCTTATCGGCTTACGGACGTACCCGCCGCCGCTCGTACTCGCGGAGCCGGAGTTCCTGATCCTGCTCCTCGACCGCCTTGGGCCGGGCGCGCCTGACTTTCTCGATCGCCGCCTCGGCGGTGAGCCCGCGCGCGATCCAGTAGGCGGCGGCCATCGTGCCGGTCCGTCCGGTCCCGCCCTCGCAATGGACCAGAGTCTTCCCGCTCGCGGGACCGAAGCGCTCGACGATCCGCACGAACGTTTCGATCTGCTCCAAGGTCGGCGCGCCGAAGTCGCGTATCGGTATTTCGTGCCGGCGGAATCCCGCGGCACCGGCCCGCTCGACGTCGTAGTTCGGGGCCTGCTCGCCGGGATCGAGCAGGCAGACGATGGTGGTAAAGCCCCGGCCCCGGAGTTCCGTCAGCTCGTCATCGGTCGGGTTCGGGCCACCCGCCATCGTAGGCTCGTCGATCCACCAGAGTCGCTGCGCCATGGCAGGGCACGATATCGAGGTTTCACGGGTTGTACCGAAGGTCGTCGGCGATGGGAGAATAGGTGACAGTATATATTTGCGCTTCCGGATTCACCGGATTGCGTCGCCGGGTTCTACCGTACTCCCAGTGGATTCTGGTTCCGAACGCACAAGCCGATCGATCAGGACGCTAGCGCAGCGGCCGCATCTTCAGCACGCGCGACTTGTAGGCGCCGAGGTTGAGCTGGGAGAAGGACCACCTGTCGTCCGTGTACCCGGCGAGCCAGGTCGCGAACCGCATGAGGCTGACCCCGGAGAGCGCGCACATGACGGTCAGAGCCGCCATGGCGAGGTAGGGCCCAGGGTAGAGGATCACGGGCGCCAGCACGCCGTGCCTGAGGGCACCGGCTCCAACCGTGACCCCGACGACCAGATAGAGACCCGAGAGAAACTGAAGCGGCGCGACCAGGGCTTTCATGAGACCCCTCCATGGACCGAACGATGAACTGGTTAACGCAAGCTCCGTGCCAGTCTCGCCCAGCTACGCGCCGACGCCATGACCCGGCCCATCCGAATGTGCGCGCCGTCACATCGCACTTGGACGCGCCGCGTCATCGCCGGCGTACCGTGAGGGAGATCAGGCGCCGAAGCGCCGGTCTCAAGCGGCGAGGCCCGCCGGGCCACTCCGAACGTAGGGCTCGATCCAGCGCGATCGCCCGCCGTTCTTGGTCCACAGGATCGGGAAATAGTCCTCGTCCATCGCGTCGCTGCCGTGATGGATGTACTTGCCATACCAGGGTCCCGTGCCCTCGCGGATGCGGGCCAGATCGAAATGGGCATCGGACGACAGGCAGTGGGTCACCAGGGACCGGCGCGGGCGGCTCGAGCGGTTGGGCCCCGATCCGTGCCAGGTTCGGCCGTGATGGAACGAGCCGCCGCCCTTGGGCACGACGACGGGTACGATCTCGGGGCTCTTCCCGACCTTCGCGGCCGCCTCGCGCATGCCCTTGCGGTAATCCTCGGGAGCATGGAACTGCTCCGCCATGGGGAAGTCCCCCCATCGGTGCGAACCGCGGACGAGCTCCATGGTGCCGCCGTCGGCGGTCGTATCGTCGAGCGCGATCCAACAGCTGATCATCTCCCTCGGCTTCAGCCAGCCCAGGTAGCTGCAGTCCTGGTGGAAGCCTATGGGCTTGGCGCCCGGCGGCTTCCACAACACGTTGTCGACTTGCACGCGGGCTCCGGGCCAGCCGCCAAGAGTGGCGCAGGCGCGCCCGGCGCTCTCCCGAAGCGAGACGGCGGCAATGACGCGGTCGCACTTCCACCCGTTGCAGATCTGTCGCGTCCGGTCGGGCGCGTCGCGGCCTTCGCGCCAGTTCCATTCGTCCGGCTCGACACCCGTGTCGAACTCGCCGCGAAACATCGGCTCGTAGCGGGCCGCGACGCGGTCGCCATCGGCGGGATCGATCAGCCGATCGACCAACAGGAACCCGTCCTGGTGGAACTTGGCGATCTGCTCAGTCGTGAGTTCGATCATGCGACATCCCGATCGTGCCCGGCTTGCATCCAGCCGTGATTCCACACTGTACCGAGAACGGGCCGAACGCCGCAACGATCGGGTTCCCGCCTGGGCGGCGAAACGCGGATTCGCCCTGATGGCAGCGCGATGCTTGTCGGGTAGAGTCTCACCTTCTCCCGAGGAGGTCGTCCCCATGGCCCTGGTGTTCTATTGCGGTTCCGGCTCGCCGTTCGCCTGGAAAGTTTGGCTGGCGCTCGAGCACAAGAAGGTTCCCTACGAGTTCCGGCTGCTGTCGTTCGATCGCGGCGACACGCGGAGCCCGGAGTTTCGCGCCGTGAACCCGCGCGGCAAGGTGCCGGCCATCGTCGACGACGGCTTCGCGCTGTGGGAGTCGGGGGCGATCGTCGAATACCTCGAGGACCGGTATCCGCGGCCCGCCTTGCTGCCCGCGGACCCGAAGTCGCGGGCCACGGCCCGTCGCCTCATGGCCGAGGCCGACGCCTATCTGGGGCCGGCCGTCACGGGCCTGTTCAACGTGACGATCTACAACAAGGGCGTCGATAACCCCGCCGACATCGCCAAGGCCCAGGACGCGGTGGTGGAGGAGCTTGCCAGGGTCGCGTCGGCCATGACCGGCGACTACTTTGTCGGAACCCTATCGCTGGCCGATTTCGCCGTCTTTCCCCATGTGCGGATCATGCGGCGCATCGACGAGCGGCAACCGAAGAACGGCATTGGCGACCGCCTGCCGGCGGTGCTCGGCGCCTGGATGAAGCGGATCGAGGCGTTGCCGTACTACGCGAAGACGATTCCGCCGCACTGGAAGGGCTGAGCCATGGACGTCGCGGAGTACGCACGTTACGACGCCCTGGGCCTCGCCGAGCTGGTGCGAAAGAAGGCCGTGTCGGCCCGGGAGCTGGCGCAGACCGCCGCGCGCGCCATCGAGGCGGCGAACGGATCGGTCAAGGCGGTCGTCGAGACCTACCCCGACCGGATCGATGGGCTGGTGGAGAAGTCGCTCGGCAAGGGGCCGTTTCGCGGCGTTCCGTTCCTGATCAAGGACATCGGCGGCCACGAGGCCGGCCGTGTCATCGAGAACGGCAGCCGGCTCTGTCGCGGCATGGTGGCCGAGCGCGATAGCCATCTCGCCGAGCTGTTCCGCGCCGCCGGGCTCAACATCCTGGGGCGGTCGAACGCCCCCGAATATTCGATCGCCGGTTCGACCGAGAACGCGCTCCACGGCAACACTTCGACGCCATGGCGCCTGGGTTCTTCGGCGGGCGGCTCGACCGGCGGCGGGATGGCGGCGGTGGTCGCGGGCATGGTGCCCATTGCCCACGGTTCCGACATCGGCGGGTCGATCCGGATCCCCGCCTCCTGGTGCGGCGGCGTCGGCTTGAAGCCGTCGCGCGGCCGCGTCTCGGCCGGCCCGCTGCGCGATGAAGGCGGCTACGGGCTCGCCATGAACTTCGTGCAGACGAAGACCGTGCGCGATTCCGCCGCCATGCTCGATTGCCTGGCGGTCCCGCAGGTGGGCGATCCCTTCATCATACCCAAGCCGACCAAGTCCTATGCCGCTCTTGCCGCGGCGACGCCCCGACGACTAAGAATCGCCTTGACGACCCGCCCGGTGATGGATGCTCCCGTCGATCCGGAGGTGGCGAAGGCCGTGCAGGCGACGGCCAAGCTTCTGGCGGACATGGGTCATGCCGTCGAGGAGGTCGTACCGGACTTCGACGGCGAGGAAGCGGCCCGGCGCATGCTGGACGTCTGGTTCTTCGGCTTCGATCTGATGCTCGAGGGCTACGCCCATCGGACCGGCCGCACAATAGGGCGCGACACGCTGGAGCCGATCACCTTGCAGATCTACCAGCACGCGAAATCCGTCGGCGCCAAGGCGTTCCAGGACGGCATCGCGTTCATGAACACGGCGCGACGCAAGCTCGGCCGCGTCTTCGCGGCCCATGACGTCTGGCTGACGCCGACCACCGCGCTTGTCGCGGAGCCGCACGGTCGCTACAACCAGGGCATCGAGAACGTCGCTCTGATCGACTGGATCGTCGGCGGCGATCGGCCGATCCAGTTCTGCTTCCCGCACAACATCATGGGCACGCCGGCCATTTCCCTGCCGCTCGCCATGCACGGCTCCGGCCTGCCGATCGGCGTCCAGCTCGGCGGCCGGCCGGCCACGGAGCACGTCCTGCTCCAGCTCGCCACCGCGCTGGAATCGGCGCTGCCCTGGCGCGATCGGACGCCGCCGCTCCACGTGTCGCGCCTGTAGCGGACCAGTATGCCGCGAAGAGGCGACCTTGCGCCGAACGCCGATCCGTCGGCCTGTGTGGGCGTCGGCGAAGGCGGCCGTGGCAACGTGGATTCGTTGATGAAGCTCGCCACGGCGAACCGAACCGAGATGAAGCAATGATCGTCGCGGTTCTGGGCAGCATCGGCGCCTTGCTCGGCATCGCCGTCGCGACGGCGGTGGCGGGCCGCATGCCGTGGGCGTCGCCCGCGGTCTACGGTTCGGCCCTTGCCGCGTCCGGCATCGGGCTTTTCGTCGCCTTGGCGCACGTCGTCGGCGGCGACGCGGCGGCATCGACCATGACGCTGCCCGTGGGACTTCCCTGGCTCGGGGCGCATTTCCGGCTCGACGCGCTGAGCGCCTTCTTCCTGGCGGTCGTCAACCTGGGCGCCGGCGCGGCCAGCCTCTACGGCTTGGGCTACGGCCGGCACGAACCCGCGCCCTTGCGCGTTCTGCCCTTTTTCCCGGCGTTTCTCGCCGGCATGAACCTGGTCGTGCTGGCCGACGACGCCTTCACGTTCCTGTTCTCGTGGGAGTTCATGTCGCTGTCGTCCTGGGCCTTGGTCATGGCCCATCACCGCGAGGAGGGCAATGCGCGGGCCGGTTACATCTACCTGATCATGGCGAGCTTCGGCACGCTCGCCCTGCTGCTGGCCTTCGGCCTGCTGAGCGGACCCGAGGGCGGCTACGGCTTCGACGCCATGCGCCTGGCCCAACCCGCGCCCCTCACCGCGGCCCTGGTCCTCGGACTCGTGCTGCTCGGCGCCGGGTCCAAGGCCGGCCTGGTGCCGCTGCACGTCTGGCTGCCGCTCGCCCACCCGGCGGCGCCAAGCCACGTCTCGGCGCTGATGAGCGGGGTCATGACCAAGGTCGCGGTCTACGGCTTCGTGCGCGTCGTGTTCGACCTGCTCGGCGACCCGACCTGGTGGTCCGGCATGGCGGTGATCTTCCTCGGTGGCGTCACCGCGGTGCTCGGCGTTCTCTATGCCCTGATGCAGCACGACCTCAAGCGGCTGCTCGCGTACCACACGGTCGAGAACATCGGCATCATCTTCATCGGGCTGGGCCTGGCGCTCGCCTTCCAGGCCAACGACATGGCGTGGGCCGCCGCGCTCGCGCTCACAGCCGGACTGTTCCACGTCCTCAACCATTCGCTGTTCAAGAGCCTGCTGTTCTTCGGGGCGGGCGCCGTACTGCGGGCGACCGGCGAGCGCGACATGGAGCACCTGGGCGGGCTCATCCACCGCATGCCGCTGACCTCCTTCGCGTTCCTCGTGGGCTGCGTGGCGATCTCGGCTTTGCCGCCCCTGAATGGCTTCGTGTCGGAGTGGCTGACGTTCCAGGCGATCCTGCAGAGCCCGGAGCTGCCGCAATGGGGGCTCAGGATCATGGTGCCCGGGGTCGGCGCCTTGCTGGCGCTGTCGGCGGCCCTCGCCGCCGCGTGCTTCGTCAAGGCCTTCGGCGTGACGTTCCTCGGCCGGCCGCGGACCGAAGCCGCTCGAGGTGCGCGCGAGGTCGATCGTTGCTCCCTCGCCGCCATGGTCCTGCTCGCCGCCCTCTGCGTGTTGGCGGGCATCCTTCCCGGCCCGGTGATCGACGCCCTGGCGCCCGTCGCCCAGGATCTGGTCGGGTCCCGCATGCCGGTGCAGACGGCCGTGCCTTGGCTCTCGATCGTGCCGATCGCCGAGAGCCGGAGTTCCTACAACGGCCTGCTCGTCGCCGTGTTCGTCGCGATTTCCGCGACGCTGGCGGGCTATGTCATCCAACGCTTCGCATCGCGGGCCACGCGCCGGGCGCCGCCTTGGGATTGCGGCTTTCCCGATCCGAGCCCAGCGACGCAGTACACCGCCGGCAGCTTCGCCCAGCCGATCCGCCGGGTCTTCGGCACCCTGGTGTTCCACGCCCGCGAGCACGTAACGATGCCGCCGCCCGGTGAGCTCGCGCCCGCGCGACTCACCGTCGAGCTGCGCGACCTCATCTGGGACGGGTTCTACGCGCCCGTCGCCGTCGTCGTCTCGTCCATCGCCGATCGCCTCAACCATCTCCAGTTCCTGACCATCCGACGGTACTTGAGCCTGGTGTTCATGGCCCTCGTCGGTCTCCTGCTGGTGCTCGCGCTGTGGCCCTGATCCGCGATCTCCTCGTCCAGGGCGTGCAGATGGCGCTGGTGCTCGCCCTCGCGCCGCTGCTGACCGGCTTCGTTCGGACGGCGAAGGCGCGGCTGCTGAGGCGACGAGGCCCGTCGATCATCCAGCCCTATCGGGACTTCCTGCGCCTGCTCAGGAAGGACGTCGTGCTGGCGGACAACGCCTCGTGGCTGTTTCGCGCCGCGCCCTACCTGATCTTCGCCGCGACCTGGGTCGCCGCCGCGCTGGTTCCGACCTTCGCGACCGGGCTCCTGTTCAGTTGGACCGCCGATCTCATCGCCATCATCGCGCTCCTGGCCAGCGCCCGCTTCTTCCTGGCGCTCGCCGGCATGGACGTCGGCACGAGCTTCGGGGGCATCGGCTCGAGCCGCGAGGTGATGATCGCCTCGCTCGCCGAGCCCGCGATGATCATGATCGTCTTCACGCTCGCGCTCGTCGCCGGGGCGACGCAGCTTTCGACGATGGCCGAGTTCATGGCCTCGCCCGCCGTCGGGCTCCGGGTCTCGCTCGGCCTCGCGCTGGTCGCGTTGATCATGGTGTCGATCGCCGAGAACGCCCGGATTCCGGTGGACAACCCGGCGACCCACCTGGAGCTGACCATGGTGCACGAGGCCATGGTGCTCGAGTACTCGGGCCGGCACCTCGCGCTGATCGAGTTCGCCGCCGCGCTCAAGCTGCTCGTCTATCTCTCGCTGCTCGCCTGCCTGTTCGCGCCGTGGGCGATGGCGACGTCGGGCTCGGGGCCATGGGCGCTGCTGATCGGCGCCATGGCCTATCTCGGCAAGCTGGCCGCGGGCGGCCTGTTGCTCGCCCTGTTCGAGACCGTGATCGCGAAGATGCGGGTGTTCCGCGTGCCGGAGTTCCTCGGCGCCGCGCTCATGCTCGGCCTGCTAGGCGTGCTCCTGCTGTTCGTCTCGCGGAGCCTCTAGGTGGATCGGCTCGTCTTCGACGTTGCCCATCTCCTGGCCGGGGGACTTGTCCTGGTCAGCTTCATGATGCTCTACCAGGACCGGCTCTACGCGCTGCTCAACGTCTTCGCGCTCCACGCCCTGGTCCTGGCCCTCTCGGTCGCCTGGCAGGCGTTCATCCAGGATGCGCCTCACCTCTACATCACGGCGGCGCTCGCGCTCGTGTTCAAGGCCATCGTCATTCCCGTCGCGTTGCATCGCATCATCGTTCGTCTCGGCATCCACCGGGAAATCGAGCCGGTCGTCGGCGTCGGCCTCACCATGCTCGCCGGCATGGGGCTGGTCGCGCTGTCCATGGTCGTGATGCTGCGCATCACCGCCCAGGCCGACCCGCTGGCGCGCGAGGACCTCGCGTTTTCGCTCTCCGTCGTGCTGCTCGGCCTGCTCGTGATGACGACCCGGCGCAACGCGGTGAGCCAGGTGGTCGGCTTCATGTCGATCGAGAACGGGCTCGTCCTGGCGGCGACCGGCGCCAAGGGCATGCCTCTCGTCGTCGAGATCAGCGTCGCGTTCTCGATCCTCGTCGCGTTCATCGTCATCGGCGTCTTCCTGTTCCGCATTCGGGAGCGGTTCGACACCGTGGACGTACGCGAGCTCGAGCGGCATCGCGGTGAACACGCATGACGGGAGCTTACGATGCCGCGCTGGCGGTCCTGCTGATCCCGCTCGGGACCGCGGCGCTGCTCGTCCTGCTGCCGGGCTACCGGGTCACCGCCCGGCTCAACGTCATGGCGTCGTTCCTCACGTGCCTGGCGGCGCTGTCGTTCTTCTTCGTCGGACGGCCCGATCCCGGCGCGTACCTGCTCATCGACGATCTCAACGTCGTCTTCATCACGCTCAGCACCTTCGTCGGCTTCACGACCAGCGTGTTCAGCGCGAGCTACATCGCCCACGAGCTCGCGACGGGTCGCCTGACCCCCGCCTACCTGCGCTTCTATCACGCCATGTACCAGGTGCTGATGTTCGCCATGAACCTGGCACTCACCGCGAACAACATCGGCCTGATGTGGGTGGCGATCGAGCTCGCGACGCTCACCACCGTGCTGATGGTCGGCATCTATCGCACCCACGAGGCGCTGGAGGCGGCCTGGAAATACTTCATCCTGGGCAGCATCGGCATCGCCTTCGCGCTGTTCGGCACCATCCTCGTGTACATGGCCGCCCAGCCGGTGGTGGGCGCGGGCCGCGGCGGGATGATCTGGACGGTGCTCATCGAGCACGCCGCCGCCTTCGATCCCGCGCTGCTCAACGTGGCCTTCGTGTTCCTCCTGCTCGGCTACGGCACCAAGGTCGGGCTCGTACCGCTGCACGCCTGGCTGCCCGACGCCCACGCCGAGGGCCCGACGCCGATCTCGGCGGTCCTCTCGGGGCTGCTCCTGAACGTCGCGCTCTACGCCGTGCTGCGCTTCAAGCTGCTGCTCGCGGCCAACCCGGGGGCGATCGCGCCGGGCCCGTTGATGATCGCGATGGGCCTCGCCTCGCTCGGCTTCGGCGGCTTCATGCTGTACCGGCGGCGCGACATCAAGCGCATGTTCGCCTATTCCTCGATCGAGCACATGGGGATCATCGCCTTCGCCTTCGGCATGGGCGGCCCGCTGGCGAACTTCGCCGGCTTGCTGCACATGGTGATGCACAGTCTGACGAAGTCGGCGATCTTCTTCGCGGTCGGGCACATTTCCCAGATCAAAGGCACCCAGAAGATCGCCGAGATTCGCGGTTTGACCGTGAGCCATCCCTGGCTCGGCTGGAGCCTCGTGGTCGGGGTGGTCGCCATCGCCGGCCTGCCGCCGCTCGGCATCTTCATGAGCGAGTTCCTGCTCGTCACCTCGACCTTCGCCCGCGAGCCGGTGCTCGCCGTCGCGCTCGTCCTCGGCCTGCTCGTCGCCTTCGGCGCTCTGCTGCTGCGCCTTCACGGCGTCGCGTTCGGCGAACCGCACGGCAGCACGGCGCGGGCCGAGGCCTCGTACGTTCCGATGTTCGCGCACTTCGCCTTGGTGCTGGCCGCCGGGCTTTACCTGCCGCCGCCGCTGGTCGTCTGGTTCCAGCACGTCGCCCGGCTCCTCGGATAGCCCATGCCATCGATCGGCGATCTCCTTCGGCAAGGCCATCCCATGCGTAGGCACGGGCCGTGGCCGCGCGCCGTCGTCGGCGAGCAGGCCTGGTCCCTGGCGGCGGAGCGCCTCGCCGACGGGGACTGGACACTGCTCGGCCTGTGGGGCGAGGCGCGCGCCGTTCACGTGGCCCTGCTCGATGACTCCGGCGCGATCGGAGTCCTCAGTCTGGACTGCCCGGAGGGGCGCTATCCATCGGTTGCCCGCAGGCATCCGCCCGCGCTTCGGCTCGAGCGGGCGACGCGCGACCTGTTCGGGCTCGAGCCGGTCGGCCTGCCGGACGCCCGACCGTGGCTCGATCACCGACGCTGGGGCGTTCGCCATCCGCTTGGCGCGGGGGTCGCCGAGGAGGCCCGCGGAACGGATTTCCCGTTACTGCCGGCCGAAGGCGAGAGCCAGCACCAGATCCCCGTCGGGCCCGTGCACGCGGGCATCATCGAACCCGGGCATTTCCGCTTCACGGCGAACGGCGAGACCGTGGTCCGCCTGGAGCAGCGCCTGGGCTACGTGCACAAGGGCGTCGAGCACCTGATGGCCGGCACCGAGCTCGAGCGCGCCGCGCGCATCGCCGGCCGCGTCTCGGGCGACAGCACCGTTGCCTACGCTTGCGCCTTCGCGCGCGCCGCCGAGGCGGCGCTCGGGCTCGAGGCGCCGCCGCGCGCCCATTGGCTGCGCGCGCTGATGGCCGAGCTCGAGCGGCTCGCGAACCACCTCGGCGACTTCGGCGCGATCTGCAACGACGCCGCCTTCGCGCTCATGCACACCCAATGCGGAGTGCTGCGCGAGCTCGTGCTGCGCGCGGCCGATGCCGCGTTCGGACACCGCCTGATGCGCGATCGCATCGTTCCGGGCGGTTCATCCGTCGATCTGGACGGCGCGGGAGTTGTCGCGCTGCGCCGCCTCGTCGACGAGGTTCGGAGCCGTGTTCCCGCGCTGGCCGAGCTCTACGACGACACCGCCTCGCTGAAGGATCGCACCTTCGGCACCGGCATCCTGAAGCCGGTGCTCGCGCGCCAGTACGGCGCCGGGGGCTATGTCGGGCGCGCCTCGGGCCGGTTCTTCGACGCGCGCCGCGCGCCGGGCTACCCGCCCTACGGCGATCTCGTGTTCGAGGTGCCCGTTCTGGAAGCCGGCGACGTCAACGCGCGGGTCTGGGTCCGCTTGCTCGAGATCGACCAGAGCCTCGCGCTGATCGAGCAGGTCCTGAATCGGCTGCCGGAGGGTGCGTTCCGCGTCGATCCGTCCAAGGTGGGAGAACCTTGCGAGGGCATGGCGCTGGTCGAGGGGTTCCGCGGCGACGTTCTCGTTTGGCTGCGGCTCGACGGCGACGGCCGGGTCGCGCGTTGCCATCTGCGCGACCCGTCGTGGTTCCAGTGGCCGCTGCTCGAGGTCGTCGTCGACGGCAACATCGTCGCCGACTTCCCGCTCTGCAACAAATCGTTCAATTGCTCGTACTCGGGCCACGATCTCTAGGAACCCGCCGTCATGCGCAAGATCCTGTTCCAGAGCCTGTTCAAGGCGCCCTTTACCGAGCCGCCGCCGGTGCCCGCCGACGAGGCGCTCGCCGAGCTGGCCGGCGCGCTCGACCGTGCCGCGCGCCGCCGCCTCGGCCGCAGCCTCGCGATCCGCGAGGTCGACGCCGGTTCGTGCAACGGCTGCGAGCTCGAAATCCACGCGCTCAACAACGCCTTCTACGACCTAGAACGTTTCGGCATCCGGTTCGTCGCCTCGCCCCGTCACGCCGACGTGCTGCTCGTCACCGGCCCCGTCACGAAGAACATGCGCGAGGCGCTCGAGCGGACATACGTCGCCACGCCCGACCCGAAATGGGTCGTCGCGGTCGGCGACTGCGCCATCGATTGCGGTGTCTTCGCCGGCAGCTACGCCGTCGCGGGCCCCGTCGCGGACGTCGTGCCCGTGGACCTGCGCATCCGCGGCTGCCCACCGAACCCGACCCAGCTTCTCGAGGGTCTGCTGGCCCTCTTGGAGAAGGCCTCGTAGCGACCGGCAGCCGATCGCCGCGATCACAAGGCCGGGCATGAATGACGGAAGTTCATCCGCCTTCGCCCCTTGGCGCGGACCGCGTACATTGTCTGGTCTCGAACCCATCTCCACGTATGAGGACTCCATGGCTGCCCTCCCCGCTTCCGGTGCCGGTGCCTTCGTCAAGGCTTATCCTGCGGTTTGGGATCGCTTTACAGCCCTCGGCAAGGCGTGTTCCGAGGCCGGACCTCTCGACGCGCGAATGCGGCGCCTGATCAAGCTTGCCCTCGCGATCGGTGCGCTCTCCGAGGGCGCGGTTCACTCCCATGCTCGACAGGGACTCGAGGAGAAGCTCTCGGTGGAGGAACTTCGACAGGTCGCGGTTCTCGCGATACCGACGCTCGGCTTTCCGACGGCGATGGCGGCGCTGTCCTGGATCAACGACATCGTCGAGAAATAGGTTCTCGTTGCAATCCTTGCTGGGCCATCAACGAATGCCCGCGCATCGAGGACCGCTTCTCGGCGTGGTAACGCGATCACGTGGACACCTCGAAAAACCGCTTGCCCTTGAGGTTGTGAACTGACTCTCTGGCT
>JBBDQV010000142.1:0-25586 GCA_040905845.1 Alphaproteobacteria bacterium | reverse complement strand
CAAAACCCAAGCTTGGCACAAGCGATGCCGTTAGGGGGCCGTCCACCCCAACAGGACCGCCTCGACGACGCCGGGCAAGACCCTGCCCGTTGCCTAACCCGTCGCCCGCCCGCAAGATCGGCGGCCCACCGCCGCATTGCCCGAGAGACATGCGCACCCTGTCCGCCGCTCCGCCCAACCTGTGGCCCAGCCTGGGGATCGTCGTCGCCAGCGTGGGCTGGGGCCTGTTCTGGCTGCCGCTGCGCGCGATCGAGGCGGGGGGCGTGAGCGGACCGTGGGCGACGCTCGCCGTTTTCCTGCCGGGCGCGCTGGCGCTCGTGCCCGTCGCGGCGTGGCGCCACGGTCGCCTGCGCCGGATCGGGCCGACGTTTCTCGTGACGGGCCTGTTCTCGGGCGGCGCCTGGGTGCTCTATGCCAACAGCCTGCTCTACACCGAGGTCGTGCGCGCCCTTCTGCTGTTCTACCTGACTCCGCTGTGGAGCACTTTGCTCGCGCGCGCCGTCCTTGGCGAGCCGATCACGGTCGCGCGCCTGGTGACCATCGTCATGGGGATAGGCGGCCTCGTTGTCATCCTGGGCCTCGAGGGCGGCTTTCCGGTGCCGCGCAACGTGGGCGACTGGCTCGGGCTCGCCAGCGGCATGATCTGGGCCGGCGCCTCGGTGCGCTTGCGGCGCGAACCGGCGATCCCGACGATCGATGGCGTGTTCGCCTACTTTCTCGGCGGCGCGGCCATCTCGTTCGTGACGGCGATGGTCGCGGGCCCGCCACCCGGCGCCACGGCGATCGGCGAGTCCGCCGTCGCCCTGGTCGTCGTCTCGGTCGGCTTCATCCTGCCTTCGATGATCCTGATCATCTGGGGCGCCCGTCGGCTCAGCCCCGGCCGCGTCGGCATCCTGCTCATGGTCGAGGCGGTGGTCGGCGCCGCCTCGGCCGCGCTCCTGACCGACGAGCCGTTCGGCGCGCGCGAGGCGATCGGATCGGTGCTGATCATCTCGGCCGGCGTGGTCGACGTCCTGTGGACGGCGCCCGCCGCGCCGGCGCCCGATCGCGCGTAGGCCGAGCGATGGCGCCCAGGATCACCGAACCGGGCCGGGTCTTCGGGGCCTTCGGCGACGCCGCCAAGGCCGTCGGGACGGCGGACTTCCACAGGCACCTGCTCGGGGCCCTGCGCACCCTGGCCCCGTGGGACGCGGCCGACGTGGTGCGCTATTCGGGCTTCGCGGCCCCCGATTTCCTGCACGTCGACGGCCTGTCCCAAGCCGTGATCGAGGTCTACCTTTCCGGCTTCTACCGGTTCGATCCCTTCTACCATTGGTGGCGCGAGCGGGGCCGGGGCGCGGTCGTGACCCTGCGGCGCCTGAGCGGCCCGAGCGACCTCGAAGGCGAGTACTTCACCGGGTTCCTGCCGCGCTCCGGGATGGTCGACGAGCTGGGGGTCTTTCTACCCTCGGTCGGCAGGACCGCCATCGCCTTGTTCCTGGAGAGCGCGACCAAGCACTTCGGACAACGCGACATCGCGCGGGTCGAGGCGGCCTTTCCGCTGTTCGCCGGCCTTAACGAAGCGCACGTGGCGCGCAGCCTCGCCGACCTCCGCCAAGGCGGCGACGGCGCCGAGCAGCGCGCCATCGCGATCATCGACCGCGACGGAAGAGCCGTGTTCGCGAGCCCGGCGTGGCGCGCGGCCGAAGCCGCCCATCCGGACCTGCGGGCGCTGAAGATGGACGCCTCGCTCCGCGCCGGCGAACGGCGGAGGACGGCCGCCGGCCTGGTCCATGCCGAAGCGCTCGGCGCTCGGTCCTCGCTCGCGCCGAACGGCATCCTGCTCGTGTTGGAGGCCGGCGTTCCGGCCCTGCCCCCGCTCGACTTCGACGCGGCGTTCGAAGGCTTCTCGACCGGGCGCCTGACCCGGCGCGAGACCCAGATCGCGCGCCTGATCCTGACCGGCTACCCGACCGATGCCATCGCCAAGGCGCTGGGCATCGGCCGCGGCACCGTCAAGAACCACCGCCGCCGGCTGTACGACAAGCTCGACATCACGACCGAGCGCGAGCTGTTCAGCCTGTTCCTCGCGTACCTGGCGACGCCGAGGCCGGGCTGAGGCGCCTACCAGCCGCCACTTTGCAGCCAGCGCTCGATCTGTGCGAAATGATCGAAGCCCCAGAAAGCCTCGCCGTCGACGACGACGGTTGGCGAGCCGAAGATGCCGCGGGCCAGCGCCGCGTCGACCTCGGCCTTGAGCCGGACCTTGACCGCCGGGTCCTCGAGCGCACCGGCCAGCTCGTCGCCAGCGAGCCCCTTGGCCTTGGCAAGCGCGACCACGGCTTCGGCCGGCCCCATGTCGCGCCCCTCGGCGAAGATCGCGCCGAACACGGCGTGGACGAGCGCCTCGGCCGCGCCGGGATCGCGCTCGTCGAGCCAGTAGAACGCGCGGCTCGCCGCGATGCCGTTGATCGGGAACGCCGCCGGCACCTGGTAGCGGATGCCGAGCTCGCGCGCCGTGCGCTCGAGGTCGCGCCGGGCGTACGCGCCGCGCAGGGGCTGGCTGAGCAGCGGCGACTGCCCGGTGGTCTTGAACACGACGCCGAGCAGAATAGGGCGCCATGCGACGCCCCGCCCATGGCGCGCGGCCAGATCGTCGATGGCGAGGCTCGCGAAGTAGCCGTAGGGCGATGAGAAATCAAAGTAGAAGTCGAGCGGCGCCGACATCGAAGCTCAGAGTTTCCGCCGTTTGGCGGTGACCTCGATCTCGACCTTGACGCGCGGATCGACCAGCGCGGCGACCAAAGCCGTAGCCGCCGGGCGGATGCCGCCGAAATACTGGCCCAGGATCGGCGCCACCGCGGCGAAGTGCTTCTGCTCGCTGACGATGACGATCATGCGGACCACGTCGGCGAGCGAGGCGCCGGCCGAGGCCAGCGCGTGCTCGATGTTGCGGAAGCACTGATGGGTCTGCTCGGCCACTTCGTCCGCGATGGTACCCTTGGCGTAGTCGAACCCCGTGGTGCCCGCGACCCACACCCAGCGGCCGTCGGACCGCCGGCTTTAGCCCGCGGTCGTCTCGAGCGGCCATCCGGACGAGATCAAGCGGCGGGTCATGGCTCACATCCTTTCGAGCGCGATCGCGGTGGCCTCGCCGCCGCCGATGCAGAGCGCGGCGATGCCGCGCCGGGCGTCGCGCGCTTCCATGGCCGCAAGCAGCGTGACCAAGATGCGCGCGCCCGAGCAGCCGATCGGATGGCCGAGGGCGCAAGCGCCGCCGTTGATGTTGACCTTGTCGTGCGGCAGGTCGAGATCGCGCATCGCGGCCAGGGTGACCACCGCGAACGCCTCGTTGATCTCGAAGAGCTCGACGTCGGCGGCGTGCCAGCCGACCTTGTCGAGCAGCTTGCCGATCGCGCCGATCGGGGCCGTGGTGAACCAGGCCGGCGCTTGGGCGTGGGTCGCGTGGCCGACGATCCGCGCCCGTGGCACGAGGCCCCTCGCCTCGGCTTCGCCGAGCGTGGTCAGGACCAGGGCGGCGGCGCCGTCCGAGATCGAGCTGGAATTGGCCGCGGTCACGGTGCCGCCATCGCGGAACGCAGGCTTGAGTCCGGGGATTTTCGCCGGGTCGGCGCTGAACGGTTGCTCGTCGCGCGCCACCACGGTGTCGCCCTTGCGGCCCTTGACCGTGACCGGCGCGGTCTCGCGCGCGAAATCGCCGGCTTCGTTGGCGCGCCGGGCGCGAGCGAGCGATTCCACCGCGAAGGCATCCTGGGCCTCGCGGGTGAACTGGTAGTGCCGGGCGGTGTCCTCGGCGAAGCTGCCCATCAGACGCCCCTTGTCGTAGGCGTCCTCAAGGCCGTCGAGGAACATGTGGTCGATGACCCGGCCGTGACCCATGCGGTAGCCGGCGCGCGCCCGGTCCAAGAGGTAGGGCGCGTTCGACATGCTCTCGAGCCCGCCGGCGACGACGATCGTTGCCGAGCCGGCGCGGATCAGGTCGTGCGCCAGCATCGCGGCCTTCATGCCCGAGCCGCACATCTTGTTGATCGTGGTCGCGCCGACGCTCTCGGGGATGCCGGCGGCGAGCGCCGCTTGGCGCGCCGGTGCCTGGCCGAGCCCGGCGGACAGCACGCAGCCCATCAGCACCTCGTCGACCGCGTCGGCGGGAACCTTCGCGTCGGCGAGCGCCGCCTCGATCGCGACGCCGCCCAACGCCGGCGCCGGCACATCCTTCAACGCGCCCTGGAACCCGCCTATCGGCGTCCGTTTGGCGCCGATCACGACGATGTCGTCAGCTTTCACCTGGTCTCCTCGAACAGCTCGCGGCCGATCAGCATGCGGCGGATTTCGGAGGTGCCGGCGCCGATCTCGTAAAGCTTGGCGTCGCGCAGCAGCCGGCCAGTCGGGTAGTCGTTGATGTAACCGTTGCCGCCGAGGCACTGGATCGCCTCGAGCGCCATCCAGGTTGCTCGCTCGGCGGCGACCAGGATCGCGCCCGCCGCGTCCTTGCGCGTGACCTCGCCCCGGTCGCACGCCCCGGCCACGGCGTAGACGTAGGCGCGGCAATAGCCGAGCGTCGTGTACATGTCGGCGAGCTTGCCCTGGATGAGCTGGAACTCGCCGATGGGGCGACCGAACTGGTGGCGATCGTGGACGTAGGGCAAGACCACGTCGAGGCACGCCTGCATGATGCCGAGCGGGCCGCCGGCGAGCACCGCGCGCTCGTAGTCGACCCCGCTCATCAGCACGCCGACCCCGCCGCCCTGCTCGCCGAGCACGTTCTCGGCCGGCACCTCGCACGCCTGGAACACCAGCTCGGCCGTGTTCGAGCCACGCATGCCGAGCTTGTCGAGCTTGGGCGAGGCCGCGAACCCCTTGAACGACTTCTCGACCAGGAACGCCGTGATGCCGCGCTTGCCCGCCTCGGGGTCGGTCTTGGCGTAGACGACGAGCACGTCGGCGTCGGGGCCGTTGGTGATCCACATCTTGGTGCCGTCGAGCACCCAGCGGTCACCCTTGCGCACGGCACGGAGCTTCATCGCGACCACGTCGGAGCCGGCGCCCGCCTCGCTCATGGCCAGCGCGCCGACCTTCGAGCCGTCGATCAGCCCCGGCAGATAGCGGCGCTTTTGCGCCTCGGTGCCCCAGCGCCGGATCTGGTTGACGCACAGGTTGGAATGCGCGCCGTAGCTGAGCGCCACGGCGGCCGAGGCGCGGCTGAGCTCCTCCACGGCCACGACGTGCTCGCGATAGCCGAGGCCAGCGCCGCCCCACTCCTCCTCGACGGTGATGCCGAGCACGCCGAGCGCGCCGAGCTTGCGCCACAAATCCATGGGAAACGCGTTGTCGCGGTCGATCGCGGCGGCGCGTGGCGCCACCTCCGCGGCCGCGAAGCCGCGCACCGACTCGCGCACCATCTCGGCCGACTCGCCGAGGTCGAGGTTCAGGATGGGAACATCGTTAAGCCGCATGGCGCTATCCTAGCCGCCTATCCGCCCGGAAGGGAGCCGGAACCATGATGTCACGCATCGCCATTCTCGCCGTCATGATGCTGGCCGCCTCGGGGCCGGGCTGGGCGCAGACGAGCAGCGTGACCCAGAGCGATCCGGTCATCGACGCGATCTTCGACGAGATCGAGAAACGGGTCATCGAGGAATACTTCGAGGGCCAGCGGGCCAAGGCCGGCGATGACGACGACAGTAGTCAGGGCCAGGGCAAGAAGCGGCGCAAGGCCAAGGGCCGCAAGCAAGGCTGGGTCCAGGGAATCCCGCCGGGGCATCTACCGCCGCCGGGACTTTGCCGCGCCTGGCTGCCCGACACCCCGCCGGGCCACCAGCCGCCCCCAGGGCCCTGCGCCGAGGTCAAGCTCGGCATGCCCGCCGACGCGCGCCTCGTCTACGGCGGATCGAAGGGTCGCGGGGACGCGCTTCCCGCCGGCCTCGGCGAGCCCATGCCGCCCGATCTGATCGACGAGCTGCCCCTGCCCTATCCCGATACCGAGCGGCTGCTGGTCGACGACGACATCTATCTCGTGCGCCTGGGCACCCGCGTCATCCTCGACGTCATCGAGGGTGTGCTCAAGGAGGAGTAGGGTGCGTCATGTCCGGGGGCCGACGGTCTCCGGGCCGACGGTCTCCGGCACGCGCATCATCGTGACCAGGGCCACCGCGCAGTCGCGCGTCGTGTCGCCATCGTCCATGAGGAGCTCGACCTCGATGACGGCGATGCTGCGACCCGAGCGGATGACCTGCGAGCGGGCGACGAGCATCCCGCCGGTGACGGCGGCGAGGTAGTTGATCTTGAGCTCGACGGTCACCACGCTCGAGCCCTTCGGCATCAGCGAGTAGGCGGCGAAGCCGGCGGCGTCGTCCGCCAGAAACGCGACCATGCCGCCGTGCATGATGCCGGTTTCGTTGGTGGCGATGCGCTGGAACGGCATGCGCATCTCGACCCAGCCGGGGCCGAAATCGACCAGCTCGACCTTCAAGAGCCCGAGCGCGCGATCGGCGCCCGGCTCGACCGTCATGCGCGCCGCGAAGTCAGGATCGGCCGCCGTGAAGCGGCGCCGGACCCACGCGGGAGGGGATCGGTCCATCCTTGTCTCGATCGTGGTCAGAGCAGGAACAGCGTGGCGAGCCCGAGGAAGGCCAAGAAGCCGACGATGTCGGTGATCGCGGTGACGAAGACTCCGGACGCGGGCGCGGGGTCGATGCGCCAACGCGACAACAGGACGGGGATCAGGCCCCCGCACAGCCCGGCCATGAACAGGTTCGCGACCATGGCCGCCGCCATGACGCCGGCGATCTGCCAGCTCGCGAATCGGGTCCACGTTATGAGCCCCATGAAGATCGCGCACAGCGCGCCGTTGAACAGGGCCACCAGCACCTCCTTGCGCAACGAGCGCAAGGCGTTGGCCGAGGTCAGGTCACGCGTCGCCAACGCCCGTACGGCGACCGTCATCGCCTGGGTTCCAGCGTTACCTCCGATCGCCGCGACGATGGGCATGAGCGATGCGAGCGCGATGATCTGGCTGATGGTTTCGTGGAAGAAGCCGATGACGAACGAGGCCACGAGCGTCGTTCCGAGGTTGAAGAAGAGCCACACGAAGCGCTTGCGCGCCGTCCTTATCACCGGATCGCGGAAATCGGTGTCGCCGACGCCGCCGAGGTGGAGAATGTCCTCCTCGGCCTCCTGCTCGATGACCTCGGTCACGTCGTCGTGGGTGATCACGCCGACGATCCGCCCGCCCCCGTCGACCACCGCCGCCGAGGTAAGCCCGTACTGGCTGAACAGATAGGCGACCTCCTCCTGGTCCGTGTCGACGCGCACCAGATGGGGCTCGGGGTCCATGATGTCGCGCACGATGACGGGGCGCTGGGTGCGGATCAGCCGCGCCAGCGGCACGGTGCCGACGGGGCGCCGCTGCGGATCGACGACGAAGACGTCGTAGAACTCCTCGGGCAGCTCGTCGCCCGCGGCGCGCAGGTAGTCGATGACGTGGCCAACCGACCAGTAGGCCGGAGCGGTGACCACCTCGCGCTGCATCAGGCGCCCGGCAGAATCTTCCTCGAAGGTCAGGCCTTCCTCGAGGAACGCGCGGTCCGGCGCGGGCAGGGCGTCGAGCAGCTCCTGGCGTTCGCCCTCCGCCAGACCCTCGATGACGTAGATCGCGTCGTCGGTGTCGAGCTCTTCGACCGCGCGCACCAGGACCGCGCGCGGCAGGAGGCGCACGATCTCGTCGCGGACCGACTCGTGGAGGTAGGGCAGGATCTCCTCGTCGAATTCGTCCCGCCACTGGGCGACGAGCGCGTCGCGCTCCTCGGGCGTCACCTGCTCGAGCAAGTCCGCCTTGTCCGCCTCGTGCAGTGGCCCGGCGAGGCCGGTCACGCGTGCCTGGTCGCCGTCCGCGATGGCATCCTGGATGGCGCGCACGAGCTCATGGTCGAGCTCGGCGCGCTCGCCCGCCTTGCCGCGCGGCCGCCAGGCACCCGAGCGGGTCTCAGTCGGCCCGGCCACGACGCCGTCCCTTGCGCGGGGCCGCCGCGCTGGCCCTGATCTGCGCGTCCACCACGGCGAACGCGCTCAGGTTCAAGACGCCGCGCACGGTCGCCGAATGTTTCGCGATGTGCGCGGGCGCGGCCACGCCGAGCAGCATGGGACCGACCGCGGTGCCGTTGCCGAGCTGACGGACGAGGGTGAACGCGATCGACGCCGCGTCGAGCCCGGGCGCGATGAGCAGGTTCGCGGCGCCGGTCAGCGCCGGGTTCGTAATGATCTCGGCGCGCACGTCGGCGTCGAGCGCCGCGTCGCCGTCCATCTCGCCGTCGACCTCCAGGCTCGGCGCGCGCGCGTGGATCAGGGCGAGCGCGGCGCGCATCTTGCGCGCCGAGGCGGTGTCGTGGCTGCCGAAGTTCGAGTGCGACAGGAGCGCGAGCTTCGGCTCGATGCCGAACCGGCGAACCACCTCGGCCGCGCGCAGCGCGACGTCGGCGATCTCGTCGGCGTCCGGATCGTAGGTGACCGTGGTGTCCGCCATGAAGAACGTGCCCTTGTCGAGCTGCAGCATGTGCAGCCCCGCGGCATCGCGCACGCCGGGCTCGATACCGACGACGTCGAGGACGTGGCGCAAGTGCTCGTCGTACACGCCGACCGGCCCGGCGATCAGGGCGTCGGCCTCGCCGCGCTTGACCATCAGGGCGGCGATCACCGTGGTGTCCGTGCGCACGACGCGGCGCGCCTTGGATCGCGTCACGCCGCGCCGCTCCATGACGGCGTGGTAGAGCTTCCAGTAGTCCTTGTAGCGCGGGTCGTCCTCGGGATCGCACAGCTCGTAGGACGTTCCGGCCTCGAGGCGGAGCCCGAGGCGCTTGATCCGCGCGGCGAGCACCCGGCGGCGGCCGATCAGGATCGGCCTGAGGAGCCCCTCGTCGACCGCGCCCTGCACGGCCTGGAGCACGCGCGGCTCCTCGCCGTCGGCGTAGGCCACGCGCTTCGGGTCGGCCTTGGCCCGCGCGAAGATCCCGCGCATGACGTAGCCGGTGCGGAACACGATGCGCGACATCTCCTCGCGGTAGGCCGCGACATCGGCCAGCGGCCGCGTCGCGACCCCGCTTCGCATCGCCGCCTCGGCGACGGCGACCGGCACGTGGACGATCAGGCGCGGGTCGAACGGCTTGGGCAGGATGTAGTCGGGGCCGAAGCGCAGCGTCTGGTCGCCGTAGGCGGCGGCGACGATGTCCGAGGCCTCGGCCTTGGCGAGCGCCGCGATCGCGTGCACGCAGGCGAGCTTCATGGCCGAGTTGACCGAGGTCGCGCCGACGTCGAGCGCGCCGCGAAAGATGAAGGGGAAGCAGAGGACGTTGTTGACCTGGTTCGGAAAATCGCTGCGCCCCGTGGCGATGATGGCGTCGGGCCGGGCCTCGCGCGCGACGTCGGGCATGATTTCGGGCACCGGGTTCGCGAGCGCCAGGATCAGCGGCTTGTCGGCCATGGTCTTGACCATGGGCCCGGTCAGCACGCCGGGGGCCGAGAGTCCGAGGAATACGTCGGCGCCCTTGATCACGTCCGCCAGGGTTCGCGCCTCGGTCGGCCGCGCGAACTTCGCCTTGTGCGGGTCCATCTCCTCGATGCGGCCCTCGTAGACGACGCCGAGCCTGTCGGTGACCAGGACGTTCGCGCGCTCGAGCCCGAGCTCGAGCAGGAGGTTGAGGCAGGCAAGCCCCGCCGCGCCCGCGCCGGACGTGACGAGCCGAACGTCGCCGATGCGCTTGCCGACGAGGCTCAGTCCATTGAGCACGGCGGCGCCGACGCAGATGGCGGTGCCGTGCTGGTCATCGTGGAAGACCGGGATTCCCATGCGTGCCTGGAGCTTGCGCTCGATCTCGAAGCACTCGGGGGCCTTGATGTCCTCCAGGTTGATGGCGCCGAAGGTGGGCTCCAGGGCGGCGACCACCTCGACGAAGCGATCGGGATCGCGCTCGTCGACCTCGAGGTCAAAGACGTCGATGTTGGCGAACTTCTTGAACAGGACCGCCTTGCCTTCCATGACCGGCTTGGCGGCCAAGGGCCCGATCGGCCCGAGACCGAGCACGGCCGTGCCGTTGGTGGCAACGGCGACCAAGTTCGAGCGGATCGTGACGTCGTGTACGGCGCCCGGGTCCTCAACGATGGCGTTGCACGCCTCGGCGACGCCCGGCGAGTAGGCGAGCGCGAGGTCGCGCTGGTTGGCGAGCGGCTTGGTCGCGTGGACGCCGAGCTTGCCGGGCTTCGGCAGGCGATGGTAATCGAGTGCGGCCTGCCGCAGATCCTCCGCCATCGACGCCTCCCGCGCGTTGGAACGGGCGCAGTATAGTCGGCGCGGCGGCCAGCGCCACGCCGGAGGCGGCCAATTCCTTCGGCTGGACGGAGCGAACGACGAAAAGAGATGCCGGATGGTGCGGTCGAGAAGACTCGAACTTCCACTCCCTTTCGGGAACAGCGACCTCAACGCTGCGCGTCTACCAGTTCCGCCACGACCGCACGGTTCACGGCAGCGGTTTCCGATAACAAATCCGCGACCATGCCGCAAGGACGCAGGCTAGCCCCGAGGCCCGCCGTCGGCGCGGGCCCCGAGTGGCGCGTCGCCTCGAAGCCGGTGCCCTATCCCGAGGCCGTCCGCTTCATGGAGGGGCGGGTCGCGGCGATCCGCGCCGGAGCGGCGCGCGAGCTGGTCTGGCTGCTCGATCACCCGGCCCTCTACACCGCGGGCACCAGCGCCGATCCGGCCGAAGTGCTCGACGCCGGCGATCTGCCCGTGTTCCGCACCGGGCGCGGCGGCCGCGTCACCTATCACGGGCCCGGACAAAGGGTCGGCTACGTGCTGCTGGACCTCGAGGCGCGCGGACGCGACCTGCGCCGCTACGTCCACGACCTCGAGTCGTGGCTGATCGCGACCCTCGCCAGCTTCGGCGTCGCCGGCTACCGGCGCGACGGACGCATCGGCATCTGGGTCGCGAAGGGCGGAACCGAGGCGAAGATCGCCGCGCTCGGCGTGCGCGTGCGCCGCTGGGTCAGCTATCACGGGGTCGCGCTCAACGTCGCCCCGGACCTCGCGCACTATCGCGGCATCGTGCCGTGCGGCATCCGCGACTTCGGCGTCACTTCGCTCGCGGACCTCGGCGTCGAGGCCACGATGGCCGAGGTCGATGCCGCACTCATGCGCGCGTTCGTCGACGTCTTCGGAACCGTGGGGGGCTGATTTTTCCGGTGCGGACCCCGTCGAGATGGAGTTGCCCGCCCTCACCCTGCCCTCTCCCGCCAACGGCGGGAGAGGGTATGTTCATGCTGCGCCAAAATGATTCCCTCTCCCCTTGTGGGAGAGGGAAGGGAGAGGGGAAGCGCGCCGCGCGTCGCATGAGTCGTTTCCTTGGCGCGCCGGTATCAGCCATCCGGGGCCGCGTGGAACCCCGGCGTCACGGGTCCCGCTTCAGGTTCGACCCGGACGTTCGAGACCTTGGCGAGCGGCGGACCGCACCGGCACAGCACGACCATGCGGTCGACCATGTCCGGCGGGCCGGCGAACACGGCCTCGACCGTGCCGTCTGCGCGGTTGCGCACCCAGCCGTCGAGCCCCAGCGCGCCGGCCTGCTCGCACGCCCAGGCGCGGAACCAGACACCCTGCACGCGGCCATGCAAGCGCGCCCTTACCGCCTTGCGGTCGGCCGCGCTCACGCACCCGCCCTCGCCGCGCGCTCGGCGAACTCCAGGATCACCTGATCCACCGACAGGCTCGCCCCGGCGGCGACGTGGACCTTGGCGATGCGGCCGTCGCGCTCGGCGCGCAACACGTTTTCCATCTTCATGGCATCGACCACCGCGAGCGACTGGCCGGCCTTGACCTCGTCGCCTTCGGCGACGTGCAGGGCGACGACGAGTCCCGGCATGGGCGAGAGCAGGAAGCGCGACAGATCCGGCGCCGTCTTGGCCGGAATCCGCGCGAGCAGCTCGTCGGCGCGGCGACTCAGAACCTTGGCCCTGACCCTGGCGCCGGCGTGGGCGAGCAGCCAGGTGCCTTCGGCGCGCTCGACCTGAACGACGACCGGCGCGCCTTCCACGGCGCCGCGGAACAGCGGCGCGCCGGGCGACCAGGCTCCCGTTACGGCGACCCCGCGCCCATCGCGCTCGATCACGGTACTCCCATCCGCGTCCAACGCCGACACCGGGAACCGGTGCTCGCCGATCCGGACGACCCAGTCGCGGCCCGCCGCGGGGTCGGCCGAGCGATGACTGGGGCCGATCGCGGCATCACGCCTTGCCGTGGCGTCGTGCACCATGGCCGCGACCGCGATGATCACGTCGGCAACCCGGCCTTCGAGCGGCACGCCGTCGAACGCCCGGCCGTATTCGCTGTCGATGAACAAGGTATCGAGATCGCCGGCGACGAAGCGCGGGTGGCGCATCACCGCCGACAGGAAACCCAGGTTGTTGGCCATGCCACGGATGACGAATCCGTCGAGCGCCTCGGCCATGCGCTCGATGGCGTCGTGACGGTCCTTGCCCTTGGCGACCAGCTTGCCGATCATCGGATCGTAGAATGGCGTGATCTCGGCGCCCTCGTAGACGCCATCGTCGATCCTGAGCCCGTCGCCCTCGGGCGGCCGGTAGCGCACGAGCCGCCCCGTCGCCGGCAGGAAGCCGCGCTCGGGGTCCTCGGCGTAGACGCGGGCCTCGATCGCCCAGCCCTTCAGCTTGACGTCCTTCTGGGCAAACCCGAGGGTCTCGCCCGCCGCCACCCGGAACATCAGCTCGACGATGTCGAGGCCGGTGACTATTTCGGTTACCGGATGCTCGACCTGCAGCCGGGTATTCATCTCGAGGAAGTAGAAACGCCGCTTGGCGTCGACGATGAACTCAACCGTGCCGGCCGAGCGATAGCCCACGGCCTTGGCGAGCGCGACTGCCTGCGCCCCCATCGCCGCGCGGGCCTTGGCGTCGAGAAAGGGGCTCGGCGCCTCCTCGATGACCTTCTGGTGGCGCCGCTGGATCGAGCACTCGCGCTCGCCCAGATGCACCACGTTGCCGTGGCCGTCGGCCAGCACCTGGATCTCGATGTGGCGCGGCTTGGTGATGAACTTCTCGATGAAAAGCCGGTCGTCGGCGAAGCTATTGCGCGCCTCGTTGGCGGCGCCCCGGAAGCCTTCGCGGCACTCCTCGTCGTTCCCGACGACGCGCATGCCCTTGCCGCCACCGCCCGCCGCCGCCTTGATCATCACCGGGTAGCCGATGGCGTGGGCGATCCTCACCGCCTCGTCCGCGTCGGCGATCACGCCCATGTGGCCGGGGATGACGTTGACCCCTACCTTCTCGGCCAACTTCTTGGATTCGATCTTGTCGCCCATGGCGGCCACCGCGCTCGTGGGCGGGCCGACGAAGATGATTCCCGCGGCATCGAGCGCGCGCGCGAACCCGACGTTCTCGGAGAGGAACCCGAAGCCGGGGTGAACCGCCTCGGCGCCGGTCGCCTTGGCCGCCGCGATGATCGCTTCGACGTTCAGGTAGCTCTTGGCCGGCTGTGCCGGCCCGATGCGCACCGCCTCGTCGGCCTCGAGCACGTGCCTGGACTCGGCGTCGGCATCGGAATAGATCGCGACCGTCGCGATGCCGAGCCGACGCGCCGTGCGCATGATCCGGCAGGCGATCTCGCCACGGTTGGCAATGAGGACCTTCCTGAACAAGGCCGCCACCAGGGACCGCGCCTCAGGCCCGCGCCTGGGCGATGCCGCCGCGCAACCGTCCGGGCTCGACGTTGACCCAGAGAACCGCGTGGTCCTCGGGCAGCGCTCGATGCCGCTCGGGCATGCACAGCCAGACCCGCAGCAACCGGCGCACGTTGCCCGTCGCGGGGTCGTCCTCGAACGGGGTCCGCGCGTGGTACGTGACGTGGCTGTTGATGAGCTGGATGTCGCCCTGGGCGAGCCGCATGTCGTAGCCGAGCTCGTCGCACAAACTGGCGAGCAGGTCGAGCGCCTGCCACTGCCGCTCGGTCATCCGGGGCGTCGAAGCCAGCATCTGCGCCGCCTCGACGTAGGTGCGCGAGTAGTGGCTGGTGAACCTGCCGTCACGCACGCCGAACACCGGCAGCGGGTAGATCGCCGCCTCGCCGCCTTGCTCCTCGCCGAGGCGCGAGCGCCAGATCGGCTGGTAGAGCAGCGCCGCCAGGTCCGGCCGGCGCTCGATCATGGCATTGTGAACCGCGACCGAGCTCGCGACCTTGCTGATGCCGCCCGACTTGGCTTGCTGGGCGGTCAACAGCCCGACCACGTCGGTGCGGTCGGTGTGCCAGCGCAGCGCGCCGCTCGAGTACGTCCGCGCGCTCGACGAGATGAACGCCTGACCGTCGGTCGGGTTGGTGATCTGGCCGTGGCGCGCGCCGACACCGGTGCCTTCGTCGCGGATGTCGCGCATGAGCTGGCCGCGGCAATCCTGATGCCGCGCCGTGCCCAGATGCCGCGCGAGCCCCATCCACAGGAGCCTCAGCGCCGCGTCGTCGTAGCGCGCGACCGGCAGCCCGGTCAGCTTGACGACGCCGCGCCCGACTTCGAGCTCGTCGGCGATGAGCGCGAGCTTGGCCTTGACCCGATCGAGCGGGAAGTCGGCGGGCGTGATATCGTGCCACGCGACCCCCTTGCTCTCGGCATGCGCCAGCGCGGCGTCGAGCTCCCCGAGCTCGTCCGCCGTCCACGGCATGACCCAGCCTTGGTCGCGCGCCAAGTCAGCGCCGTGCCAGGCGAACGGGCCATGGAGGGGCCTCATGGCTGCGCCAGGCGCCGCGACGCCCCCTACAACGGGATGTTGTCGTGCTTCTTCCATGGGTTCTCGAGCTTCTTGCCGCGCAGCATGGCGAGGCTGCGCGCGACGCGCCGGCGCGTCGAGTGCGGCATGATCACGTCGTCGATGAAGCCGCGATGCCCGGCGACGAACGGGTTGGCGAACTTGCGCCGATATTCCTCGGTGCGCGCCTCGATCCTGGCCGCATCGCCGAGCTCGGCGCGGAAGATGATCTCGACCGCGCCCTTCGGCCCCATGACCGCGATCTCGGCCGTTGGCCAGGCGTAGTTGACGTCGCCGCGCAGGTGCTTCGAGCTCATGACGTCGTAGGCGCCGCCGTAGGCCTTGCGCGTGATCAGGGTGACCTTGGGCACCGTTGCCTCGGCGAAAGCGTAGAGCAGCTTCGCGCCGTGCTTGATGATGCCGCCGTATTCCTGCGCCGTGCCAGGCAGAAACCCGGGCACGTCGACGAAGGTCAGGATGGGGATGTTGAAGCAGTCGCAGAAGCGCACGAAACGCGCGGCCTTGCGCGAGGCGTCGATGTCGAGACAGCCGGCGAGCACCATCGGCTGGTTGGCGACGATGCCGATTGTCGAACCCTCGATGCGCCCGAAGCCGACGATGATGTTCCTGGCGTAGTCCCGCTGGAGCTCGAAGAAATCGGCCTCGTCGACGACTTTCTGGATCAGCTCCTTCATGTCGTAGGGCTTGTTCGGGTTGGCCGGCACCAGGGTATCGAGCGAGGGTTCGGCGCGATCGATCGGGTCATCGGTCGGGCGGACGGGCGGCGGCTCGCGGTTATTGGCCGGCAGGAAGTCGATGAACCGCCGCGTCTCCTCGAGCGCCTCGACGTCGTTGTCGAAGGCGAGATCGGCGACGCCCGAGCGCGCCGTGTGGGTCGCCGCCCCGCCCAGATCCTCGTGGCTGACCTGTTCGTGGGTCACGGTCTTCACCACGTCCGGGCCGGTGACGAACATGTAGGACGAGTCCCTGACCATGAAGATGAAATCGGTCATGGCCGGAGAATAGACCGCGCCGCCGGCGCACGGCCCCATGACCAGCGAGACCTGCGGCACGACGCCGGAGGAAAGCACGTTGCGTTGAAAGACCTCGGCGTATCCGGCGAGGCTGGCCACGCCCTCCTGGATGCGCGCGCCGCCCGAATCGTTGAGGCCGATCACCGGCGCGCCGACCTTCATCGCCTGGTCCATGATCTTGCAGATCTTCTCGGCGTGCGCCTCGCTGAGCGAGCCGCCGAAAACGGTGAAGTCCTGGCTGAACACGAAGACGATCCGGCCGTTGACCGTGCCCCAGCCGGTGACCACGCCGTCGCCCGGCACCGTGGTCTCGGCCATGCCGAAGTCGGCGCAGCGGTGCTCGACGAACATGTCGTATTCCTCGAACGAGCCCGGATCGAGCAGCAGCTCGATGCGCTCGCGTGCGCTGAGCTTGCCCTTGGCGTGCTGCGCCTCGATGCGCCGCTGGCCGCCGCCGAGCCGGGCGGCGGCCCGCTTCTCCTCGAGCTGCCTGATGACGTCCTTCATGGCGACCGTCCTCGCGCGCGGCGCAAGGCTTTGAAATACCACCCTATCCAGCCACGTTGCCAGAGCGCCGTGACGGGTCCCCTCGGCCCGCGCGATCCGCTATGGTGTTGCTCTCTTTGACCCGAGACTCGGCACCATGACCGACGCACCGACCCTCACGCCTACCGTCACCCATTGGGGCGCCTACGGCGTCGAGGCGCGCGACGGCCGCGTCATCGCCCTGCGCCCGTTCAAGGACGACGCGGATCCCTCGCCCATCGGGTTCGGCATGGCGCGGGCGCTCGACGACGCATGCCGCATCCGCCAGCCCATGATCCGCGCCGGCTACCTGCGCCACGGCCCCGGCGGCCACACCAAAGGGCGCGGCGCCGAGCCGTTCGTGGCGGCCTCGTGGGACCGCGCGCTCGACCTGCTCGCCGCCGAGTTTGCCCGCGTCAAGGAGCGCCACGGCAACCGCTCGATTTTCGCCGGCAGCTACGGTTGGGCGAGCGCCGGGCGGTTCCACCACGCCCAGAGCCAGCTCCACCGGTTTCTCAACCTCGCGGGCGGCTACACCGCGTCCAAGGACACCTACAGCTACGCCGCCGGCGAGGTCATCATTCCCCACGTGCTGGGGCCGTTCCAGCAGGTCCTGCTCGAGCACACGAGCTGGCCCGCGATCGCCGAGCACGGCCGGCTGGTCGTCGCCTTCGGCGGGCTGCCGCTGCGCAACGGCCAGATCAGCGCGGGCGGCACCGGCCAGCACATCCAGCGCGACGGCATGCGAATGTGCCGCGAGCGCGGCGTCAGTTTCGTCTGCGTCGGCCCGTCGCGCGACGACACCGAGGAGTCTCTCGACGCCGAGTGGCTCGCCATACGGCCCAACACCGACGTCGCGCTCATGCTCGGGCTCGCCCACACCCTCGTTGCCGAGGGTCTGCACGACAAGGCGTTCCTGGAACGCTACTGCGTCGGGTTCGATCGCTTCGTCCCGTACCTGACGGGCGACGTTGACGGCCGACCGAAGGATGCCGACTGGGCCGCCGCGATCACCGAGGTTCCGGCCGCGACGATCCGGGATCTCGCGCGGCGCATGGCGCGCCAGCGCACGATGATCTCGCTGTCGTGGTCGCTGACGCGCGGCGATCACGGCGAGCAGCCGTTCTGGATGGGCGTGACATTGTCCGCCATGCTGGGCCAGATCGGGCTGCCCGGCGGGGGCATCGGCTTCGGCTACTCGGCGGTCAACGCCATCGGCGCGCACACCGACCACATGGCGTGGCCCTCGCTCGACCAGCTCCGGAACCCGGTCGAGGACTTCATCCCGGTCGCGCGCATCACCGAGCTCCTGAGCGAGCCCGGCAAGACCATCGACTACAACGGCCGTCGCATCACGTTCCCGGACATCCGGCTGGTCTACTGGGCCGGCGGCAACCCCTTTCACCACCACCAGGACCTCAACCGGCTCATCGCCGCGTGGCGCCGCCCGGACACCATCGTCTGCCACGAGACGTGGTGGAACGCGCTCGCGCGCCATTCGGACATCGTGCTACCCGCGACGACGACGTTCGAGCGCAACGACTTCAGCGGCTCCTCGCGCGAGGGCTACCTGTTCGCCATGCACCGCGCAATGTCGCCCGTGGGCGAGGCGCGCAGCGACCACGACATCCTCGCCGGGCTGGCCGAGCGCTTCGGCGTCGCCGAGCGCTTCACCGAAGGCCGCGACGAGATGGGCTGGTTGCGCCACCTCTACGACCGGGGCCGCCAGTGCGCCGCCGAGCGCGCGATCGAGATGCCCGACTTCGATACGTTCTGGCGCGACGGTTTCTTCAAGCTGCCCGAGCGCAAGGAGCATCAGGTCATGCTCGCCGAGTTCCGCGCCGACCCCTCGGGCCGGCCGCTCAAGACCCCGTCGGGCCGGATCGAAATCTTCTCGCAGACGATCGACGGCTTCGGCTACGACGATTGCCTTGGCCACCCGGCGTGGTTCGAACCCACCGAATGGCTCGGCTCGCCCACGGCCCGGCGATTTCCGCTGCACCTGATCTCGTGCCAGCCGGCGACGCGGCTGCACGCCCAGTACGACAACGGCGGCGCCAGCCTCGGCTCGAAGATCAAGGGGCGCGAGCCGGTCTGGATCAACGCCGACGACGCCAAGGCGCGCGGCATCGCCGACGGCGACGTGGTGCGAGTATGGAACGATCGCGGCCAGTGCCTGGCCGGCGCCGTGGTCAGCGACGCGATGCGTCCGGGCGTCGTCCGCCTGCCGACGGGCGCGTGGTACGACCCCGATGAGCCGGGCGCGCCGAACGCGCTCTGCCGCCACGGCAACCCGAACGTGCTGACGCTGGACAAGGGCACCTCGCGCCTCGCCCAGGGCCCGAGCGCCCAGACCTGCCTGATCGAGGTCGAGCGCTGGACCGGTCCCCTGCCCGAGGTCGGCGCGTTCACGCCGCCAAAAATCGCGAAGCTTGACACGTAGACTGCCGCACTAAGCACCCTGGATTGGCGAATTCATAATTCACGATTCAGCGGCTACATCCTCTAAGACTCGACGGGCAACACACTCGGCAATAATGCATGTTCTCTGTCAAGCACGACCCCTTGCTCCTCGGCTCTAAGTCTTACAAACCCCCTAAGTATGTTCTCTCGGAATCTATACCACCCAGCACGAGTGCCCACTAGAACATTTCCATGTGCGGGTTTTTTCAGGTTATTCATCCTAGCATTAAATTTATCCTTTGTGGGTAGTCTTTTCCCTCGATCTTCCATTATTCTTAAATACGACTGATAGATATCGGCACTACGTCTTTGCAATTGATGATCATCTGTCACCGCCCAAAGAATCTCTTCGTAAACTTCATTATATTTTTTCGTTGCTTTATCATACGCCGCACGAAGAGTCGGCTCTACGCTCTGCACTGCGCTCTTGATCGCCTTGACAAAATGCTCCGGGCGAACAGAATCTTGTATCTGAGGATCATCAAATACTTCCCAGAATAATCTTTCGCATATTAAATGAACATAATGTGGAAACCCATCACTAATTGCACCAATTCGATACTTGGTGGATATATCAATTTGCAAATTTAATGCATTGCTGGATGACTCTATTATCTTGAACCGAGAGTCCATATTCAATCGCTCCAATTTAACGGTCGACAAATATCTATAGCATGAATGATTGCTCTGTATGAGTTCATCAAGTGAGTTCTGCAACGCCACAGGATATAAACTTTGTAGTAATATTCTGATCTCCAAGCTGTTTGATTAAATCAACAAGAATTCTTCTCTCTTTTTGATTTGTAAGTTGATCAATTTCGTCAACAACAACGATATCTTGTTCATCTCTTACACTGGTTGACAGCAAGATATCAACGACTGCATTGATCGACTTTGGGATATGTGGTGTAGTATCTTCAATTACAGTCTCTTTTTCGGCAGAAATACCAAGAACCGATGCGCCCGAACGCGATCTTGTGCTGCGCTTTTGGTTCGAACGACCTTGAGGGCGCTGCCGACTGGTCAAATCTCGCGCCAAAGAAAATACCGTCGTATCGTGAGAACATGTCAAGAATATTGGATTTCTGCTTGAATGTTGTTGTTGAAATGCCGCAGTTTGTGCTAGAGACGTTTTTCCGACTCCTCGATCGCCATAGATGAATATTTGCCGTCCTGGAGATACAATCGACCTTCCGATTTCTCTGAGTTGCACATCCCTTCCGCGAAGCAATTCTGCGGTCCGTATTGGACTTGATGGCGATAAGTGCGCTTTCAGGAGCTGAATAAAAATCTCCTCGGTGAGATTACCAATGGCCATGGTATCGGTCCCGCAGGCGCCACGCCGGCGACGTGAAGCTGACCAAATAGCCTAAACGAAATCATCGGAGTTCACAATTCGTTCGATGGGCGACTGCGTACCGTCTCGTACTCTCTGACCCACGCGGCGTAGTCGGCGATCGCGGTTCGAAGCTGTCGGGGCGACCAGCCGAGCGCGCGTAAACGAGAATTATCGTAGGCGCCCCAGGCGCCGCGCTTGCGCGAGGCGTCCTCGATGACGTTGGCCTCGTCCTTGGCCGTCACGCGCCAGCGAAAGCCGGGGACGGCGGCAACGACGTGGCCGAGCACCTCGGCCATGGTCGCCGGTTCACCGTACGCGACGTTGTAGAGGTCATGGTCGAGCCGGCCGGCGCGCAGCAGCGCGACCATGGCGGCGGCCACGTCGCCGGCGTGGATGTAGTCGCCGACCGCGTCGAGCGTGTTGACCCGCGCCTCCCCGCCGGCGAGCGCCAGATGGACGAGCCGGTTGGGCAGGCAGACGACGCGGCGCGCCGGCGTTGCCCGGTCCATTGGGCCGTAGACGCTGGCCAGCCTGACGGTGACCACGGGCACGCCGAACAGCGTGGCGTAGCGCCGCGCGATCAACTCGCCCGCCCGCTTGGTGATCGCGTAGAGCCCGCGGGGCGTTCGCGCCTCCCAGCCGTCCTCGGGCAGCGGGCCGTCGGGCCCTTCGTCGCCGTAGACGCTGCCGGTCGAGACGTGGAGGAACCGGGTCAGGCCGGAGCGCGTGCGCGCCCATTCGAGCACGTTGACCGTGCCCATGACGTTGACCGCGACAGTCGTCCGCGCCTGCTCCTTCTCGCGCGGGCCTACGCCTGGGGTGACCGCGGCGCCGTGGGCGATCATCGTCACAGCGCCAAGCTCTGGACAGGACGACCACCAGGCCGGATCGGTGACATCGCCCGTCACGACCATGACCCGATCGCGAAGCGGCGCCACGAAGCGTTGCCAGACCGCGTCGGGCGCCCAGGCGTCGGCGACGACGACGCGCGCGCGCGCATCGGTCTCGAGCCAGAGCCTGACCAGGTTGCTCATGACGAACCCGTTGCCACCCGTGACCAGCAGCATCGTCTAGCCCTCCACCAGGTCGAGAAACCGGCGCGCTTGGATCAACTCGTCGCGTAGCGCGGCACGGCGCACCGTCGATTCCGCGTCCGCGCCCCATTGCTCGATCTCGAATGTCTCATCGACCTGGCTCGCGCGCCACGCCTGCTCGGCGTCGATCCGCCGCGCCGCGAGCGCGAGGCCGACAATGACCGATCCGGCGGCGTGGCTGGCGCTGGCGAGCGCCGTAAGCCGCCAGGAATCGAGGCGCTCGACCGCGCGGCGCAGCGCGTGAAGCGCCGCCTCGGGCTGCGCCACGGGCACGACGCCGCGCGTGACGAGCAACGGCGCGTCGAGCGCGCGCATCGCCCAATCGACCAGCGGCTGCCACGCCGACTCCTGGCGCAGGACCAACTCCGGGGGCCGCTCGGAACGGTGGCAAACGAGGTCGGTCGCGCCGTAGCCGGCGATTTCCGCCGCCACCTCGGCGTGCCGCACGGCGACGACATCGAGCGCGCTCGAGGCCAGCCGCGTGAGCGGCATGGACCGCGGATCGACCTCGACGACCTGGGCATCCCACTCCGCCGCGATCGCTACGGCGAGGCCGCGCGCCGGCACCAGCAACGGCCGCCTGGCCGGAGACTTCGCCGCCCGGCCATCGAGCTCGACCGCGAAGCCGCCGTCGCCCGCCGCGATCCGGACCGCCCTGTAAACCCGCTTCACGGTTCCAGGCCCAGGTCTTTCAAGGTCTCGCGCATGTGCGGCGGCAGAGGCGCGGTCACCGTAAGGCCGCCGGGCAGCGTGATCGAGCGGGCGTGCAGGTGCAGGCGTTTGGCGAGCTCGGCGCCGGGCAGGAAGGCGGCGCGGCCGCCGTACTTGCCGTCACCGAGAATGGGCGTGCCGAGCGCGGCCATGTGGGCGCGAAGCTGGTGAGTGCGCCCCGTGCGCGGCTCGAGCTCGACCAGCGCCGCTTGTTTACCCACGGTGTCGAGCACTCGGTACTGTGTCACCGCCCGCTTGCCCTCGTCCTCGTCGACCCGGACCCGCTCGCCGCCGCGCCCCGGCCGCTTGGCGAGCGGCAGGTCGATTTTTCCTTCGCTCGGCCGTGGCACGCCAACGACCACGGCCCAGTAGAGCTTGGTGACCGTGCGCGACTTGAACAGCGTGCCGAGCTCGCGGGCCGCCTCCGCCGTCCGGGCGAGCACCAGGACACCGCTGGTGTCCCGATCGAGCCGATGGACCAGCCGGGGGCGCTCCTTCGCCTCGAAGCGGAGCGCATCGAGCATGACGTCGAGGTGCGTCGTCTGGGCGGTGCCACCTTGCACGGCAAGCCCCGCGGGCTTGTCGATCACGATCATGGTCGCGTCACGGTGAAGAACGCGAGCCTTCAGCCGCTCGGTCTCGGTCGAGGATGCGGCGCGGCGCGGCTCGGGCCGAGGCGCCGCCGTCGGCAGGGGCGGAACGCGGACTCTCTGGCCGGCGGCAAGCCGCTGGTTGGCCTTGGCGCGGCCGCCGTCGACCCTGACCTGGCCCGTGCGCAGCAGCTTCTGGAGCTGGACGTGCCCGAGGGCCGGGAAGTGCCGCCGGAACCAACGGTCGAGCCGCATGTCGCCTTCGTCCGGGGCGACCATCCGGATGTCCACGCTGCTCCCCATGGCTCGGTTGAATCCCTTTGTCGGCTCGTCTATTGTCGTGGCGCTTCGGGGATGGAGTCCCCCGCCAACCGCCCGTCCAGGCTGATGACTCCTACTGTTTATGCTTGAACGGTAGGAGTCCATGGTCCTCTCGATAGGTTTCGCGCGCCGACGCGCGCCCCCGATGGTGAGCGCGTGATGGCGGAGATGTGGCTCTCGTCCGCGGTCTGGCTCGGACTCGCCCTGTTCGCCGCCCTCGTCTCGATACGGCTCGCCGTTTCGGTCGCGCTGATCGAGATCGTCGTGGCCGCGGTGGCCGGCAACGTCATCACGCTCCAGATCACACCGTGGGTGAACTTCCTCGCGGGATTCGGCGCCATTCTCCTGACGTTCCTCGCCGGCACCGAGGTCGACCCTCGCGTCATCCGGCGTCACGCCTGGCCGACGCTTGCCATCGGCATCGTCGGGTTCCTGGCGCCATACGCCGGCGTGCTCGCCTACGCGCACTTCCTCGCCGGCTGGCCATGGCCCCAGGCGCAAATCGCCGGCATCGCGCTCTCGACCACTTCGGTCGCGGTCGTCTATGCCGTCATGGTCGAGACCGGCTTCAACCGGACGGAGATCGGCAAGGTCATCTTGGCCGCGTGCTTCGTGAACGACCTGGGCACGGTCCTCGCCCTTGGAGTCGTGTTCGCGACGTTCGACCTCACCCTCGGGTTCTTCGGTGCGCTCACCGCCGTCGTCGTCGCGCTCCTGGTGTGGCTCGGGCCGCGGTTGTTCGCGCGCCTCGGCTCGCGCGTGAGCGAGCCCCGCGCCAAGTTCGTCTTTTGCCTGCTGTTCGCGATGGGCGGCACGTCGACGCTGGTGGGAAGCGAGGCTGTTCTTCCCGCGTACCTCATCGGCATGGCGCTCGCCCCGACCTTCCTCGCCGATGCGGAGATGGGGCACCGCCTCAGGATCATCGGGTTCGCCCTGCTCACGCCGTTCTACTTCCTCAAGGCGGGCTCGCTCGTGCGCTTCGACGCGATCGTCGACTCCGCCGGACTCCTGTTCGTCCTTCTCGCGATCAAGTTGGCGACGAAGTTCGTTGGCATCCTGCCATTGACGCGCGCGTTTCACTTCGAGCGCAAGGAGGGCATGTACACCACCCTCCTGATGTCCACTGGGCTCACGTTCGGGACGATTTCCGCATTGTTCGGCTTGACCAATGGCATCATCGACCAGGGCCAATACACCGTGCTCGTGACGGCGGTGATCAGCAGCGCCGTCGTGCCGACTCTGATCGCGCAGCGCTGGTTCCAGCCCACGTTCAAGCCCATCGAGGGCCCGGACTCGAAGGCGAAGGAGCCGCAGAATGTATAAGCGAATCGTCGTCGCCAACGACGGCTCGGAGGGGGCCGAGCGCGCGCTCGCCGCGGCCCTCGTCCTCGCCAAGCGTTTCAAGGCGGAACTCCATATGATCTCGGTCGAAGAGTTGCCGCGGTTCCCGGCCTCGGTCGACGAGATCGTCGAGGAGAAGAACGAAGCGAACCGGCATTTCGACGCCATCGTCGCGCGCGCCCGCGCGCTGGCGAAGGCCCAGCGCGTCACGCTGACGACGCACGTGCTCGCCGGGCACGCCGTGCCGACGATCGTCGAGTTCATCGGCCGCCTGGGATGCGACCTCCTCGTGATCGGGTTCATGGGCCATTCCGCGCTCTACAACCGGCTCATCGGCAGCACGACCGACCGGCTCGTCGAACTCGCTCCATGCACCGTTGTCGTCGTCAAGTAAGGCGAGTGTCGATCGCATGCCTTCACCACGCGACGTTTGTTTTCCATGAGCTCGGTGCCGTCGGACGAAAACCCGTCGATGCCACGCCGGTCGGCACTGCGATTCATCGTCCTGCTTGGCGTCGTCAGCCTGTTCGCCGACATGACGTACGAGGGGGCGCGCAGCATCACGGGGCCGTATCTCGCCGTGCTCGGCGCGAGCGCGACCGCGGTCGGCCTGGTCGCCGGGTTCGGCGAGTTCATTGGCTACGGGCTCCGCCTCGTCTCTGGTTACCTCAGCGATTGTACCGGGCGCTACTGGGCGATCACCATCGCCGGGTACGCGGTCAACCTGTGCGCCGTGCCGCTGCTCGCGCTCGCGAGCCATTGGTGGGTCGCGGTCATCCTGATCGTGGCGGAACGCGCGGGTCGGGCCATCCGCACGCCGGCGCGCGACGCCATGTTGTCCCACGCCGCCGGCCACACCGGACTCGGCTGGGGCTTCGGGCTGCACGAGGCGCTCGACCAGACGGGCGCCGTGATCGGGCCGCTCGTCGTCGGCGCCGTGCTCTACCTCGACGGCGGCTACGACGTGGGTTTCGCGGTGCTGGCGGTCCCGGCGGTCATGGCCATGGCCGTGCTCCTGACCGCGCGCCACTTCTATCCGCGCCCGCGCGACTTCGATCTCGCCCCGCCCCCGTTGGAGGGGACCGGCCTGCCACGCACGTTCTGGGTCTATCTCGTGTCCGTCGCCTGCGTCGCGGCCGGCTACGCCGACTTTCCGCTCATCGCCTACCATTTCGAAAGGGTTCGGGTGGTCGACCCCGCGTGGATTCCGGTGCTCTATGCGGTCGCGATGGGCGCCGATGCGATCGCCGCGCTCGTGCTCGGCCGGTTGTTCGACCGAGTCGGCCTGCGAACCATGGTCGCCGCGATCCTCGCCTCGGCGCTGACCGCGCCCTTCGCGTTCCTGGGCGGCGCGCCGGGCGCGGTGATCGCCATGGTG
>JBBDQV010000141.1:0-25802 GCA_040905845.1 Alphaproteobacteria bacterium | reverse complement strand
CCAGTACGAGCCGACCATCCACGTCGAAAACGAGGGACTTGATGATGGCGCCGATGGGGCAGCCGATACCGGTCGCCGCGTCCTCGGCCGTGCGCGCGGTCGCCGCGAGCGCGACGACCTGGGCGTTCGATCCGGCGGCGGCGAGCGCGGCCACGACCCGCCGGACCGAGGCGCTGGCGAGCGGATCGCTCACGACGGCACGGCCTTGCCGCGCTGGACCGCTGGACGCGCGCCGATCTCGTCGAACCAGCGCTTCAGGTTCGGGTGGTCCTGCCAGTCGATGCCGTGCCATTCCCAGCGCATGACCCAAGGCCACGTCGCGACGTCGGCGATCGAATAATCGCCGGCGAGAAACGGCACTTCGGCCAGCCGCCGGTCCAAGACGCCGTAGAGCCTGTGCGTTTCCTTCGTGTAGCGTTCGATCGCGTACGGCACCTGTTCCTTGGCCCATTTGCGGAAGTGGTTGGCCTGGCCGAACATCGGCCCGACGTTGCCCATCTGGAACATGAGCCATTGCAGCACGGCCATGCGCGCGCGCCGCTCCGATGGCATCAGCTTGCCCGTGATCTCCGCCAGGTAAATGAGGACGGCGCCCGATTCGAACACCGTCAGCGGCCCGCCCTCGGCGTCGCGATCGACGATCGCCGGGATCTTGCTGTTGGGGTTGATGCGCACGTAGCCGGGCGTGAACTGGTCGCCCTTGCCGATGTCGATGCGGTGCACCGTGTAGGGCAGCGCGACCTCCTCGAGCATGATCGAGGCCTTGCGGCCGTTCGGCGTGGCGTCGGTGTAGAGATCGATCATGCGCATCGCTCCCTGGGCGGACGGCCCGGTCGGTCGTTGGGTGAGGGAGGCCGTGGCGGTCAGACGTTCTTGAGCGCCTGCTCGAGATCGGCGGCCAGGTCGTCCACGTGCTCGAGCCCGACCGAGAGGCGGAGCAGGTCGTCGGGCGTGCCGCTGCCCGGCGGCTCGATCGAGGCACGGTGCTCGACCAGGCTCTCGACGCCGCCGAGCGAGGTCGCGCGCTTGAAGACCTCGAGCCGTCCGGCGACGCCGATCGCCGCCGGCCGGCCGCCGCGCACGCGGATCGACAGCATGCCGCCGAACCCGCCCGCCATCTGGCGCGCCGCGACGTCGTGTCCGGGGTGGCTCGGCAAGCCGGGATAGAGCACGTGGGTCACCGCGCCGATCCGGCTCAGGCGCTCGGCGAGCGCCTGGGCGCCGCGCGCCGCGTGGTGGACGCGCGGGAACAGCGTGCGCATGCCGCGCAACAGCAGCCACGCCTCGAAGGCGCCGAGCACGGCGCCGTTGTCGTTGCGCGCGCCGACCAGCCGCTCGGCCACGTCCTTGCGCCCCTCCTTGACGATGAGCGCGCCGGCCAGCACGTCGCTATGCCCGTTGAGGTACTTGGTCGCCGAGTGCATGACGATGTCGGCGCCCAACTCGATCGGGCGCGTGAACACCGGCGTCGCGACCGTGCTGTCGACCGCGAGCAGGGCATCGGACTCGTGCGCGAGGCGCGCCACCGCCGCGATGTCGGTGATGCTCCAGGTCGGGTTGGCCGGGGTCTCGATCCAGACAACGCGCGTTTCGCCGGGCCGGATCGCGCCCTCGAACGCGTCGAGATCGCCCGCCGGGACAAAGTCGGCGGTCAGTCCCATGGCGGCGCCCTGGGTGCGGAGCCAGCGCCCGACGCCGTAGTAGAGCGGCTGCTGGGCGACGACGTGATCGCCCACCCGGAGGGTCTGGAACACGGCGGCCACGGCCGCCATGCCCGAGCCGTAGAGGATCGCGCGCCCGCCGCCCTCGAGCGCGGCGAGCACCGCCTCGGCCTGGCGGGTCGCCGGCGCCTCGCCGTGACGGGCGTAGCTGACCCCGCCGGCGTAGCCGAGATCGCGTTCTCGCTCGAACGTGGTCGCGGGAACGATCGAGGGCACGATGGCGCGCGTGCCGGGCTCGATCCAGCCGAGCGCCTGAGCCGCCTGGGTCTCGGGTCGGGGTGCGCGGTGGTCGGCCATGGGACGGCGTCCGTGAAAGCGCGGCGACCCTACCAGACCGCGATGCCGCGCGTCACGCGCGATGGGTCGGGATCACCCCACGAGCTTCTTCTTGATCAGCTCGTTCAGGGCCTGTGGGTTGGCCTTGCCGGCCATGGCGCGCATGACCTGGCCGACGACGGCAAGGGAGGGCCCACTTGACGAATTCGTCGATGTGATATCGAGATTGAAGTCTCGGTTCGCTTGAGCCAGTTGGCATGGGCGGTGGGGGCGTGGTCGCGGCCGACTCTCACTTTGCGGCAATCTTCGACCACCTTGGCGCTGTACTCGAAACGGCGCCGCTGACCTACAAGGCGTGGCACCGTAGCAACTTCGAACAGCACGCTGCCCGCTACGCCGCCGACCTCAAATCCCTTGCCGCACTCGCGCCCTCGGGCAGCGCCGTTCTTGATGTCGGCGCCGGCCCCGGCCATTTCACCGCCGCGCTGGCCGAGGCTGGCTACCGGGCCGTGGGCGTCGATGTGAATCCCGGTCGCTTCGCGGACTTCTCCGCCCGATTCGGGCTGGACGTTGTCGGCTGCGACATCGAACGTCGGCCTCTGCCCTTTGCCGACGGCGCCTTCCGCTACGTGACGTTCACCGAGGTGTATGAACACCTTCGCGTCGATCCCTTCTTCGCGCTGTCCGAAATCAACCGCGTCTTGGCGCATGGTGGTCTGCTGCTGCTGTCGACGCCGAACCTCTATTCGGCCCAGAACATCGCGCGCTTCGTCACTGGGCGAAGTATCGGCGACCCGCTCGTTGAGTTCGGCAAGCTGCGCAGGATCGGCCACATGGGGCATGTGCGCGAGTATTCGAACCGCGAGATGCGCCGCATCCTGGCAGCTCACGGGTTCGCCGTGACCGCGACGCGCTTCGACCACTACAACTTCTCGCCGACGCGGCGAGGCCGAATGGCGCGCCTCGTGTTCGCGGTTCTGCCGCGTCGCTTCCGCACGATCCAGCTCCTTATCGCGCGCAAGGTCCGAGAGGCGCGGCGCCTCGCACCGCTCGGGCGAGCCGACGCCACATAGTGCCCAGTGAGTACCGGACACGGACGCCGTCTGGCGACGAGCGATTCTTCAAAGTGCCATTAGGGTGCGAGGGAGGATCGACGCCGCGATGTTGGCTCAAGGCCCCAAGCCGGACCGACCTGCCCCGCGCCGGACTCGCCTCACCCCGCGAGCTTCTTCCTCAGGAGCTCGTTGAGGGCCTGGGGGTTGGCCTTGCCGGCCATGGCGCGCATGACCTGGCCGACGAAATAGCCGAACAGCTTGTCCTTGCCGGCGCGGTACTCGGCGACCTTGGCCGACTCATTGGCCATGATCGCGTCGATCGCGGCCTCGATGGCGCGCGCGTCGGTGACCTGGCGCAGCCCCTTCTCCTCGACGATCGCCGCGGCGCCCTTGCCGGCCTCGAACATCGCGGCGAACACGTCCTTGGCGAGCCGGCCCGACACGGTGCCGTCGGCCATGAGATCCAGGAGTTCGCCGAGCGCCTTGGCGCCGACCGGCGAGGCGTCGATCTCGAGCCCCGCCTTGTTGAGCGCACCGAACAGCTCGCCGGTCACCCAGTTGGCCGCGATCTTGGGGTCGCGGCCCTCGGCGACGGTCTCGTAGTAGTCGGCCGAGACCTTGTCGCCGACAAGCACGCCGGCGTCGTAGGCCGAGAGTCCATATTGGCTCATGAAGCGCGCCTTCTTGGCGTCGGGCAGCTCGGGCAGGTTCGCCTTGATGCGCTCGATCCACGCCGGATCGAGCTTCAACGGCAGCAGGTCGGGGTCGGGGAAGTAGCGGTAATCGTGCGCCTCCTCCTTCGAGCGCATCGAGCGCGTCTCGCCCTTAGTCGCGTCGTAGAGCCGGGTTTCCAGGGCGATGCGTCCGCCGCCCTCGAGCACCTCGATCTGACGCCGCGTCTCGTATTCGATGGCGCGCTGGAGAAACCGGATCGAGTTGACGTTCTTGACCTCGCAGCGCGTGCCGAGCTCGGCCCCCGGCCGGCGCACCGAGACGTTGACGTCGCAGCGCAGGCTGCCTTCCTCCATGTTGCCGTCGCAGGTACCGACGTAGCGCAGGATCGCGCGCAGCTTCCTGATGTAGGCGCCCGCCTCCTCCGCCGAGCGCATGTCGGGCTCCGAGACGATCTCCATCAGCGCGACCCCGGCGCGGTTGAGGTCGACGTGGCTCGCCGAAGCATCGATGTCGTGCAGGCTCTTGCCGGCGTCCTGCTCGAGGTGCAGTCGCGTGATGCCGATGTCGCGCGTCGTGCCGTCCTTCATGTCGACGAGCACGCGGCCCTTGCCGACCACGGGACTCTTGTACTGGGAGATCTGATAACCGGCGGGCAGGTCCGGGTAGAAGTAGTTCTTGCGGTCGAACACCGAGACCAGATTGATCTCGGCGCCAAGCGCGAGCCCGGTCTTGATGGCCTGCTCGACGCAGAACCGGTTGATGACCGGCAGCATGCCCGGCATCGCCGCGTCGACGAAGGCGACCTGGGTGTTGGGCTCGGCGCCGAACGTGGTCGGCGCGCCGGAGAAGAGCTTGGCCTTGGAGGTCACCTGGGCGTGGATTTCGAGGCCGATGACGACCTCCCACGTTACGGTCGCGTCTTCGATTAGAGTGCTCATGAGGCCATTCCGTCCGGCCGGTGAGTGAACCCGGCGGCGCGGGCGAGCGGGGCCCCGGCGGCGAGCACGGTTTCCTCGTCAAAGCCGCGGCCGATGAGCTGGAGCCCCAAGGGCAAACCGTCGGCCGAAAGCCCGGCGGGGACCGAGATCGCCGGCAGGCCCGCGAGGCTCGCCGGCACCGTGAACACGTCGTTGAGGTACATGGCGACGGGATCGTCCATCTTCTCGCCGATGGCGAACGCGGCCGAGGGCGCGGTCGGCGTCAGCAGTACGTCCACGGTCTCGAACGCGCGGGCGAAATCGCGCGCGATCAGCGTGCGCACCTTCTGGGCGCGCAGATAGTAGGCGTCGTAATAGCCGGCCGAGAGCACGTAGGTGCCGATCAGCACGCGACGCTTGACCTCGGCGCCGAAGCCGGCGGCGCGCGTCGCTTCGTAGAGCCCCTCCACCCCGTCGCCAGCAACGCGCAGGCCGTAGCGCACGCCGTCGTAGCGCGCGAGGTTCGACGACGCCTCGGCCGGCGCCACGATGTAGTAGGTCGGCAGCGCGTACGACGTGTGCGGCAGGCTGACGTCGCGGAACTCCGCGCCCTGGTCCTTCAGCCAGGCGATCCCCTGGCGCCACAGCGCGTCGATCTCGGCCGGCATGCCGTCGACCCGATATTCCTTGGGCACGCCGACCCTGAGCCCCTTGATCGGCCGGTCGAGCACCGCCTCGTAGTCCGGCACCGGCCGATCGACCGAGGTCGAATCGAGCGGATCGTGGCCGGCCATGACTCCGAGCAGGATCGCGCAGTCGCGCACGCCGCGGGCGAGCGGCCCGGCCTGGTCGAGCGAGGAGGCGAAGGCGACGATGCCGAGCCGCGAGACGCGCCCGTAGGTCGGCTTGAGCCCGACGATACCGCTGAACGCCGCCGGCTGGCGAATCGAGCCGCCGGTGTCGGTGCCCGTGGCGCCGAGGCAAAGCCGCGCCGCGACCGCCGCCGCCGAGCCGCCCGAGGATCCGCCGGGAACGAGCCGCGCGTTCGAGCCCTTGCGACGCCACGGGCTGATCACCGGTCCGTGATGACTGGTGACGTTGGACGAGCCCATGGCGAACTCGTCCATGTTGGTCTTGCCAAGCATGACCGCGCCGGCGCGCCACAGGTTGGCGGTCACGGTCGATTCGTAGGGCGGGCGAAAGCCGTCGAGGATGTGCGAGCCCGCCGTGGTCAGGATGCCCCGGGTGCAGAACAGGTCCTTGATGCCGAGCGGGATGCCCTCGAGCGCGCGCGCCTCGCCCCTGGCGATCAGCGCGTCGGATTCGTCGGCGCGGGCGAGCGCGATGTCAGGCGTCTCGGTGATGAAGGCGTTGAGCGCGCGCGCCCGCTCCATGGCTTCGAGGTGGGCCGCAGCGAGCTCGCGCGCCGACAGCTTGCGCGCTGCCAGCGCGTCGCGCGCCTCGGCGATCGTCAGCTCGGTCGGCGCGACCATCTACTCGACGACCTTGGGCACGACGAAGAAGCCGCGCTCGGTCGCGGGGGCGTTGGCGAGCACGCCGTCGCGGTCGCCGCCGTCGGTCACCACGTCGTCGCGCATCTTGAGCTCGTGGGCGACGGCGCTGGTCATCGGCTCGATGCCCTCGACGTCGACCGCCTCGAGCTGCTCGACGAAACTGAGGATGTTCGAGAGCTCGCCGACGAGCCTGGCCTGCTCGTCGGCGTCCAGCCTGATGCGGGCGAGCCTGGCGATGCGCGCCACGGTGGCCTTATCGAGAGACATGATGCATTGTCTCCACGCGTTACCCCGTGCGTCGGTTCGGGAATCCCGAACGGACGGCCAATGCTTCCGCCCGGGCGCGCGAAGGTAACACCCGTCATGGACCCCAGCAAGCCACTGGCCTCGATCGCCGACCTCGCGCACGCGCTCGCGCCCGAGGCCCGCGTGCTCGGCTTCGACGTCGGCACCAAGACCATCGGGCTCGCGCTGTCGGACGTGACCCGGATGATCGCCTCGCCGCTGACGACGCTCCGGCGCGGCCGGTTCCGCGACGACGCGGGCATGATCGCCCGGCTCGTGGCGGAGCACGGCGTCGGCGGCCTCGTCGTCGGCCTGCCGGTCAACATGGACGGCACCGAAGGCCCGCGCTGCCAGTCGGTGCGCCAGTTCGCGGCCAATCTGCTCGCCGCCGTTCCCCTGCCGCTCGCGTTCTGGGACGAGCGGCTGTCCACGGCCGCGGTCGAGCGCATGCTGATCGAGGCCGACATCAGCCGCAAGCGGCGCGCGGCGCTCGATGACAAGCTCGCCGCCGCCTACATCCTGCAAGGCGCGCTCGACGCGATGTCCAGGTCATGAGCGACCTCGTCCTGACCCTGATGCCCATCTTCGCGGTCATCGCCGTGGGCCTGGTCATGAAGCGCGTCGGCTTTCCGGGCGACGGGTTCTGGCAGCCGGCCGAACGGTTGATCTATTACGTCCTGCTGCCGGCCCTCTTGGTCAGGAACCTCGCCGGGGCCGATCTCGCGGCGCTCGCCATCGGCCCGCTGATCGGCGCCGTCGTCGCCGCGTTCGTCGCCGTCGCCGCCCTGTTCCTGCTGATCGGCCGCCTACTCGGCCAGCACGGGCCGAGCTTCGCCACCGCGTTCATGGGCGCGATCCGCTTCAACACCTACGCCGGGCTCGCGGCGGTCATCGGCATCCACGCCGGGCCCGGGCTCGCGCTGTTCAGCGTCCTGATCGGCGTCATGATCCCGATCCTGAACGTGCTCAGCGTGGCCGCCCTGGTGCGCCACGTCCATGGCGGCGGCGTGCTGGCCATCGCCGCGCACATCCTGCGCAACCCGCTCGTGCTCGGCTGCGCCGGGGGCCTCGCGCTGAACGTCCTCGGCGTGGCGATTCCGGACATGATCGGCGGCGTCCTGGACATCCTGGCGCGCACGGCGCTCGGCGTCGCGCTGCTCGCGGTCGGCGCGGGTCTGACGCCGCAAGGGTTGCGGACGTCGGCACCGCTGCTGGTCGGGGCAACGGTCGTCAAGCTGGCGATCCTGCCGCTCGCCGTCGCCCTCGCCTGCGCCGTCGTCGGGGTGGGCGGCGTCGAGCGCGGCGTCGCCATCCTCTACGCGACCCTGCCGAGCTCGCCCCAGGGCTACGTGCTGGCACGCCAGTTGGGCGGCGACGGGGCGCTGATCGCCGCGATCATCAGCGGAACGACGGCGCTCGGCATCCTGACCATGCCGCTCATGCTCGGCCTGCTGACATGACGCCGGTGGCCGTTCTGGACGAAGCCGGGGCCGCGCGCTATGACTCGCGCGTGTCGAGCGCCGTCCCCGAGCCGATCTCGTTCCCGCACCGCCATCTTCTCGGCATCGAAGGGCTTTCGGCCGACGAGATCACGCTGCTGCTCGACCTCGCCGACTCCTACATCGCGCTCAACCGCCGCACCGACAAGAAGAAGGACCTGCTGCGCGGGCGCACGCTCATCAACATGTTCTTCGAGAGCTCGACCCGAACCCGCACCTCGTTCGAGCTCGCCGGCAAGCGGCTCGGCGCCGACGTCATCAACATGTCGACGTCGTCCTCGTCGATCAAGAAAGGCGAGACCCTGATCGACACCGCGCTCACGCTCAACGCCATGCGGCCCGACGTGCTCGTGGTGCGCCACCCGGACAGCGGCGCCGTGCGCCTGCTGGCCAACCACGTCGCCTGCGCCATCATCAACGCCGGCGACGGCAGCCACGAGCACCCGACCCAGGCGCTCCTGGACGCGCTCGTCATCCGCCGCCACCGCGGCCGGCTGACCGGGCTCAAGGTCGCGATCTGCGGCGACGTCATGCACAGCCGGGTCGCCCGCTCGAACATCCACCTGCTCAACACGATGGGCGCGCGCGTGCGCCTGGTCGCCCCGCCGACCCTGATGCCCGCGGCCGCCGAACGCCTGGGCGTCGAGGTCCACCACGACATGCGCCGCGGCCTCGCCGACTGCGACATCGTCATGATGCTGCGCCTCCAGAGCGAGCGCATGCAGGGCACCTTCGTGCCCTCGGCGCGCGAATATTTCCATCTCTACGGGCTGACCTACGACAAGCTGGCGATGGCCAAGCCCGACGCGCTGATCATGCACCCCGGCCCGATGAACCGGGGCGTCGAGATCGACAGCGCGGTCGCCGACGACATCACGCGCAGCGTCATCCTCGAACAGGTCGAGCTCGGCGTCGCCGTGCGCCAAGCCTGCCTCGAGGTGCTGGCGCGCAACTTGCCGAGCCTCGGCCACAACCTGTAACGCCCATGGCCGACGTCTTCGCCTTGCCGCAGCCCAAGGCGCCGCCCCCGGGCCGCGTGGCGTACATCAACGCGCGCCTGTTCGACCCCGCGAGCGGGTTGGACGCGCCGGGCGTCCTCTTGACCGAAGGCCGTCACATCGCCGACCTCGGCCCCGGTCTGTTCAACGACGGCGTGCCCGAGGGCATCGAGGTCATCGACTGCTGGGGGCACCTGCTGTGCCCCGGCTTGATCGACATGCACGTGCACTTCCGCGAGCCGGGCCACGAGCACAAGGAGACGCTCGAAACGGGCAGCCGCTCGGCCGCGGCCGGCGGGGTGACGACCGTTGCCTGCATGCCGAACACCGAACCGGTGATCGACGACGTGGCCCTGGTCCACTTCATCGAGCGGCGCGCGCGCGAAACGGCGATCGTCAAGGTCCATCCCATCGCCGCGATCACGCGCGGGCTGAAGGGGCTTGAGCTGTCCGAGATGGGCATGCTGAAGGAGGCGGGCGCGCTCGCCTTCTCGGACGATGGCATGCCGGTGACCAACAGCCTGGTCATGCGCCGGGCGCTGAGCTACAGCACGACGTTCGACGCCCTGATCATCCAGCACGCCGAGGACCACGACCTTAGCGCCTGCGGGTGCATGAACGAAGGCGAGACGGCGACGCGTTTGGGCCTGCCGGGCATCCCCAACGCGAGCGAATCCGTGATCGTCGAGCGCGACATCCGATTGGCCGCGATCACCGGCGCGCGCTACCACGTCGCGCACGTCTCGACGGCCGAGGCGGTCGCCGCGGTGCGCGCCGCGCGCGGCCGCGGGCTCGCCGTCAGCGCCGAGGCGGCGCCGCACCACTTCGCGCTCAACGAGACCGCGGTCGGCGACTATCTGACCTTCGCCAAGATGGCGCCGCCGCTGCGCTCCGAGGCGGATCGCCAGGCGGTCATCGAAGGCCTGGCCGACGGCACGATCGAGGCGATCGCGACCGACCACGCGCCCCACGACCAGGACAGCAAGCGCCTGCCGTTCGCGCACGCGGCCAATGGGGTCGTCGGCCTCGAGACGATGGTGCCGCTCGCGCTCGAGCTCCATCACGCCAAGCGCGTCGGCCTCGGGACATTGATCGCGGCCATGACCTGCAACCCGGCGCGCCTGCTCGGGCTCGACTGCGGGCGGCTGGCCAAGGGTGCGCCGGCCGACCTGACGGTCATCGACCTCGAGCGGCCCTGGCGGATCGATGCGTCGGCGTTCAAGAGCAAATCGAAGAACACGCCGTTCAGCGGCCGGTCGGTGCGCGGCCGCGCGCTGCGCACCGTGGTGGGCGGCCGCACCGTCTACCTGCACGACGGCTAGGCCGTGCCCGATCCCCTGGGCGGCCTGGCGTACACGTGGCCGCTGGCCCTCGGCGGCGCGCTGGCCTACCTGCTCGGCTCGATCCCGTTCGGGCTGATCCTGACCCGCCTGGCCGGCTACGGCGACATCCGCACGATCGGCTCGGGCAACATCGGCGCGACCAACGTGCTGCGCACCGGCAACAAGGCGCTGGCGGCGGCGACGTTGTTGCTCGACGGCGCCAAGGGCGCGGTCGCCACGATCGTCGGCTGGCGCTTCGGGCCGGACATGGCGGTGATCGCCGGCGCGGCCGCGGTGCTGGGCCACATGTTCCCAGTCTGGCTGCGTGGCCACGGCGGCAAGGCTGTCGCGACCACGCTCGGCGTCTACCTCGGCATCGCCTGGCCGGTCGGCGCGCTCGCCTGCTTGACCTGGCTCGCCGCGGTCGGCGTCGCACGTATCTCGTCGGTGGGAGCGCTCGCCGCGATGGTCGCGGCGCCGGTCTTCGCCTACTGGCTCGCCGACCCGCAGATCGGCGAGCTCGCGCTCGCGCTCGGCGCCCTCGTCATCCTGCGCCACCACGCCAACATCCGCCGGCTGCTCAAGGGCGAGGAGCCGCGCGTCGGGCGGCCATGATGCCCGCGCTCACCGACGGCGAGCGGTTGGCGCGCCTGCGCCTGATCCGGACCGATCGGGTCGGCCCGATGGTATTTCGACGCCTGATCCGAACCTACGGTTCGGCGGTCGCGGCGCTCGAGGCCCTGCCCGAGCTCGCGCGCCGCGGCGGCGGACGGCGCCTCGAGCCGTGCCCTCTCGCGGCCGCCGAAGCCGAACTCGCGGCCCTCGACCGCCTCGGCGCCCGCCTGGTCCTCTTGGAAGAGGCGGACTACCCGGCGCTCTTGGCCGAGATCGCCGACGCGCCGCCGGTCCTCGCGGTGATCGGGCGGCTCGCCCTGCTCAACGCGCCGACGGTCGGCATCGTCGGGGCGCGCAACGCCTCGGGCGCCGGTCGGCGTATCGCCGCCGACATCGCGCGCGGGCTCGGCGACGCCGGTTACGTGGTCGTCAGCGGGCTTGCGCGCGGCATCGACGCCGCCGCCCACCAGGCCGCGCTCGCCTCGGGCACGATCGCCGTGGTCGCCGGCGGCATCGACGTCGCCTACCCGCCGGAGAACGCCGCGTTGCAGGAGGCGATCGGCCGCGACGGCGCCGTGCTCGCCGAGCAGCCGCCGGCGACGGTGCCCCAGGCGACCCACTTCCCGCGCCGCAACCGCGTCATCTCGGGGCTGGCGCGCGGCATCGTCGTGGTCGAGGCCGCGGCCGGCTCGGGCTCGCTCATCACGGCGCGCTACGCCGCCGACCAGGGCCGCGAGGTGTTCGCGGTGCCCGGCTCGCCGCTCGACCCGCGCGCGCGCGGCACCAACGACCTCCTGCGCGACGGCGCCGTGCTGACCGAGAGCGCGGCCGACGTGACCGCGGCGCTCGAAGGCTGGCGGCCGCCCCCGCCCCGCGCCGAGGCGGAGCTCGGCGAGGACGACGGCGAGCCGACGACCGAGCCCACGGTGCTCGACGCCGCCCGCCGCAGGGTCGTCGAGTGCCTTGGGCCGACGCCGATCGAGGTTGACGAAGTCCTGCGCCAGTGCCAGATAACCCCCGCGGTCGCGCGGATCGTGCTGCTCGAGCTCGAGCTTGCAGGCCGCCTGGAACGCCATCCCGGGAACAAGGTGGCCGGGTCGTTCATCGATCGTTAGCCAATTCGGTCTTCCGTAGGCCCCCTTGCAACGTGGTCCCATGAACGTCGTCGTCGTCGAATCGCCGACCAAGGCGCGCACCTTGGAGAAGTACCTCGGGCCCGGCTACGCCGTTCTCGCGAGCTACGGACACGTGCGCGACCTGCCGGCCAAGGACGGCTCGGTCAGGCCCGACGAGGACTTCGCCATGACCTACGAGGTCGACGCCCGGTCGACCAAGTACCTGAAGGCGATCGCGCGCGCGCTCGGCAAGGCGAGCCGGCTCTACCTCGCGACCGATCCGGACCGCGAGGGCGAGGCGATCGCCTGGCACGTGCTCGAGGCGCTCAAGAGCCACAACGCCGTCGCGGGCAAGGAGGTCCACCGGGTCGCCTTCAACGAGATCACCAAGTCCGCGGTCACCCAGGCGATCCAGAACCCGCGCGCCATCGACCTCGACCTGGTCAACGCGCAGCAGGCGCGCCGCGCGCTCGACTACCTGGTCGGCTTCACCCTGTCGCCGGTGCTGTGGCGCAAGCTGCCCGGCTCGCGCTCGGCCGGACGCGTGCAGTCGGTGGCGCTCCGGCTGGTGTGCGAGCGCGAGGCCGAGATCGAGGCGTTCCGCCCGCGCGAGTACTGGACCGTCGACGCCGATCTCGCCACCGGGCGCGGCGAGCGGCTGACCGCGCGGCTGACCCACCTCGCGGGCCGCAAGCTCGAAAAGTTCGACCTCGGCGACGCGACGGCGGCCGAGGCCGCGGCGGCGGTCCTGAAGCGCGACGGCTTCGCCGTCGCCAAGGTCGAGCGCAAGGACGTCCAGCGTCATCCCCCGCCGCCGTTCACGACGTCCACCCTGCAGCAGGAGGCCTCGCGCAAGCTCGGCTTTGGCGCGCGCCGGACCATGCAAGTCGCCCAGCAACTCTACGAGGGCGTCGACCTGGACGGCGAGCGCGTCGGCCTGATCACCTACATGCGGACCGACAGCGTCGTGCTGGCCCGCGAGGCGGTGGCCGAGACGCGCGAGGTCATCGCCAAGGACTTCGGCGCCACTTACCGGCCGGCCGAGCCGCGCCTCTGGCGCTCGACCGCCAAGAATGCCCAAGAGGCCCACGAGGCGATCCGGCCGACCTCGCTCGCGCGCCGGGCCGCTCGGCTTTCACGCGCGCTCGACAATGACCAGGCGCGGCTCTACGAGCTGATCTGGAAACGCACGATGGCGAGCCAGATGTCGAGCGCGGTGCTCGACCGCATGACCGTCGACATCGACGCCGGCGCCGGCGCGGCGGGTTTGCGCGCGACCGGCCAGCGCGTGGCGTTCGACGGCTTCTTGGCGCTCTACGAGGAAGGGCGCGACGATCCCGAGGGCGACGAGAACGGCCGCATGCTGCCCGCCGTCGCCGAGGCCGACGCGCTCACGCTCGACGCGATACGCCCCGAACGGCACATGACCGAGCCGCCACCTCGCTACACCGAGGCGAGCCTGGTGCGCCGACTCGAGGAGCTCGGCATCGGCCGACCGTCGACCTACGCGAACATCCTGTCGGTGCTCCAGGACCGCGATTACGTGCGCTTGGAGCGCAAGCGGTTCGTGCCCGAGGACCGCGGCCGGCTGGTCACCGCCTTCCTCGAGAGCTTCTTCCGCCGCTACGTCGAGTACGGCTTCACCGCCGAGCTCGAGAACCAGCTCGACGAGGTGTCCAACGGCCGGGTCGACTGGAAAGAGGTGCTGCGCGCGTTCTGGCGCGAGTTCAACGGTGCCGTCGCCGAAACCAAGGAGCTGCGCGTCAAGGACGTTCTGGAGGCGCTCGACACCCTGCTGGGGCCCCATTTCTTCCGCGGCGACGATCCCGCGGTCGATCCGCGCCGATGCCCCGGCTGCGGCGACGGCCGGCTCAGCCTCAAGCTCGGCAAGTTCGGCGCGTTCATCGGTTGCTCGAACTATCCCGCATGCCGCTTTACCCGGCGCCTGGTGGTCGCGGACGCCTCGGGCAACGGGCAGGCGGATGAAGGCCCGCGCGAGCTCGGCAACGATCCCGCGACGGGGCTACCGGTGTCGGTGCGCCAGGGCCCGTACGGCGCCTACGCGCAGCTCGGCGCGGCGGCCGAGGGCGCCAAGCCCAAGCGCGTCTCGCTGCCGCGCGGCACGACCATGGACGCGGTCGACCTCGACCGGGCGCTCGCGCTGCTGGCCCTGCCGCGCGACGTCGGCCGGCACCCCGAAAGCGGCGAGACGATCAGCGCCGGCATCGGACGGTTCGGGCCGTACCTCAGGCTCGGCGACCGCTACGTCGGCCTGCCGGCCGACGAGGACGTGCTGACGATCGGACTCAATCGCGCCATCGACGTCATCGCGAACGCGAAGCCGCGGCGCGCGCGCGGCGAGCTGCTCGCCGAGCTCGGCGCCCACCCGGACGACGGCGAGCCGGTCACGATCAAGTCCGGTCGCTACGGCCCGTACATCGAGCACCGTCGCAGCTTCGCGAGCGTGCCGAAGGGCCGCGAGCCCGGCACGGTGACGCTCGACGAGGCGGTCGCCCTGCTCGCCGCGCGCAAGGCGGCCGGTCCCGGCCGAGGCCGCGGTACGGCGCGCGGAGCCAAGCCCAAGAAGACGGCGACGCCGAAGCCGAAGAAGAAGGCCGCGACCAAGCCCGGCACCGGACCTAAGCGCTCGCGCGCGGGCTGAACCGCGTTGCCGAGCCGCCTGTCCCGACACCGCGCGCTGCCGACGCGCGAGGCCCTGCTCGACTTCCTGCGCGAGAGCCCGGGCCGCGTCGGCAAGCGCGACATCGCGCGCGCCTTCGGGGTCAAGGGCGCCGACCGCGTCGCGCTCAAGGAGCTGCTGCGCGAGCTCAAGGACGAGGGGCTGGTGGAGCCTCGGCGAGCCCGCGGCGTCGCCGCGCCCGGCAAGCTCGACGTGTTCATCGTCGCCGAGGTCGTCGCCATCGACGAGGCCGGCGAGCCCTGGGTCGAGCCGGTCGCCTGGCGCGGCGAAGGCGCGCCGCCGCGCATCCTGCTGCTGCCCGACGCGACACGCGGCAAGGCGCCCGGCCTCAAGGACCGCGCGCTGGTCCGGCTCAGGCCGGCGCCCGGCGGCGGCTGGTTCGGCCACGTGGTCCGCCGCCTGCCGCGCGCCGAAGGTCGGCTCGTCGGCGTCGTGCGCGCGGCGCCGGGCGGTCCGCGCATCGCCCCGACCAACCGCCGGCTCGGCGGCGACTTCGCCGTCGGCGGCGGCGGTCCGGCGGTGCGCCCAGGCGAATTGGTGCTGGCCGAGCCGCTCGCCTCGCGCCGGCTCGGGCTGCCCGAGGCCCGCATTGTCGAAAGCCTCGGATCGCCCGATCAGCCCAGGGTCGCGAGCCTGATCGCGATCCACAGCCACGGGCTGCCGACCGCGTTCTCGGCCGAGGCCCTGCGCGAGGCCGAACGCGCGAAGCCGGTCGCGACGCCCGGCCGGCGCGTTGATCTCCGGCATCTGCCGCTCGTCACCATCGACGACGAGGACGCGCGCGACTTCGACGACGCCGTGTGGGCCGAGGCCGACCGGGACCCGGGCAACCGCGGCGGCTGGAAGGCGGTGGTCGCGATCGCCGACGTCGCCCACTACGTCCGGTCGGGCGGCGCGCTCGACCGCGACGCGCGCGAGCGCGGCAACTCCGCGTACTTCCCGGATCGCGTCGTGCCGATGTTGCCGGAGGCGTTGTCCAACGAGCTGTGCTCGCTCAAGCCCGAGGCGGACCGGCCCTGCCTCGCGGTGGACCTGGCGATCGCTGCCGACGGCCGGTTGCTGCGCCATCGTTTCGTGCGCGCGCTGATGCGCTCGGCCGCGCGTCTGACCTATCGGCAGACCCAGCAGTTCGAGGATCGCGGCGGGGCGCCCGAGACCGTGCCGATCGCGGCGCTCTACGGGGTCTTCCGCACGCTGCGCGAGGCACGCGAGAAGCGCGGCGCGCTCGACATCGACGTGCCCGAGCGGCGCGTTCATCTCGATGCCGAGGGCCGGGTCGCGGCGATCCTGCCTCGGCCGCGCTACGACAGCCACCGGGTGGTCGAGGAGCTGATGATCGCGGCCAACGTCGCCGCGGCCGAGACGCTCGAAGCGCACCGCGCCCCGGCGATTTACCGCGTCCACGATCAGCCGGCGCTGGCCAAGGTCGAAGCGCTGCGCGAGATGCTCGAGGCCTTCGGGCTCAAGCTCAGGCGCGGCCAGCGGCTCGAGGCGCGTGACTTCAACGGCATCCTCGCGGCGGTCGAGGGCGAGGCTTACGCCCCGACCGTCCACGAGGCGATCCTGCGCAGCCAGGCCCAGGCCGAGTACAACCCGACCAACATCGGGCACTTCGGCCTCGCGCTCCGCCGCTACTGCCATTTCACCTCGCCGATCCGGCGCTACGCGGACCTCCTGGTCCATCGCGCCCTCGTCGCCGCTTTGCGCCTCGGCAACGATGGCCTGACCGAGCCGGAGGTCGCGGCCTATCCGGCGACCGCGCTGCACATTTCGGCGACCGAGCGGCGCGCGGAGCGCGCCGAGCGCGACGCGGTCGACCGCTACCTGGTCGGGTTCCTCGCCGATCGGGTCGGCGCGACGTTCGCGGCGCGCGTCACGGGACTGGGCCGCTTCGGCGTGTTCGTCCGCCTGGACGAGACCGGCGCCGAAGGCCTCGTCCCGGCGAGCCGGCTCCACGGCGGGCCGTTCCGCGCCGATCCGGGCGGCCTCGTGCTCGAGGGCCGCGGCGTGACGTTCCGCGTCGGCGACGCCATGGCCGTGAACCTGGTCGAGATCGAGCCGGTCACGGCGAGTCTGCGCTTCGATCCCGTCGAGACGGCGGCGCGGAAGGCCGGGCGCGGACCGCGCGGTGCGCGGGGCCAACGGCACAGGCGTGGCGACAGGGCTCGCTGATCGCGCTATAAGAGCGTCGCGGGGAGGCACGATGGCCGCGAACACGGCGCAAGCGAGGAGCGAGGCTCGGCCGACGGAGGCGCAGGCGCGCTGGCTCCGGCGCGGCGTGGGCCAGGCCGGCGGCAAGCTCCCGCTGTTCGACGGCGTCGGCCAGCAGGTCGACCCGCGCACCATCCAGGCTTGCCTGCGCAGCGGCTGGGCCGAGCCCTGGATCGCCAACCCGATCAAGCCCGACTGGCTGGTGTGCCGGCTCACGGACCTGGGCCGCGAGGCCATCGGCGCGGTACCCGACGACTGATCCGGCGTCGGGGCCGCTTCGCCCCGTCCACGCCTTTCCCAGCGATGACCGCCGAACGACAGACTCCCGTGCGACCCCGCGACGCGGCGAGCGTTGTGCTCGTGCGCGGCGAGGGCGAGACGGCCGAGGTCCTGATGGGCCGCCGCCGCAGCAAGGCGGCTTTTCTGCCCAACATCTACGTGTTCCCGGGCGGGCGCGTCGATGCGGCCGACATCGCGGCCGGGCGCGCGTTCGACCTGCCCGAGGAGATCACCGGCCCCCTGACTCGACGGCGGCGCGGCGCGCCCGCCCACGGTTTGCTCATCGCGGCCCTGCGCGAGACCTTCGAGGAGACGGGGCTGCTGCTCGCCGAGGACGCGGCCGGCTGGCGCGCCCCGCCGGGCTTCGAGGACGCGCCGCTATGGCGCGCGCTCGAGGCCGCTCGCGCGACGCCCGCGCTCGGTCGCTTGCGCTACGTCGCGCGCGCGATCACGCCCACCCTGTCGCACCGGCGCTTCAACACGCGCTTCTTCATGGCCGATGCGCGCCACGCACGGGGCGAGCTGCTGGCCGAGAGCGAGCTCCTGGACCTGCGCTGGGTTCGCATCGCCGATGCCAGCCGCATCCTGCCGGTCGTCGACGTGACCCAGTTCGTGCTCGGCATTGTCGCGCGCCACCTGGCGGGGCGGGCGGGCGCCCGCGTTCCGCTGTGGCGCTACGTCGGGGACACGGCCCATGTCCTCTGGGAGTGAGGCGCGCGGGTCCGCCGAGCTGAACCTCGCCCCCGGCGAGCGGCGCCGCAGCCTGATCGCCGTGATCGCCTGCGTCTCGGTCGCGGCGCTGACCCAGGGCCTGACCTGGCCGCTGCTCGGCCTGATGCTCGAGCGCGAGGGCGCGAGCGCGGCGTTCAACGGGCTCAACGCCACGGCTCAATCGCTCGCTGTGTTCGCGGTCAGCCCGTTCGCCGGCGCCGTCGGCGCGCGCTTCGGCATGGTGCCGGCGGCGACACTGGCCCTGGTGCTCGAGGCGGTGCTGTTCCTGGCGTTCCCCCTGATCGAGCCGGGCGTGCTGTGGCTGCCGCTTCGGTTCCTGATCGGCATGGGCAGCGCGACGCTCTACATCCTGAGCGAAACGTGGATCAACCAGATCGCGCCCGATCACGCGCGCGGGCGCATCCTCGGAATCTACGGAACCTTGTGGGCCGCCGGCTTCGGGATCGGCCCGCTGATCCTCACCGTGACCGGCCTCGAGGGCTGGCCGCCGTTCCTGGCCGGCGCCGGGCTGCTGCTGCTCGCCGTGCCGCCGCTCGCGTTCGCCCGCGGCTTGGTGCCGCGCCTCGCGCGCGAACCTGGCGCCTCGTTCACGGGCGTCGTTCGCCGTGCTCCCGTCGCCATCCTGTGCATGCTCATGTTCGGCTTCGTCGACGCGGCCATGGTCTCGCTGCTGGCCGTCTACGCGGTGCGCATCGGGCTCGGCACGGACGGGGCGGTCGCCCTGGTCTCGACCCTCCTGATCGGCGCGGTCGTATCCCAACTGCCGGCGGGCTGGATCGCCGACCGGATGGACCGCGGCCGACTCCTGCTCGGCACCGTCGTGGCCATGACCGCGGCGGCGCTCGCCGTGCCGCTGGCGGCGGGCTCGCCGCTGCTGCTGTGGCCGACCGTCTTCGCGTTGGGAGCGGCGCTCGGCGCGACCTATCTGGTCACCATCATCCTGGCCGGCGAGCGGTTTCGCGGCCGGGATCTGGCCGCGGCCAACGCGGTCCGAGCGTCCGCCTGGTCGGTCGGCAGCATCTTCGGCCCGCCCGCCGCCGGCGCCGCGATGGAAACCGTCGGGGCCATCGGCCTGCCCGTCACCGTGGCGCTCGCCTGCGGCGTCTTTCTCGCCTACGCCACGTTCGCGCGGATCGGCGGGGACCGATGACCGCGCGCCCCGAGCGCGGCCCTCGCCTGGCCCTCGTGGCCGCCTTCGCGGTCGGCGCGATCGTGACCCTGATCGCCGGCCTGACGTGGCCGTTGCTGTCGATCCGGCTCGAGGCCGCGGGTCACGGCGGCGCGGCGATCGGGCTCTCGACGGCCGCCCAGACCTTCGCCATGGTCGCGGTGGCGCCGTTCATCCCGCGCCTGGCCGCCCGCATCGGCGCCATCCGGCTCATGGTGCTGAGCGTCGTCGCCGGCGTCGTCGTGCTCCTCTCGATGGCGGCGTGGCCGGGTTACGCGACGTGGCTGGCGTTCCGGTTCCTGCTCGGTGTTTGCTACGAGATCCTGTTCATCCTGAGCGATGCCTGGGTCATCCAGCTCGCGCCAGAGGCCAAACGCGGGCGCGTACTCGGCCTCTACACCTCGGTCGCGTTGCTCGGGTTCGCCGGCGGGCCGATCATCATCGACCTTGTCGGGTCCCAGGGCTGGCCGCCGTTCGTGGCCGGCGTCGGCGCGATGGCGCTGACGGCCTTGCCTTTGTGGCTCGCGCGCCGGCACGGGCCCAGGGCCGAGGGGCGGCCCGCGCTCGGCCTGCTCGGCTTCGTCCGCGCGACGCCGACGATCATGCTGGCCGGCGCCATGTACGGCTTCATCGACGTGATCTTCCTCGCGCTGTTTCCGGTCTACGCGCTGCATTCGGGGCTCGACGAGGAGTCGGTCGCCCGGCTGATCTCGACCGCGATCGCCGGCGCGATCGCCTGCCAGTACGGCATCGGCTGGCTGTGCGACCGGCTCGCGCCGCGCCCGGTCCTGATCGGGTGCACGCTCACGGCCATGGGCTGCGCGTTGGCGCTGCCCATCGTGATCGGCACGGCCTGGGCGACCGTTCCGGTCCTCGTCCTCTGGGTCGGGGCCATGGACGGCTTCTTCACCATCGGCATGGTCATGATGGGGCGCCGCTACAAGGACATCGACCTCCTGGCCGCCAACACGGTCTTCGTCGTCATGTTCGGGCTGGGCAGCACGGCGGGGCCCAGCGTCGGCGGCGCCGCCATGGACCTGTGGGACCCGCACGGCATGGTCGTCGTGGTGGTGCTTGTGTGCCTCGCCTTCCTGCCGTTCGCGGCAAGGCGCGACGCGCGGCCGTTCGAGGCGCCTTGACAGGAGCACACCGGTCGCTATTGTCCCGGCGACTCCCAAATCGCGCGGAACGGCCATGGCCAAGCCAAACACCATCCTCGTCAAGCTCGAGAGCACGGCGGACACCGGGTACTACTACGTCACCTCCAAGAACCCGAAGAAGCTGACCGAGAAGCTCGCGTTCCGGAAGTACGATCCGGTCGTCCGCAAGCACGTCGAGTTCAAGGAAACCAAGCTCAAGTAGCCGGGCGCCCGACGCGCGCCGCCGGCGACGGACGTTGAACAGTCCGCACGGCGCGACTACAATCTTTTCATAGCATCGCGAGAGTCGTACGTAGCCCGCCGCGGGAGGACCCATGTCGGCCGCCCTGACCGTTGATATCGTGCGCTCCAAGGCCCAGACGCTGGACGTCCGCCGCCAGGCGTTCATCGACGGCAAGTACGTCGACGCGGCTTCGGGCAAGACCTTCGACTGCGTCAACCCGGCCACCGGGGGGACGATCGCCAAGGTCGCCGCGTGCGAGGCGGAGGACGTGGACCACGCGGTCAAGGCCGCGCGCAAGGCCTTCGAGTCGGGCGTCTGGTCCGACCTGCACCCGGCGCGACGCAAGAGCGTGCTGCTCAGGTTCGCCGACAAGATCCGCGAGCACCTCGACGAGCTGGCCTTGCTCGAGACGCTCGACATGGGCAAGCCGATCAGCGACAGCCGGGCCATCGACATTCCCGGCGCGGCCAAGTGCATCCAGTGGTACGCCGAGGCCGTCGACAAGCTCTACGACGAGGTGGCGCCGACCGATCCCTCCGCGCTCGCCCTCGTGACCAAGGAGCCGCTCGGCGTCGTCGCCGCCGTGGTGCCGTGGAACTTCCCCCTGCTCATGGCGATGTGGAAGGTCGGGCCGGCGCTCGCGGCCGGCAACGCCATGGTGCTCAAGCCGGCCGAGCAGTCGCCGCTGACCGCCATCCGCGTCGCCGAGCTGGCCGTCGAGGCCGGGCTGCCCGCGGGCGTGCTGAACGTCGTGCCCGGGTTCGGCGAGACCGCCGGCCAGGCGCTGGGGCGCCACATGGACGTCGACTGCGTCACGTTCACCGGCAGCCACGAGGTCGGCAAGCTGTTCCTGCGCTACGCCGGCGAATCCAACATGAAGCGGGTGAGCTGCGAATGCGGCGGCAAGACGCCGCAGATCATCATGGCCGACGCGCCGGACCTCGACGCCGCCGCCAAGGCCGCCGCCATGGGAATCTTCTTCAACCAAGGCGAGGTGTGCAACGCCGGCTCGCGGCTTCTGGTCGACGCCAAGGTCAAGGACCGGGTGGTCGAGAAGATCATGGAGATCGGCAAGAAGATGCAGCCGGGCGACCCGCTCGATCCCAAGACGCGCATGGGCGCGATTGTCGACAAGACCCAGCTCGACCGGGTCATGGGCTACATCGGCATCGGCCGGGAGGAAGGCGCCGAGGTCGTGTTCGGCGGGCAGCGCGTGCGCGAGGAGACCGGCGGCTACTTCGTCGGCCCGACGGTGTTCGACGCGGTGCGGCCGACCATGCGCATCGCCCAGGAGGAGATCTTCGGGCCGGTGCTCTCGGTCATCACGTTCACCGACGAGGACGACGCCATCGCGATCGGCAACGGCACGATCTACGGCCTGGCCGCCGCGATCTGGACCCGCGACATCACCAAGGCGCACCGCGCCGCGCGCCGCCTGCGCGCCGGCACGGTCTGGGTCAACTGCTTCGACCACGGCGACATCACGGTGCCGTTCGGCGGCTACAAGCAATCGGGCTTCGGCCGCGACAAGTCGCTGCACGCCATCGAGAAGTACCAGCAGCTCAAGACGACCTGGATCAACCTGGCGACCTGAGGCAGGACCAGGGCGGAGCGCTTCCGAATCGACGCCATCCAGGGACGGGGCTCGTCAAGGTTTCAACAGGTCGGATCAGCCGTTCACCCCCACCCAGACCCTCCCCCATCAAGGGGGAGGGGGCTCCATGACAGATGCCGTCGTCCCCTCCCCCCTCGTGGGGGAGGGACAGGGTGGGGGTGGTTCCACGCGATCGGAATCGGCTTCACGCCATCGCCGCGACGACCCGGTTGCGGCCGATGCGCTTGGCGTCGTAGAGCGCCTGGTCGGCGCGTTCGATGATCGACTGGGAATCGTCGCCCGGGCGCCGCGACGCGATGCCGACGCTGACCGTGACATCGATCTCGACGCCCTTGTCGTGGAGGCTGACCGGGGTCCGCGCGACCGAATCGCGCAGGCGCTCGGCGACGAAGGCGGCCGTCGCCTCGTCGGTCGATGGCATCAGAACGACGAACTCCTCGCCACCGTAGCGCGCCGAGAGGTCGGTGACGCGGACGCTCGCGGTGATGCGATCGGCGATCTCCTTGAGAACGCGATCGCCCGCCAGGTGCCCGTGGCGATCGTTGACGGCCTTGAAGAGGTCGATGTCCAGCATCACGACGGCGAGCTCGTGGCCGTCGTCGTTCTCGCCGTCGAGCAGGCGGGCGAGATGGGTCATCAGGTAACGCCGGCCGTAGAGGCCGGTCAGCGAGTCCGTGGCCGCCGCGCACATGCTGTTCCAGTACTCGGCGCGCAGGCGCCTGTGCGCGCGATGCCGCCTGAGCTGGTTGCGGACCCTGACCGAAAGCTCGTTGCGCTCGACCGGAGTGACCACGTAGTCGTTGATGCCGAGATCGAGCCCCTTGGCGAGGCGATCGCGATCGTGGTCATCGACCACGGCGATGATCGGCACGTCGCGGGTTTCGGGTCGGGATCGTAGCCGCGAGCAGAGCCGAAGACCGTCGAAGCCGGCGGCGCCGAGGCTGACGATCACGAGGTCGCAGCCGGCCGCAGGGCCGTCGACGGCGTGGTCGGCGAGACCGTCGACGACCGCGACGTCGTGGCGCGCGGCCAGGGTGGCCTCGATCTCGTCGGCCTCGGGCGCGAAGTCCGACACGACCAGGATGCGCGCCGGCGTGTCGGCGACGTCGACCTCGTCGTCGGCCACGCCGAAGGCGCGCGACGTCGCCTGGCGGGAGAGCAGCTCGTCCTGGGTCAGCTTCCAGCGCAGCAGCGATCGGATGCGCGCGAACAGGGCGACGTCGTCCACCGGCCGGGTCAGGAAATCGTCGGCCCCGGCCTCGAGGCCGCGAAATCGCTCCTCCGGTGCGTTGAGGGCGGTCACCATGACCACGGGGATGTACTTTCGCGCGGGCATCGCCTTGAGGCGCCGGCACACCTCGAAGCCGTCCATGCCCGGCATCATGATGTCGAGGATGACGAGGTCGGGCGGGTCCTGGGTGATGCGGTCCAGCGCCGTGCGCCCGTCGGGGGCCGTCATCACGTCGTAGTACTCGCCGCCGAGCTTGGCCTCCATCAGGCGGACGTTGAGCGGTTGATCGTCGACGACCAGGATGCGCGCCGGCATGGTCGCGATCCTCAGGTGAGGAAGCGGTTCACCGTCTCGAGGAACTCACCGCACGAGATGGGCTTCGAGACGTAGGCGTCGCAACCGGCGGCGAGCACGCGCTGCTCGTCGCCGCGCATGGCGAGCGCGGTGACGGCCACCACGGGGATTTCGCGCGTCGCCGGATCGTCCTTGATCCAGCGCGTCACGTCGAGGCCCGAGGCCCCGGGGAGCTGGATGTCGAGGACGATGAGGTCGGGCTGGCGCTCGCGGGCGACGCGATAGCCCTCCTCGCCGTCCGCGGCCAGCAGGACCACGTAGCTGTTGGCGCTCAGCAGATCCCGGAACAGCTTTCGGTTGAGGTCGTTGTCCTCGATCACGAGAATCGTGATCGGTCGCTCGAGCGACACGACCTCCGCGACACTGTGGTCTGGCCGATCGGACAACGCGGCGCCTCATGCGGCTGATGACGAAGGGCTCGAAGACGATTTATAGGTGCAACGACGTTAACGTGGAGCTAACGCGGCGCGATCGAGCGCGGCGCCGGGTCGCGCGACCCGAGAGAAGGCGGCGGAACCCCTGGGCGATGGCACTCCAAGGCGCGGACGAGATGCATTCCGACGTGGCCGCCCAGCTCGCAATGGTCGAGGTCAAATCCGGCGTGCCCGTCGTCGTGTGCGACGCCGACGAGGTCGTTTTCGACTTCATGACCGGTTTCGAGGCGTTCCTGGGGCGCGCGGGACTCTACTTCACCTGGGAGGCCTACCGGCTCGACGGCAACCTGCGGCGACGCGCCGACGACGCGCCGATCGCCGTCGAGGACGTACGGAGAGCCGTCGAAAATTTCTTCGCGCGCCACACGGAAACACTCGATCCCGTGCCCGGCGCCGGGGCCGCGCTCGCCAGGCTGGCCCGGCGCGCCCAGGTCGTGATCCTGAGCAACGTCCCGTTCGACTGCCGCGAGGCCCGGCGGCGCGCCCTCGAGCGCCACGCCATGCCCTACGCCCTGGTCGCCAACGTCGGCGCGAAGGGCCCGGCGGTGCGCGAGCTCGCCAGGCGCGCGGGCGCGCCCGCCTACTTCATCGACGACAGCCCGACCCACCACGCCGACGTGGCGCGCCTGGCCGGCCATGTCATGCGTGTCCATTTCGTCGGCCATGCGCGGCTCGCGCGCTTGATCGGCCCGGCGCCGGCGAGCCACGTGCGGGCCGACACCTGGCCCGACGTCGTCGCGGCGATCGAGGACGACCTCGAACTCCGGGCCTCGTGACGTGCGGATCGGCGTCGATCTCGGCGGCACCAAGATCGAGGTCGTCGCGCTCGACGACGGCGGCCGCGAGCTCGTGCGCCGCCGACGACCGACGCCGGCCGACGACTACGAGGCCATCATCGACGCCGTCGCCGCCCTGGTGGCCGAGGCGGAGCGCGAGCTGGGTGCCGAGGCGACCGTCGGCGTCGGCGTTCCGGGCTCGCCCTCGCCGGTCACCGGCTTGATGCGCAACGCCAACACTCGCTGCCTCAACGGCCGGCCGTTGGCGTGCGACCTCGCCTGGGCGCTGCGGCGCCCGGCGCGGCTCGCCAACGACGCCAACTGCCTGGCGATCTCCGAGGCGCGCGACGGGGCCGGAGCAGGCGCGCGCGTCGTGTTCGCCGTCATCCTGGGAACCGGCGTGGGCGGCGGCCTTGTCGTCGACGGCGCGCTCGTGACCGGCGCCAACGGCATCGCCGGGGAATGGGGCCACAACCCGCTGCCCTGGCCCGCGCGCGACGAATGGCCGGGACCACGCTGCTGGTGCGGCCGGGACGGCTGCATCGAGACGTTCCTGTCGGGCCCCGCCTTGGCCATGGCGTACGGCGGAACGGTCGGCGCCGACGTGGTCGCCGAACGATCCGACGCGGGCGAGGCCGCGGCGCGCGCGGTGATGAATCGCTACGTGGAGCGGCTCGCCCGAGCGCTCGCCGCGGTGATCAACCTTCTCGACCCCGACGTCGTCGTGCTCGCCGGCGGCCTGTCCAATATCGACCGGCTCACGCGCGACGTGCCGCGCCTGTGGAAACGCTGGGTCTTCTCGGACGTCGTCGGCACCAAGCTGGTCCGCGCCCGCCACGGCGATTCGAGCGGCGTGCGCGGCGCCGCGTGGCTGTGGCCGTAGCGCGTGTTCCCTTGAGCTAGAGCCGCCCGCCCACACCCTGCCC
>JBBDQV010000140.1:0-26199 GCA_040905845.1 Alphaproteobacteria bacterium | reverse complement strand
GAACAGCGTTGCTCGCCCCAACCGGACAGCCGTGGCACAAGGCCGGGCATGACGAGCGTACATGATGGCGCGCCGCGCGCTTCCGAGCGGGGCCTCAGAACGGATAGATGATGTCGATGATCTGCTGGCCGTAGCGCGGCTGCTGCACGTCGGACATCTGGCCGCGCCCGCCGTAGGCGATGCGCGCTTCGGCGATCTGATCGTGGCGGATCTGGTTGGAGGAGCTGATGTCCTCGGGCCTGACGACGCCCTCGATGTAGAGTTCGCGCACCTCATAGTTGACGCGCACCTCCTGGCTGCCGCGAATCACCAGGTTGCCGTTGGGCAGCACCTGCGTGACCACGGCGGCGACGACGAGATCGACGGTCTCGGTTCGCGTGATGTCGCCGCGGCCATCGGACTCCGAGGCCGAATCGAGGTCGAGGGCCGCGCTCGCGTCGATCGAGTTCGGAAACACGGCGCCGAGCTCGTTCTCGAATCCCAGCAGGCCGTCGATGCCGGCGTCCTCGGTGCTGTTGCGGGTCCGGCGCGAACGGTTGCTCAGGTTCGCCTGGTCCGAGATCTGGATCGTCACGGTCAGGATGTCGCCGACGCGGCCCGCCCGCTGGTCCTTGAAGAAGGCGCGGGCGCCGTTCTGCCACAGCGAGTTGGGGTTGTAGGCGGCCGGCTCCGGCAGGGGCATCGGCATGCTGACCGGCTGGTAGCTCGCGGTCGCGACCGGGTTCTCGATGGGCTTGAGCTCGGGCGTCTGGCCGACCTGGGACAACCGTTCGGCGGCGCCGCAGCCGCCTAGCACGGTGCAGGCGAGGACGGTCAACAAGCGGCGGTTCATGGCTTTGATCACGGTCCGATCCTCAGTTGAGGGCGACGGGTACGCCGAGCCCGACCTCGACGACGCCGTCGGGCAGGACCAGGGCCTGCACGACGATGCCGCTCCACAGGTTCTCGACGCGGATGACCTCGCCCGCCGCGCCGTTTTCGAGCGCCTTGCCCTTGGCGGTCAGCAGCAGGCCGGCGCGCTCGAACACCATGACGACGACGCCGTTGCGCTTGACGATCACCGGCGGGACCACGTCGCCGTCGCGCACCGGTTGGCCGGGGCGGATGAGCCGCTTGGGCGTCATGCCGATCAGCCCACTGGCGTCCAGGATGGCGTTGCGCGGCACCTTGCCGAACGGCAGCTCGACCCAGACCACGTCTTCGGCGTCGATGACCTCGCCGAGCCCCAAGGCCTCGGCCAGGACGGGCACGGCCACGGTGCTGTCGGCCCGCGCCGGCGCGACGATCGGCAGCGCGAGCGCGACGACGGCCAGGACGGCGAGGGCACGGTGGCGGAGTGTTATCATGGGCCGCTAGCCTCAACGAAGCTGGGTGATGGCGGCGAGCATCTCGTCGGACGTGGTGATGACCTTGGAGTTCATCTCGTAGGCGCGCTGCGCCGTGATCAGCGCCGTGACTTCGGCGACCGCGTTGACGTTGGAGGCTTCCAGGAAGCCCTGGGTGACGGTGCCGAAGCCGGTCGAGCCCGGGGTGCCCGAGATCGGCTGGCCCGAGGACGGAGTCTGCAGCAGCAGGTTGTCGCCGATCTGCTCGAGGCCGGCGTCGTTGGCGAAGTTCGACAGCTCGAGCTGGCCGACGACCTGAGGATCGACCTGGCCATCGAGCTTGACGATGATCTCGCCCGTCGCGTTGATCGAGATCGACGTCGATTCGGCGGGGATGGTGATGCCGGGCTGCACCTGGTAGCCGTCGATGGTGATCACGGTGCCTTCGGGGCTCATCTGGAAGGCGCCGGCCCGCGTGAAGGCCTCGTCGCCGTTGGGCAGCAGGATCTTGAAGTAGCCGCGCCCCTGGATCGCCACGTCGAGCTGGTTGTCGGTCTTGACGAACGAGCCCTGCTCGGTGATGCGGTACACCGACCCGGTCTTGACGCCGAGGCCGACCTGGACACCCGAGGGCACGATCGTGCCGGCGTCCGACGAGGCGGCGCCGACCCGGCGCAGGCTCTGATAGAGAAGATCCTGGAACTCCGGCCGCTGGCGCTTGAACGCGGTCGTGTTCATGTTGGCGATGTTGTTCGAGATGACGTCGACCATCTGTTGCTGGGCCAGCATGCCGGTGGCCGCGATGCTCATCGATCTCATGGTCGTAGGGCTCCGCTGGGTTCCTGTCGGTTAGGCGGTGACCCCGGCGATCGTCTGGATCGCGCGCCGGATCGCCTCGTCGTTGTCCTGGATCAGCTTCTGGGACGCCTGGAAGCTGCGCATGATCTCGATCATCTGGGTCAGCTCGACGATCGGCTGGACGTTCGAGACCTCGAGGGCACCCTGGATGATTTTCGATCCTTCGGTCGGAACCGGGACCTGATCGGTCTTGAACAGGCTCGCCTCGGCCTGCTCGAGCGCCTGTGGGTTCTCGAAGTTCACGACTTGCAGACGATCGAGCACGGCGCCGTTGACCTTGATCACGCCGTCGGGCGAGATTTCCATGGTCTCGGCGTTGGCGACGACCACCGCGTCGCCCTGCGCCGACATGACCGGGTAGCCGTCGGTCGTCACCAGGCGCCGCTCGATGGTCTCCTCGACCTCGTAGTCCTCGGTGGCGACGAGCTGGCGCTGCTCGTCGAGCCGGAAGTGGCCGTTGCGCGTGTAGCGCTGGCCATCCGGCGTCTGGACGACGAAGAAGCCCTCGCCGTCGAGCGCCACGTCGAGCGGGTTGTTCGTGAACTCCAGCGGGCCGTTGCCGTAGTCGCGCACGGTGCCGTAGTCGTAGACGTAGGAAATCGAATCCTCGCCGGCGTCCTGCACGTACTCCGAGAAGTACATGCGCGCGGCCTTGAAGCCGGTCGTGTTCACGTTCGCGATGTTGTTCGCGATGATGTCCATCTGGCGCGACATCGTCGACATGCGCGACAGGGCGACCGTTTCGAGCGTCTCCATGGTGCCCCTTGTGAGCGGGTCCTCGCCGAGCCATGGGGCAAGTGCCGTGCCACGCTCGAAATCGCGCTCGATCAACGGCTTGGCGCCCAGCGGAGCGACCCGGGGCTAGGCAGCGCGGGTCTCGGGGCACGGCTTGCCCGGCAGAAGCTGCCGGCCTTACGTGTTGTTAACCGGTCGCGCCCTAAGGTTCCCCGGTGTCGCCGAACGATGGCACGCGGGGGAACGATGGGGCGCTCATGGCCGACGTAGCACTCGACAAGGACGCGGGTCCAACGGACGAGGCAGCCGCCGCGGCGCCCGCGAAGAAGGGTAAGGGACTCAGGAATATCCTGCTGCTCGCGGGGGTTCCGGTTCTGCTGCTCGCGGGCGGCGGAGGCGCCTACGTCGCGGGCGTGCTCGATCCTCTGCTGGGCGTCGAACAAGCGGCCGAGGGCGAAGGCCTGGCCGCCGAGGAAGAGCACGCCGGAGAGGCGCCGGCCATCATGTTCTTCGACCTTCCGGACCTGCTCGTGAACCTCAATACGTCGGGCCGGCAGAACTCGTTCCTCAAGATCCAGGTCGCGCTCGAACTCGACGCCGAGGCCGACACGACGTTGCTGACCACGCTGATGCCGAGAATCGTCGACAGTTTCCAGGTCTACCTTCGCGAGTTGCGCCCCGAGGAGCTGAAGGGCTCCGAGGGTCTGTATCGGCTCAAGGAGGAGCTGCTGATCAGGGTCAACAAGGCCGCGGCGCCGGTTCAGGTGCGCGACGTGCTGTTCAGGTCCGTGCTCGTCCAGTAGCGAGCGCCACGGAGCGCTTGAGCCATGGCCGAAGAGAAAGTTCCAACCGCGACGCCCGACGAGGGTGACAAGCTCGCCGCCCAGTGGGCCGCGATGGCCGGCGACGGCGGCGCGGGCGACGACGCGGGCGACGCGCTGGCCGCGGAATGGGCCGCGATGGCCAGCGACGGCGACGCTCCGGTCGATTCCACACGAGTCCTCAACCAGGACGAAATCGACAGCCTGCTGGGCTTCGGCGCGGCGGAAGAGGAGAACGGCAGCCCGCGCGGCATCGCCGCGATCCTCAACAGTTCGCTCGTGTCCTACGAACGACTGCCCATGCTGGAGGTTGTGTTCGACCGCATGGTGCGGGTGCTGTCGACGTCGCTGCGCAACTTCACGTCGGACAATGTCGATGTGACGCTCGACGGGCTCTCCTCGCTGCGCTTCGGCACCTACCTCAACTCCATCCCGTTGCCGGCGATCATCGCCGTGTTCAAGGCTGAGGAGTGGGAGGGCTACGGCGTCGTCACCGTCGACAGCGCGCTCGTCTACGCGGTCGTCGACGTCCTGCTCGGCGGCCGGCGCGGCGCGGCCTCGATGCGCATCGAGGGCAGGCCCTACACCACGATCGAGCGCAACCTGGTGGAGCGTCTGGTCCAGGTCATCCTGACCGACCTCGCGGCCTCGTTCGAGCCGTTGCACAAGGTGACCTTCACACTGGAACGCCTGGAGACGAACCCGCGCTTCGCCAGCATCACGCGACCGGCCAACGCGGCGATCCTGGCGCGACTGACGGTCGACATGGTCGATCGCGGCGGCCAGATCGAGATCCTGCTGCCCTACGCCACCTTGGAACCGATCCGCGAGCTGCTGCTCCAGATGTTCGTCGGCGAAAAGTTCGGCCAGGACGCGATCTGGGAGAACCACCTCGCGACGGTGCTGTGGTCGACCGAGATCGAGATCGAGGCCGTGCTCGACGAGCTCGTCGTCTCGCTGCACGACGTGGCGGCGCTCAGCGTCGGCAAGACGTTCCTGTTGAACGCCGTGCCGGATTCGCCGGTAAGGTTACGATCGGGCGGGGTCGTCATGGGCAGCGGCGAGATCGGACGCGCCAGCGGCAACGTCGCCATCCGGCTCGACGCCCCGCTGCGCTGCGCTTGGAACGCGCGATGACCGTGGGCCTCGCCGTCGACACGGGCTTGGTGGCGCTGATCGCCACCATGATCGGCTATTGCGTGGTGCTGGACCGTCGCCTCGCCCGGCTGCGCGGCGGCCAGGCCGATATGTCGCGGCTCGTCGCGGCCCTGCTCGAAGCGATCGGGCGCGCCGAAACGTCGCTCGCCGCCTTCCGCTCCGCGGGCGCCGAGGACGGGGCGCGCCTCGGCCGGCTCGTCGAGCAGGCCCGCTCGATCGGAGACGAGCTCGCGTTCCTGGCCGAGCGCGGCGAGCGCTGCGCCGAGCGGCTCGCGGAGGGTGATGCACGGACGGTCGAAGCGAGCGCCGCCGGCAAGGCACGGCCGCGGTCGCGTGTCGAACGCGACCTGGCCGATGCGATGAGGTCGGCAAGATGATGTTTCGTCTCGCTGGCCGGCGGTTCCGCTTCCTGGCGACGGCCATCCTGGCCACGGCGATCCTCGTCTCCGTCAAGGCAGGGGAGCTCGGCGTGCGGATCGCGCTCGGCGCCGGCTCGGAGGAAACCGCGGCAAGCACGGAACCCGCCACCGACGCGATGGCCGAGCCCGAGGTCCCGCCCGAAACCGGCGAAGCCGCGGCGACGAACGCCGACGGCGCCGCGCCGTCCGTGCGCCTCGAAGAGCTGACGGCGGAGGACCTGGCGATTCTCCAGCAGCTCGCCGACCGCCGCGCCGAGCTCGACGCGCGCGCGCGCGATCTCGATACCCGCGAGCAAGCCCTCCTGGTGGTCCAGCGCCGCGTCGAGGACCGGATCGCGGAGCTCAAGGCCTTGCAGGTCGAGCTCGAGGCCTCGGTCGTTCGCCACGACGAGGTCCAGGAGGAGCAGCTCAAGAGCCTGGTCAAGATCTACGAGAACATGAAGCCGAAGAATGCCGCGCCCATCTTCGACAAACTCGAGTCGTCGATCCTGCTCGACGTGATCGAGCGCATGAAAGAGGCCAAGGTCGCCCCGATCCTGGCGCTGATGAACGCGGACCGCGCCCGCGAGGTGACGCAGGACCTGGCCCGCCGCCGAGACCTGCCGCCAACGGCCGCGGCCACAAACTAACGGTTAACGTTCCACCGATAGAGTTGCCGCGACACAACCACGGCGCGAGGGCCGAGAGGGTGCGAACATGGCTGTCGATTTCAACATGCCGATCCTGATCGTCGACGACTACAAGACGATGCTCAGGATCATCAAGAACCTGCTGAACCAGCTCAAGTTCACGAACATCGACGAGGCGTCCGACGGCGGCGAGGCCCTGCAGAAGCTCAAGGGTGGCGCCTACAGCCTCGTCATTTCCGATTGGAACATGGAGCCGATGACTGGACTCGATCTGCTCAAGCAAGTCCGCTCGGACGCCAAGCTGAAGGGCACGCCGTTCATCATGATCACGGCGGAGAGCAAGACCGAGAACGTGGTCGCCGCCAAGGAAGCGGGCGTCAACAACTACATCGTCAAGCCGTTCAACGCCGAGACCCTCAAGGGCAAGCTCCAGTCCGTCATCGGCCAGTTCTGAAGCCAGCATCGTGAACAGGGAACGACAGCCATGACCAACCCCGACGCCTCGAGTCTTGCGCCACCGGCCATCGCGACGCGGATCGAGCAGCTGCGCGCCGCGCGCGGGGATCAGATCCGCATCGACGAGATCACCGAGGTCGTCACCAGCATCATGTCGACCATCAGCGGCGACCTGACGGCGACGGACCTCAGGCTCTACCGTGAGCTCGAGGGGCTCACCGACTACATTCGCCGGGCGCGCGACGAGATCGCGGCGCTCTATCCGGAGGAGATTCGAGAGGAGCATCTGCCCAAGGCCACCGACGAGCTCGACGCGATCGTCAAGGCGACCGAGGTCGCCACCGGAACGATCCTCGAGGCGGCCGAAATCATCGACACCGCGGCCGAGAAGCTCGGCGCCGGCGACGTTCGCGACCAGGTCATCCGCATCTTCGAGGCGTGCAGCTTCCAGGACATCACCGGCCAGCGAATCAAGAAGGTGGTGACCGCGCTCGGCCACATCGAGGCCCGCATCATCGACCTCGCGCGGGTGTTCGGCGACGAGGTGCGCAAGCGGCGCAGCGAGCTGGATCGTTTCGCCAAGGCCGAACCGTCGTCCGCCGCGGACCTGATGCACGGCCCGCAGCTTCCGGGCCAGGGCAACAACCAGGACGACATCGATGCGCTGCTCGCGAGCTTCGGCTGAGACCGGCCGGCTTGAACCGGCGTTAGCGATCGGGCATGGCGGCCAGCGCGGCGATTAGCAACGGTCGGCGCCGGGGCTCCGCGTCGACTGGGGGCGCCGGCCACGTGGGGCCGATGCTGAGCCTCGTGCTGCTGCTTCTCGGTTTCTTCGCCGTGCTGAGCGCGACCATGGAGCGTGACGCGCCGCGCTCGATGGCGGTCCTGCAAAGCGTCGCGGCGACCTTTGGCCCGATCCTCGGCGAGGCCGAGACAGGGGCTCCGTTCGTATCCAGCGTCGGCGATGCCCTGGCGCTGAACGAGTTGCACGATCGCATCCGCGGCATGTTCGAGACGATCGCGTCCGTCTCGGCGTTCGAGCCCGTCGACGACGGCGGCGCCGCGCGGATCATCGTTCCAGGCCGCGTGCTCTTCGTCGGCGATTCGGCGGTGGCGCGGCCGCGTGCCGCCGAGCTGCTCGAACAATTGGCGGCCGCGATCAACGAACCGTTGAACGGCATCGTCTTGTCGCTCGACATTCGCGTCGGACCGGCGGGTTCGTCCGGAGACACGGCGCTGACCCGCGCCGCGCGGCTGGCATCGAGCGTGTCGGGGTTCGGCGTGGATGCCTCGCTCATCGTCACGGGTCGTGACGATGCCCTCGCCGACGACGTCGTCCTTACCATCGGCTGGCGCCCGGCGGCCGAGGGGGCGGGTCCATGACGGCGCGCCACGATCGGCGGGCTTCGAGGGCGCCCAGCGGACCGCCCGGATGGGCGATCACCCTGACCGACCTGGGGTTCCTCATCCTCGCGTTCTTCGTCGTGCAGTTGTCGATGGCGACGCCGCGGCCGGCCGCGTGGCTCGAGTTCTCGCGGGCCGTGTCGCGCCAGCTCGTGCCGAGCCCCGACGCGACCAGGACCGGGCCCACGGCCGACGCGAACGTGCCGCTTCACGACGAGCTGTTCGCGCTCGACACTGGCTACCTCGTGGCCTTGGCGGAAGAAACGGTCATGCCGGTCCTGGCGCCTCTGGGTGCCGTGCTGCGCGAGGAGCGCCGGGGCTTGACCATAACCCTGCCTTCGTCACCCGCCGGATCGGGCGGCAGCTGGGTCCAGGGCGAAGCACGTGCCGCGCTCGCGACGATGGGCCAGGCGTTTCGCTTCGTCGACAATCGAATCGACATCGTCGCGATCGTCGCGCCGCGCGATGCCGCCGACGCCCCGAGCGCGCTCGCGGCGGGCCTCGCCGCGTCCGAGGCCGTCGCGGAGTCCCTGCGGGCCGGGGGCTACGGCCGTCCGCTGGCGATCCTCGGCACCCTAGCAGCCGCTGACGCGGATCGGCTGGATGCGATCGAGATCAGGGTCCGCGATACGGGGGAGGCGACCCGCTAGGCGAGGGGCCGAGGAGGCGAGGGGAGCACCATGAAGACATCGATACGAGCAGTGGCCGTGGCGGTCGCGCTGATCCTGCTGCCCGCGGCATGGTCGTGGGCCGCGGAGGCGGTCCGCGTGCGGACGGGGCGCCACGACGGCTACGTCCGGATCGTGTTCGATTGGCCGCACGCCGTGGGCCATTACCTCGAGCGCGATGGCGACGCGATGCGCCTCGCGTTCGACGCGGCCCTCGACGTCGATCTCTGGCCCGCGCGGCGCGTCCTCGGCCCCTTGGTCAGCCGTTTTGCCCTGGGTCCCGATGGGCGCAGCGTCCTCGCCACGCTCGCCGCCGGCGTCGGCGTCACGTCGTTCGAGGCCGGCACCAGGGTCGTGCTCGATTTCGCCGCCGGCGCCCGCGATGCGAACGCCGCCGAAACGCCGGTCGTCGCCGTGCGCGCCAACGAGGAGGACGGCCGGCTGCGCATCGTGTTCGATTGGCCCGCCAGCGTCGGCTACGACTTGGAGCGCGACGCCGGAGGCCTGCGCCTCAGCTTCGACCGTGCCGCGCGCTTCGACTTGGCCGGGCTCGAGTCCGGCGTCGTCACCCTGGTCAGCCGCGTCGTTCCCGAGGCCGACGGGCGCGTCCGAATCGATACCGTCAAGGGTGCTTCGGCCGAGGTGACGACGGTCGGCCACCGCGTCGTTGTCGACATCGTACGCGGCGCACCGGCGGCCGCGTCCGAGGCCCCGCGCGCGTCCCCCGCGCCGCCTCTGCCGGCGCCAAAGCCCGAGCCCGCCTCGGTCGCGACGGCGCCGAGCATCGAGGACCCAACTCCGCGTGATCCCGCCGTCGCGTCGCCCATCACCGTCGTGCCGCCCGTCTTGCTCTCGGCCGTTCGGCCGGGTCGCCCGCTCGGCGTCGCCTCGTCGCAGCTCGTCGCCATGCGTCGCCCCGTGCCGCCCGCGCGGATCGACGGCGCCCTGTGGCCGATGCTCGCGCGCGTCATTCGCTCATCGGACGGTGCGGTGCGCCTTCGCTTCGTCGTCAACCGCCCGATCGCGATGGCCGCCCTCGTGCGCGGCACCACGTTCGTCGTGGCGTTCGACGGCCGTTTCGACGCGCTCCTGTCGGGCGCGTCCAGCGGCGGCGCCTGCGCCGACCTGGCCCGGCTCGACGCTTCGTCGGGCACGGTGCTCGGCTGCACGGTGCCGGAAGGTTATGGTGCCGAGGTCACGCGCGAGGGCGCGATATGGGAAGTGCGGCTCGCGAGCGACGCTCGTCCCCCGGCGCGTCCCCTTATGCCCGAGACGGGCGAGGACCTGAAGGTCGTCATCCGAGTGGCTGGTGGTGGCGCCCCGGTCACCGTGGCGCCGACCGAGGGCGACTCGATCACCCTGGTTCCCTTGCCGGCGCCCGGTGCCGGCGTCGTCGCCGACATCGCCACCCTCGGCTATCGCCTGGTCCCGACCAGCCAGGGCATCGGCGTCGCGGGCCTGGCCAGGGGCGTGACCGTCGAGGTGGGCGCCGACACGGTCGCGCTCGTGCTCGAAGCAGCCGCCGGCACGATCGCGGCGGACGGCCTCCTCGACCTACGCGGCGCGGTGTCGAGCCCCGAAGCACTGACCGAGGCCGCCAACCGCCTGGCGCTCGACGGCGACCCGGCGCATCGGGCGATCGAGCGGCTGAATGTCGCGCGCGCGCTGTTCGCCAGCGGCTTCGTCGTCGAGGCGTGGGGTCAGATCAGGCGGGTCTCGATCGAGTCGCCACAGACCGCCGCGCGGCCCGACGTTCAGGCACTCGCGGGCGTGATCCTGCTACGGCTTGGCCGGGTACGCGAGGCGGCCGCGCTGCTCGACGATCCGCTGCTTGGCGGCGGCTGGGTCGACGGCTGGCGCGCCGTTCTCGACGGAATGAGAGGTCGTTACGCCGCCGTCGCGGCCAATTACTCGAAGATGCCGGTCGACTGGGTCGACCTGCCCGAGCGCCTGCGCACCTGGCTCGGCCTCGAGATGGCCCGGGGGCTCGCCCTGGGCGGCGAGCCGGCGGTGGCCCAGGCCGTGCTGGCGATCGCCGTGGGCAAGAAGCCGACCGGTCAGTTGCGCGATCGCGCGGTACTGGTCGCCGGCTACATTCGCGACGCGCTGCACGAAACCGACAAGGCGGTCCAGATCTGGCGCTCGCTCGCCACGAGCGATGACCGGCTGGTCGCGGCGGAGGCACGATTCGCCGCGGTCGAGGCGCTGGTGCGCGGCAACGCCATTTCGACGCCCGACGCGATCGAAGCGCTCGAGCAGCTCTCGTTCGCCTGGCGCGGCGGTGACAGGGAGTGGCGCCGCCTGCGGCGTCTGATCGATCTCTATCTGGTCAACCAGCAGCATCGCGACGCGCTCGTCGCCATGCGGACTCTGATCACCTACGTCCCGGAGGCGCCCGACACCCAGGACACGGCGCGCCGCATGGCCCAGCTGTTCAAGGACATCATGATCGGGACCGCGAGCCAGTTTCTCTCGCCCTTGGGCTCGCTCGCGGTGTTCCAGGAGTTTCAGGAGCTCACCCCCGTCGGCGCCGAGGGCGACGCCCTGATCGAGTCCCTGGCGGAGCGCCTGGCCGAGGTCGACCTGGTGGCCCAGGCGGGCGATCTGCTGGAGCAGCAGCTCGCCGGTCGCTTGAGCGGCGAGGCGCGCGCGCGCGTCGGCCTGCGCGTCGCCGAGCTGCGCCTCGCGGCGGGGGACCCGGAGGCGGCGCTCGATGCGCTCGCGGCCCTCGGCGAGGAGCCGACGCCGGCCGCGCTGCTTCACCGCAGGCGCATGGCCCAGGCGCGCGCGTTCGCCGCCCTCGGGCGGATCGAGGAGGCCCGGCTGGCGCTCGCCGGCGACCTGGGCATTGACGCGGTCTGGCTCAGGGCCGACATGGCCTGGCGCGACGGCGACTGGGCCGGCGCGACATCGCACATCGAGTCCCTGCTGTCGCGCTCGTCCGTCGTGGACGGCCCGTGGGGCGATCGCGGGGCGCTCGCGCTGCGTCTCGCGGTGGGCTACGCGACGGCGGGCGACCTGGCCGCCGCGGCGGCCACCGGACGACGCTTCGCCCGGCTGTTCGAGGACGACCCCCGGCGCGACATGTTCGCGCTGGTGACTGCGCCGGAAGGCCCGGCGTCCGGCGATTGGCACGCGCTGCCGGCGGCCATCGCCGACATCTCCGACTTCGAGGCGTTCATGGCGTCGTTCAAGGCGACCGCGGCCGCGGGCCCGGCGGCCCCCACCGACGTCAACTGAGTCACCCGAACCATCGCGGGCCCGGCGCGGCGCCGGGCGTCAGGTCGCGAAGCTTTGCACCAAGCTGCCGGCGACCAGGTGCCAGCCGTCGACCAGGACGAAGAAGACGAGCTTGAACGGCAGCGAGATCATCACCGGGGGCAGCATCATCATGCCCATCGACATGAGGATCGAGGCGACCACCATGTCGATGACCACGAACGGAACGAAGATCAGGAAACCGATCTCGAAGGCGCGGCGCAGCTCGCTGATCATGAAAGCGGGGATCAACGAGCGCAGCGGCGTTTCCTCGGGCGTCGCGACTCGGGCTTCGCCCGACAGGTCGATGAAGAAGGCGAGGTCCTTGTCGCGCACCTGGCCGAGCATGAATGTGCGGAGCGGCGCCGTGGTGCGGCTGAACGCCTCGGTCTCGTCGATCTCCTCGTCGAGCAGCGGGCGAATGCCGTCGTCGTAGGCCGTCGTCAGCGTCGGCGCCATGATGAACGCGGTCAGGAACAGCGCGAGGCTGACGAGCACCGTGTTGGGCGGCGTCTGCTGCAGGCCCATCGCGCTGCGCAGGAACGACAGCACGACGACGATGCGCGTGAACGAGGTCACGACCACCAGGATCGACGGCGCGAGGCTCAGCACCGTCAGCAGGGCGATCATCTGGAAGATGGTCGTGGTCGCGGAGCCCGCGCCCAGATCGAGGTTGAGGCTCTGCGCCCGAGCCGTCACCGGCAGCGCGACCAGGGCCGCGAGGAGGAGCGCCCGCGCGATCACGGCAGCTTCGGCTCAAGCCGGCCCGGCGCGCCCTCGAGTGAGCCGGGCCCGGCGGCCTCGAGCCGGCGCGCCACCACCAGGTCGCCGGCGGGCCCGAGCAGCAACAGATGCTCGCGGCCGTCGTGACGGACCAGGACCAGGCGGCGCTTGGCGTCGAGCGCGAGCGCCTCGGTCACGGCCAGCCGCCGCGGCTTGCCGCCGCGGCCCTGGGGCACGCCGCCGACTCCGAACCGCCGCGCCGCGAACGCGGCCAGCGCGATCAAGCCGAGGACGACGCCTAGGGCGGCGACGAAGCGCAGGATGTCCACGGTGTCCACGGTGTCCACGATCGAGCCCCTAGCGTCGGCGCGGGCCGCCGCGATAGGCCGAGTCCGCCTGGCGATGTTGGGCCAGGCCGCTCAACTGTCGTTTCGTCTTGTCGCGAACCGCGTCGAGTTCGCGCTCGAGGGCCTCGACCTCGTCGAGCAGGGCGACCACGCGGGGCAGCAGCGCGCGGGCCTCGTCGCGGGGCAACGCCCCGATCGATTGGCACGCGGCCTCGACGACGCCGAGCAGGGGCGACAGATCCGCGTCGGCGTCGCGCCCAAGCTCGCGGCGCATGGCGGCGACCAGGTCGCTCGCGGCCGTCAAATTCGAGCTCGCGACGGGCGTCGTCATCGCGGCTCCTCGGACCGGCCGTCGGCGTCGATCAGCGTGCTGACCAGGGCCGCGATGACGCGCAGCACCGGCTCGCTCACGACGTGGCCGAGCCCGGACGATGCGAGGTCATCGGCGAGCTCGTCCGAAACGGCCAGCGGGGCTTCGACGGCGTGCCGCTCGCCGTCCGCGCGCAGCCGCGCGACGAAGGCGGGGGACGCAGTTGCGGGTCGCACCGAGTGTGATCCTCCCCCGCGGACGGCCAAGCGGCGTCCGCGCGGGGCAGATTCTGCCGCTTCAGGGTTAACGGACCATGAAACGCTGGAGCGTGTTCCGTTCGGATCGACCTACGGAACTTGTCATACCCGGGCCGGCCGCAGGCCGGAGCCGGGTATCCAGGGCAACCACCCGTGCCGTGGCCCTAGATTCCCGGTTCGCCGCTCTCGCGACGCCCGGGAATGACAACCCGGACTTTGACGGCCCGTCGATTCCATCCGATCGGATATTGCTCTCGCTCAGTCGCGCCGCGGACCCAGGTCGCCGGACACCGTTTCGACGATCAAGCCGGCATCGCCCGTCGCCGCCGCGATGTTCTCGGCCTTGATGCGCTCGTGGAGTTCCTTGCGCAGGACCGAGGCCTCGGGCGGAAAGGTGAAGCCCAGCTTGATCGATTTGCCGCGAACCTCGACGACCGTCACTTCGATGTCGTTGTTGATGATGACGGCTTCGCCGACCTTGCGCGTCAGGTAAAGCATCGGCGCGCCCCCCCGCTTCCGACTCCTCGCCGAGCTTATCGCAAGACGCGCCATGCGTCATCCGACGCGCCTTAACGGAATGTTCAGGGCACTGTCGGAGAGTCGCGCATCCCGCGGCCCCTCGATCGAGGCGCATGAACCTTTCCAGTCTGCCATTGTTCGCCGCGCTCAACGGCCGCTTCGAATGGTTGGCTGAGCGCAACGAAGTCCTGGCGCGCAACATCGCCAACTCGGACACGCCAGATTACTTGCCGCTCGATCTCGCGGCCCCGACGTTCGCCGACCTGGTGGCCGGGCTGTCGGGCAAGCTCGCGTTGTGGACCACGAGCGCCCGCCATATTGTCCCGCCGGGCCAGCGGACGAGCGCCTTCGCGACGACCACGGTGACGGATGCCGAGGTCAACACGGTCGGCAACGGGGTCGAGGTCGAGCGCGAGCTGTTGAAGCTGTCGGAAACCGCGTCGGCGTATCAGCTCGCCGTCAATCTCTACAAGAAGCACGTCGACATGGTGAAGCTCGCGCTCGGTCGCGGCGCCAACGGGTAATCGGCCATGGACCTGACAAAAACGAACCTGATCGCGGCCGCGGGCTTGCGCGCCCAGGGCGAGCGCATGCGCGTGATCGCGGAGAACATCGCCAACGCGGATTCGACCTCGGCGCTGCCCGGCGCCGATCCCTATCGGCGCAAGACCGTCCTGTTCGCCAACGAGCTCGATCGCGCGACCGGCGTCGAGCTCGTGCGTATCGCCGGCGAAACCTTCGACAAGGGGCAGTTCGAGCGCCGCTTCGATCCCGGCCATCCGAGCGCGGATTCCGACGGCTACGTGTTGCTGCCCAACGTCAACCCCATGGTGGAGATGACCGACATGCGCCAGGCGCTCAGGAGCTACGAGGCGAACCTCGCCGTCATCGAAGTCACCAAGACGATGGTCCAGCGCACCATCGACCTGCTGCGCGGCTGAGGCCAGCCGCCCGGTGCCAGGTAGGCCTCCGGGATCACCCGATCCGAGGAGGACGACATGCTCAGCAAGATCAACGGCGCCGTCGCCGCCTACACCCAGGCCGCGAAATCCCTGGAGCAGGCGGGGGGCGCGCCCGGCAAGAGTGGCGGCGAATTCGCCGCCATGGTCTCCGGCGCGCTCGAGAACGCGATCGGCACCGTCGCCAAGGGCGAGGCCGTGTCGTTGCAGGCCGTCGCCAACCAGGCCGACCTCAACGAGGTGGTCACCGCGGTGACCGACGCGGAGGTCGCGCTGCAGGCGGTGATTGCGGTGCGCGACCGGGTCATCCAGGCCTACAACGACATCATCCGGATGCCGATCTGATCGTGCGGCCGAGCGGGCCGGGGCAGGGGGGATGGATCTAGGCACCGTCGTCGACGTCGCGGTCGACGCGCTGTTCGCGACGCTTCTGGCGGGGGCGCCGTTGATGGCGGCAGCCCTGGTCGTCGGCGTCGGCGTCTCGCTGCTGCAGGCGCTGACCCAGGTCCAGGAGATGACGCTGACGTTCGTGCCCAAGCTGGTCGCCATGTTCGTGACCGCGATCGTCGCGCTGCCGTTCATGATCTCCGTGATCGTCGACCTGGGCGAGGAGCTGTTCGGCCTGATCGTCACGATCCGCTGATGCTCGCCGAGCTCGTCACCGCCAATCTCTACCAGGTGTTCATCGTGTTCGCGCGCGTCGGCGCGGCGATGATGGTGCTGCCCGGCTTCGGCGAAGCGTTCGTCTACGCGCGCGCGCGGCTCGGTCTCGCCCTGCTCGTCTCGGCCGCGCTCGCGCCGATCGCGGCGCCCACGTTGCCGCCGATCCCCGCGGACGGCATCGACGCGCTGCTGCTGGTGGGGCGCGAGGCCCTGGTCGGGCTCGCCGTCGGCACGGTCGTGCGCCTGCTCGTCTCCGCGGTCACCGTGGCGGGCTCCTTGGTCGCGACCCAGACCGGGCTCGCCACCGCTTCGGCGTTCGATCCGACCCAGGGCGATCAGCTCGCGGTCATCGGCCGGTTCTTGACGATCGCCGCGACGGTGGCGCTGTTCGCGACGGATTTGCACCTGACGATGCTCGCCGCCATCGCCGAGACCTACAGCATTCTACCACCCACTGGCCTGCCCCCGGTCGGCGACGTCTCGGCGCTCGCTTTCGATTGGTTCGGCGCGGCATTCCGCGTCTCGGTCGAGCTGGCGGCCCCGCTCATCGTGGCCGGTGTCGTCTTCTTCCTGGGGCTCGGCGTGCTCGCGCGGCTGATGCCCCAGGTGCCGGTCTTCTTCGTCATCATGCCCGTCCAGATCGGGTTCGGCATCGCGCTGTTCACGGTCGCCCTGTCGACCATGTTGCTGTGGTACGTCGACTTCGTGGCCGACCGGCTCGCGACCTTCGTGACGGGCTAGGGCCATGGCCGAGGAGTCCCAGGACCAAAGCCAAAAGACGGAGGAGCCGACCCAGCGTCGCGTCGACGAGGCGCGCGAAAAGGGCGAGGTCGCGTCATCGCGCGAGGTCGGGCATTGGTTCATGCTGGTGGCCGCCGCGGTCGCGACGGCCGCCGCCGCGCCCGCCTCGGTCGCCTCGCTCGTCGAGTCGCTCGCCGGCACATTGGCCCGGGCGGGCGACCTCTCGCTCGATCCGGCGACGCTCGTCGTCCTGGTCCAGAGCGTGGGTCAGGACTTTCTGTTCGCGCTCGCGCTGCCGTTCGGCCTGTTCGTGGCGGCGGCCATCCTGGCCGGCCTGATCCAGCACGGGCCCGTGCTCTCGCTCGAGCCAATCCAGCCCAAGCTCGACAGGCTGTCGCCGATCAAGGGCGTCGAGCGGCTGTTCAGCCTGAGGGCGCTGGTCGAGCTCGCCAAGGGCGTCGCCAAACTCGCCATCGTCGGGGGCGTCTGCGGCGCGGTGCTGTGGCCGGAGCGCGGCCGAGTCGTCGAGTCGGTCGCGCTCGATCCCGCCCTTGCCGGCGTTCTCCTGGGCGAGCTGTCGCTGCGGCTGCTGGTCGCGGCGGCGGCGGTCATGGCCTTCGTCGCGGGCGCCGACCTGCTGTTCCAGAAGCTTCAGCACCATCGGCAGATGCGTATGACCCGTCAGGAAGTGCGCGACGAGTTCAAGCAGACCGAAGGCGACCCCACGGTCAAGGCGCGCCTGCGCCAATTGCGACTCGAGCGCGCCCGTCGGCGCATGATGGCGGCCGTGCCCCAGGCCGACGTGGTCGTGACCAACCCGACGCACTTCGCTGTCGCCCTGAAGTACGACATGGCCTCGATGCCGGCCCCCAAGGTGGTCGCCAAGGGCGCCGATCGGATCGCCAAGAAGATTCGCGAGGTCGCCGAGGAGAACCAGGTCCCGGTCGTGGAGAATCCGCCCTTGGCGCGCGCCCTCTACGAGACGACGGACCTCGACTCCTACGTTCCCGAGCACCATTACAAGGCGGTCGCCGGAGTGATAGGCTACGTCATGAGGCTCAAAGGCAAGCTGCCGCCCCGGCCGCCGTCCCGTCCTCGACCGCCGCGGCCCTCGGCGACCGACCGGGGTTAAGGATGTCTTAAGCCTTGCCGGTTAGCACTTCGTCCATGAAGGTTGACGGGGCATGACCGACCGGGCATCGACCACCACGACCCTCGTGCCCGGCGAGCACGTGCCGGCACGCGGCCTCGGGCTGCCCGTGGTCGTCGCGCTCGGCGCCGTGGCCGTGGCGGGGGGCGTGTGGTTCGCGCTCGACGGCGCCGGCGGCGGCGCGAGCGGGCTCGCCCGGCCCGTCGCCGCCGTCATCCTCGCCTTCGGCGTGGCTTGCGCGTTGATCGTGCGCCACGCCGCGTCGCGCGCCGTGATCGTGGCCGAGCGCCAGATGGCGGCGCAGGCGCGCTCGCTCCGCCGACTCGCCACCAGCGAGGCGGAAGCCGCCGCCCAGCGCGACCGGCTTCAGGCCTATCTCGACGCCATGCCGGTCGGCGCCTTCGTCTGCGGCGAGGACGCTGCGCTGCTCTACGTCAACCGCACGCTGGCAGGGTGGCTCGGGCGCGACGGCGCGGAGCTGATCGGCGAGGGCACGCGACTCGACGACCTGGTCGCCGGGGGCAGCCTCGATGCCTTGCTCGGCGCCGAGGACACGGGCACGGCGCCGCTCTCGCTCGCCGTCGCGGCCGAGGAGCCACTGGGTGTCGTGGTGACCACGCGCCGGTCCGCGACGGCGGGCGGGCAGCCCATCCTCGTCGGCCTGGTGCAGTGCGACTCGGCGGTCGCCGGCTCGCCCGCGCACCGGGTGAGCGGCGCGCGCTACGTCCAGTTCTTCGACGATGCGCCGATCGGCATCGCCATGCTCGACCCCGAGGGCCGCATCGTCGAGTGGAACCGGGCGCTGAGACGACTCACCGTGGACGGGGGCGCCGAGCTATTCGGGCTTTCCTTCGCCGATCTGGTCAGCCCCGATGACCGGGCCCACGCCGCCCGCTGGATCACCGACGCGGTCGACGACACGACGGGCCGGCCGCCGCTCGAGGTTCGCCTGGAAGGCCCCGCGGACATCAGCGTCGCGCTCTACGCGAGCTGCCTCAGGAAGCCCGACGGCAAGGTCGACGGGCTGATCCTCCACGTCATCGACACGACCGAGCAGAAGAGCCTCGAAATGCAGTTCGCCCAGTCGCAGAAGATGCAGGCGATCGGCCAGCTCGCGGGCGGCATCGCGCACGACTTCAACAACCTGCTGACCGCGATGCTCGGCTTCTGCGACCTGCTGCTGATGCGCCACCAGGCGGGCGACCAGTCGTTCTCCGACATCATGCAGGTCAAGCAGAATGCGAATCGCGCGGCCAGCCTGGTGCGCCAGCTCCTGGCCTTCTCGCGGCGCCAGACCCTGCAGGTCAAGATCGTCGACCTGACCGACGTGCTGAGCGAGCTGTCGCATCTGCTGCGTCGGCTGATCGGCGAGAGCATCGAGCTCGAGATGGTCCACGGTCGCGACCTCGGGCTGATCAAGGGCGATCCGGGGCAGATCGAGCAGGTCATCATCAACCTGGCGGTCAACGCGCGCGACGCGATGGGGGAGGGCGGACGGCTGGCGATCCGCACCTACAACGAACGGCGCGCGAGCGACAACGGACATGGCCAGGAGATCATGCCCGCCGGCGACTACGTGGTGGTCGAGATCGCCGACACCGGGCGCGGCATTCCCAAGCTGATCTTGGGCAAGATCTTCGAGCCGTTCTTCTCGACCAAGGAGGTCGGCGCCGGCACCGGGCTCGGGCTATCGACGGTCTACGGCATCGTCAAGCAGACCGGCGGCTACATCTTCGTCGACAGCGAGGTCGGCCGGGGCACGACGTTCACGATCTACCTGCCGCGCCACTTGGAGGCATCGGGCCAGCCGCGCGAGGCCGCGGCGACCCGGGAGCTGCCGGTCGATCTCACCGGCAAGGGCACGATCCTGCTGGTCGAGGACGAGGAGGTCGTGCGCGCGTTCGCGGCGCGCGCGTTGCGCGGCAAGGGTTACGTCGTCATCGAGGCGGACAGCGCCCAGGCGGCGCTCGAGGCGGTGCACGCGCCGAGCCAGACGATCGATCTCCTCATCACGGACGTCGTCATGCCGCACATGAACGGCCCGGCGCTGGTGCGCGAGATTCGCGCCGTGCGTCCCGATCTCAAGGTCGTGTTCATCTCCGGCTACGCCGAGGATGCGTTCCGGGGCGGTCTCGACGCCTTGGACCAGGTGGGCTTCCTGCCCAAGCCCTTCAGCCTCAAGCAGCTCGCCGCCAAGGTGAAGGACGCCCTCCAGGGCGTGCTCGACTGAGCCCCGAACGGACCCTGTTCGTTCTCATTTTATTCTTGCAGAGCGCGAACAAATGACGTACAAACCCGTCGTTGCGCGGGCTCGCGCGGACATGGATAGTGGGAGAAACCTCATGGCGGCCACATCGCTGCGCTTGGTCGAGAAGGACGAGATGGACAAGTCGAAGGCGCTTCAGGCCGCGCTCAGCCAGATCGAGCGGGCCTTCGGCAAGGGCTCGGTCATGAGGCTCGGCCAGAGCGACAGCGCCGTCGACATCGAGTCGGTCTCGACCGGCTCGCTCGGGCTCGACATCGCGCTCGGCATCGGCGGCCTGCCGCGCGGTCGCGTCGCCGAGATCTACGGGCCCGAGAGCTCGGGCAAGACCACGCTCGCCCTCCACGTGGTCGCCGAGGCCCAGAAGCTGGGCGGCACCTGCGCCTTCATCGACGCCGAGCACGCGCTCGACCCGCTCTACGCGCGAAAGCTCGGCGTCAATACCGACGAGCTCCTGATCTCGCAGCCCGACGCCGGCGAGCAGGCGCTCGAGATCGCCGACACGCTGGTGCGTTCCGGCGCGATCGACGTGCTGGTCATCGACAGCGTCGCCGCGCTGGTTCCGCGCGCCGAGCTCGAGGGCGAGATGGGCGACAGCCACGTCGGGCTCCAGGCGCGCCTGATGAGCCAGGCCTTGCGCAAGCTGACCTCCTCGATCGCGCGCTCGGGCACGCTGGTGATCTTCATCAACCAGATCCGGATGAAGATCGGCATCATGTTCGGCAACCCGGAGACGACCACGGGCGGCAACGCGCTCAAGTTCTACGCCTCGGTCCGGCTTGACATCCGGCGCATCGGCGCGATCAAGGACCGCGACGAGGTGGTCGGCAACCAAACTCGGGTCAAGGTGGTCAAGAACAAGGTCGCGCCGCCGTTCAAGGTGGTCGAGTTCGACATCATGTACGGCTCGGGCATCTCGAAGGAGGGCGAGCTGGTCGACCTCGGCGTCAAGGCCGGGGTGGTCGACAAGTCGGGCTCGTGGTTCTCGTTCAAGGACAGCCGCATCGGCCAGGGCCGCGAGAACGCCAAGCTGTTCCTCAAGGAGAACAAGGACATCGCGGCCGAGATCGAAGCCGCGATCCGCGCCAACGCCGGCCTCGTCGCCGGCGCCAGCACGGGCGGCGGGGGGGAAGACGCGAGCGAGGACACAAGCGCCGGGGAGTAGCAGCCCCACGTTCCGCGACGGCCGCCGAGTCGCGCTAGCGGCATGGTTCGAGTGCGGAGAACATGTCATGCATCCGCGGCAGGACGATCTCTTCGACGTGGGCATTGACACGCCTCGTTCGGTCGGGATCTTCTCCCATAGTCCATTTAGCGGTGAGCACATGTCGCCGAAGTCCGACTTGTTGGAGTTCGTTCGCGGGCGGAAGTTCCGGACGATCCTGGCCGATCCCCCTTGGCGCTTCACCAACCGGACCGGGAAGATGGCGCCGGAACATAGGCGTCTGAACCGCTACGGCACTATGAGCATGGAAGAAATCGCGGCACTACCAGTATCGGAGATCGCCGATCAGACGGCTCATCTGTATCTGTGGGTTCCCAACGCGCTGCTGCCCCACGGGCTCGACGTCCTTCGCGCGTGGGGGTTCGATTACAAGAGCAACATTGTCTGGCACAAGGTTAGAAAGGACGGCGGGCCGGATGGCCGGGGCGTTGGGTTCTACTTCCGCAATGTCACGGAACTTCTGCTCTTCGGAGTCCGTGGCAGGAACGCGCGGACGCTCGCGCCCGGGCGTCGCCAGGTGAATTACATGGCGACGCGCAAGCGGGAGCACTCGCGCAAGCCTGACGAACAATATGAAATCATCGAGACGTGCTCGCCGGGACCGTTCATCGAGCTTTTCTCACGGGGGACACGAAGGCGCTGGGCTTGCTGGGGCGCCGAGGCGGACGACGGGTATTTCCCATCGTGGACGACCTATGCGCATCACAGCCGCGCCGCCTCTGGCGCGTCGACCGGTGCGGACTAGGCGATCACACTGGACTTGGGTATCCCAATCAACAGAAGTGGGCATGGGTTACCTACGCCACGGCTGACGCGGTCCGACAGCTTCCTCCAATGCGTCGTCGATTCGCCGAACTTGTCGGCGACGAAGGCTCCGGCCCATGCCTGCGCGAAGTTGCGCGCGGCTGAGCTTGATCGCCGCTCGACCTCTCGGCGTTGTCGCGCCGTTGGCCGATATCCGAAACGATCGAGGTCCGCGAGGGACTTGATCCCGCGGTCAACGGCGAACTGAACGACAAGCTCCCGAAGGCTCGAGTGGAGGCTTTCGCCCCGGGTTACGACAATTCCGACGGAGATCGCGCCATCGGCGTGGAGGCGTTTGAAACTCTCCAGATCGCGGTCGAAGAAGGGGTCCTTATTGTTCCATTCAATCTCCAGCGCGATGAGGTGCGGCCCGATGGCCTTGACGTGATCGATTTCATGAGAAAGCGATGATATCTCTTGTCCATTGATGAGCTTGCGGATTTCAATCGTTCGCTTTTCCCAGCCTCGTGATGCAAAGGCTCGCCGCAAGCGCTGCGTCAACTTGGCCTCGCCGCCACCGCCGCGCACGAGCTCCTCGATTGGGATTTCGAGCTCGGCCAGGATTGCTTCGAGGTCATCGACGACAGTCGGCATGTCGCCAAGCAGAATCGCTTCCGCGTGATGAAGCGCCAAAATATCAAATCCGGCCTTTTGCAGAGGTTCCAGCATCGTGCGAGATCTCGTAGCATGGCGACCGCTTCTTGGGAACGCCGCGGGGAGCCGCCGCCCCCGTTGATGGACAGGGCGCGGGCGACCGGATAAGAACGGCGCGCGAGGACGCCGTTCCGTTTCATGCCGAAGAGGGGCGGCGATGCTCGACCGGGCCGGGCCATGCACAGCGTCAACGACATCCGCTCAGCGTTCCTCGAGTATTTCCGCAAGCACGGCCACGAGGTCGTCGCCTCGGGCCCACTCGTGCCGCACAACGACCCGACGCTCTTGTTCACCAACGCCGGCATGGTGCAGTTCAAGAACGTCTTCACCGGCAACGAGACGCGCGCCTACGCGCGCGCCGTGACGGCGCAGAAGTGCGTGCGCGCCGGCGGCAAGCACAACGACCTCGACAACGTCGGCTACACCGCGCGCCACCACACGTTTTTCGAGATGCTCGGCAACTTCTCGTTCGGCGACTACTTCAAGGAGCTCGCGATCGAGCTGGCCTGGACGCTCATCACCCGCGAGTTCGGGCTGACCGTGGACCGCCTCATGGTCACCGTCTACTCCGAGGACGACGAGGCGCACCGGCTGTGGCGCAGGATCGCCGGTCTGCCCGAGTCCAAGATCGTCCGCATCCCGACCAAGGACAACTTCTGGGCCATGGGCGACACCGGCCCGTGCGGCCCGTGCTCGGAGATCTTCTACGACCACGGGCCCGACATTCCGGGCGGACCGCCGGGCAGCGCCGAGGCCGACGGCGACCGCTTCATCGAGATCTGGAACCTGGTCTTCATGCAGTTCGAACAGGTCACGCCCGAACAGCGCATAGACCTGCCCAAGCCATCGATCGACACCGGCATGGGGCTCGAGCGCACCGCCGCGGTCATGCAGGGCGTCCACGACAACTACGCGATCGACCTGTTCCGCGCTCTCATCGAGGCGTCGGAGTCGGCCTCGGGCGTCGCGGCCTCGGGCGAGCACCGCGTGGCGCACAGGGTGATCGCCGATCATCTGCGCGCGGCGAGCTTCCTGATCGCCGACGGCGTGATGCCGTCGAACGAGGGGCGCGGCTATGTGCTGCGCCGGATCATGCGCCGTGCCATGCGGCACGCCCACATGATGGGATGCGAGCCCCTGATGTGGCGGCTCGTGCCGGCCCTGGTCGGCGCCATGGGCACGGCGTATCCCGAGCTCGGGCGCGCGCAGGCGCTCGTCACCGAGACCCTCAAGCTCGAGGAATCGCGCTTTCGCGAGATGCTCGAGCGCGGCCTCGGGCACCTCGACGAAGCTGTCGCGGCGCTGCCCGCCGGCGTCGACCTGCCCGGCGAGGTCGCGTTCAGGCTCTACGATACCTACGGCTTTCCGCTCGACCTGACCGAGGACGCGCTGCGCGGCCAGGGCCGCAAGGTCGAGCACGCCGGCTTCAAGGCCGCGATGGAGCGCCAGCGCGCCGCGGCGCGGGCCCATTGGGCCGGGTCGGGCGATCAGGCGACCGAGCGCGTGTGGTTCGAGGTTCGCGAACGCGCCGGCGCGACCGAGTTCCTCGGCTACGCGGTCGAGGCAGCCGAGGCCAAGGTCGTCGCGCTCGTCGTCGAGGGCAAGGAGGTCGACTCGGCCGGCGCTGGGACCGAGGTCGCTGTCGTCGTCAATCAGACCCCGTTCTACGGCGAATCGGGCGGCCAGATGGGCGACGCGGGCATCGTCGAAGGGCCGGTTGGCGCGCGCATCGAAGTGCGCGACACCCAGAAGCGGCTCGGTGCGCTGCACGTTCATCTCGGCACCGTCACGGCGGGCCGGATTGCGGTCGGCGACGAAGTGCGGCTCGCCATCGACGGCGAGCGTCGGCGCCGCCTGCGGGCGAACCATTCGGCGACGCACCTGCTGCATCAGGCGCTGCGCCGCCGGCTCGGCGACCACGTGGTCCAGAAGGGCTCGCTGGTCGCGCCCGACCGTCTGCGCTTCGACTTCAGTCATCCCAAGGCAGTCACGGCCGAGGAGCTGGCCGCGATCGAGGCCGACGTCAACCGCCAGATCCTGGCCAACGCCGAGGTCGGCACGCGGCTGATGAGTCCCGACGACGCGGTCGCCGCCGGCGCATTGGCCCTGTTCGGAGAGAAGTACGGCGAGGAGGTGCGCGTTGTCGCCATGGGTACCGCCGACGACCGGGCATATTCGGTCGAGCTGTGCGGCGGCACCCACGTGCGGCGCACCGGCGACATCGGAATCTTGCGCATCGTGGCCGAGGGCGCGGTCGCGGCCGGCGTGCGCCGCGTCGAGGCGCTGACCGCCGAGGGCGCGCGCGAGCACCTCGCGGCGCAGGAGGAGCGGCTCGGCGCCGTCGCGTCGCTGCTCAGGGTCGCCCCCGCCGAGGTACCCGCGCGCGTCGCCGCGCTGATCGAGGAACGCCGCCGGCTCGAGCGCGAGCTGACCGAGGCCCGCAAGAAGCTCAGCCTCGGCGGCGGCCGTGGGTCCAATGGCGACGACGTGCGCGATATCGGCGGCGTCAAGCTCGCCGCCCAGCACCTCGTCGACGTTCCGGCGAAGGATCTCAAGGGCCTTGCCGACGCCTGGAAGCACCGGCTCGGCTCGGGCGTCGTCGCGCTCGTCGCGGTCGCCGACGGCAAGGCCGCGCTGGTCGTCGGCGTGACCGAGGACCTGACCGACCGTTACGACGCCGTCGCGCTGGTCCGCGTCGGCGCGGCCGAGCTCGGCGGCAAGGGCGGCGGCGGGCGGCCCGACATGGCCCAGGCCGGCGGCCCGGACGCGGGCCGGGCCCAGGCGGCGCTCGCCGCGATCGAGCACGCGCTCGCCAAGGCGACCGCCGCGGCCGAATAGTCGCGATGCATCGCAGTCGCCTCGGAGGCTTCATCATCGACTGCCAGGTCGCCGACCTGGGTGCCGCGGCGGCATTCTGGAGCCGCGCGCTTGGCCTCGCGGTCGGCGCAGCGCCGAGTGCGGCGGACCCGAACTACGTCACGCTCGCCCGCGGCCCTGGCGGTCTCCACGTCGAGGTCCAACGGGTCGAGCACCCGAGCCGCGTCCACCTCGACATCGAGACCGACGACATCGAAGCCGAAGTTTGCCGGCTCGAGGCGCTGGGCGCGCGGCGCGTGGCGCAAGTGCGCGACTGGTGGGTGATGCAAGCGCCGACCGGCCAACGCTTCTGCGTCGTCAGGGCCGAGAGCCCCGACTTCGCCGCCACCGCGAATGCCTGGACGTAACCCGCGTTGATCGGATCGTTCCGACTTCGAGACGCCGGCTGCGCCGGCTCCTCAGCCCGAACGGAAGTTCCGAGATCCATTCGTGGTGAGGAGCGTTGCGGAGCAACGCGTCTCGAACCACGAACGGCATGATTGAACCAGTCCGGCCTCTACCTCGGCAACCGGAACACCCGCGCGTCGAGGCGGTGCGGCACGGTGAACCGTTCGGGCGCGATGCGCGCGAGCAGGTCGTCGTGCTCGCGATCGAAGCGGGCGACGTCGTCGTCCGACAGCGACGCGCCGACGCCCCGGCACGCGCGAATCCGCCCGCGCCAGGTGACGCGCGTGAACGGGATCGCCTCGTCGTAGGCGAACAGGCCGACGAAGACGAGGTCGCGCGCCCAATCGGGCACCGTTGGCCCGATGTCGCCGCCGAACCCCGCGCCGGTCCACGCCGGGTTGACGCGCAGCACCAATTCCTCGGTCGCCTTGGCGATCGGGTCGGACACCAGCCACGAGACATGGCTGATCGCCAGCAGCCCGCCTTGAACCAGGACCCGGTCGAGCTCCGCGAGCGTCGCGGGCTTGTCGAAGTAGAGCCAGCACTGGTTCGCCGTCGCCGCGTCGAACGAGCGCGGCGGGTAGGGCAC
>JBBDQV010000139.1:24391-26200 GCA_040905845.1 Alphaproteobacteria bacterium | reverse complement strand
ACGGGCGCGACGGCGGACGGCTGCGCCCGAGTCTTGCTCGGCGCCGGCGCGCGCCGGGTGGCCGTGCTCGCGCTCGCCCGCGCCGTCCGCGTCGATCCCTGACGCCTTGTGGCTTGGTGCTATAATCCGTTGTCGTCCCCGGAGCCCCGGCTTGGCCAGGATCGAGATCTACACGACGCCCTTCTGTCCCTATTGTCAGCGGGCGAAGGAAGTTTTGAGGCGCAAGAAGGTCGTCTACGAGGAGATCGACGTGTTCATGGACGGAGCCCGCCGCCAGGAGATGCTGAAGCGGGCGAAGGGCCGGCGCACGGTGCCGCAGATCTTCATCGACGGGGTCGGCATCGGCGGCTGCGACGAACTGGCGACGCTCGACCGCAAGGGCGAGCTCGACCCCATGCTGAAAGGTTAAGACATGACGAGCTTCACCCTCGCTTGCGTGCAGACCTCGGCGACCACCGACATGGCGCGCAACCTCGACGACGCCGAACGGCTGATCCGCGAGGCGCGGGCACGTGGCGCCGACTTCATCGCGACGCCCGAGAACGTGGCGCTGCTGCAGCGCAATTTCGCGATCGCCAAGGGCCAGGCGCGGCCGCTGGCCGAGCACCCGGCCGTCGTGCGCTTCGGCGCGCTGGCGAGCGAGCTCGGCTGCTGGCTGATGGCCGGCTCGATCGCCACGCTCGAGCCCGACGGCCGTCTCGCCAACACCTCCGTCTTGTTCGACGCGACCGGCGGCGTTGCCGCGAGCTACGGCAAAATCCACCTGTTCGACGTCGACCTGCCGGGCAAGAGCTACCGCGAATCGGCGACCTACCGGCCGGGGACGCGGGCCGTCTTGGCGCAGACGCCCTGGGGCCCGCTCGGCATGACCGTTTGCTACGACCTGCGGTTTCCGCACCTCTACCGCGACCTCGCCAAGGCCGGCGCGGTGATGCTGAGCGTGCCCTCCGCGTTCACCAAGCTGACCGGCGACGCGCACTGGCACGTGCTGTTGCGCGCGCGCGCGATCGAAACCGGCTGCTGGGTGTTCGCGCCGGCCCAGCACGGAGTGCACGACGGCGGCTACCTGACTTTCGGCCATTCGCTGATCGTCGATCCGTGGGGCCGGGTGGTGGCCGACGGCGGCGAGGGCGTCGGCGTCATCACGGCGACCATCGACCTCGGCAAGGTCATGGAGGTGCGCGGCCAGATCCCCTCGCTCGCCCACGACCGCCCCTACCAAGTCGTCGAGCTCGGCGCCGACGACCAGGCCGCGGCGGAGTAGGCGGTCAGACGCCGGTATCGAAGTCGTTCACCGCGGCGATGCGCTGGACGGCGCGGCTCGGCGACCATGAGGCCGTCATGGGCCATCACCATGCGCCGCGCGTCGCGATTGCCCTGGCTCGGATCGCGCGCTAGCGTAACCCCATGGATCGCCAATCGATCATCGACGTTCTCCGGCAGCGGGAAGCCGAGTTGCATGCTCTTGGCGTCCGCCGTCTCGGCTTGTTCGGTTCCTATGCACGGGGCGATGCCGACGAACACTCGGACATCGATCTCCTGAGTGCGCTCGACGAAACCAAGGAACTGTCGCTGCTCGATCTGGTCCACATCGAGAACCTCCTGGCCGACGCGCTCGGGCGCGCGGTGGACCTCGTGGACGCCAAGAGCCTCGATCCTCGTGTCCGGGACGAGGTTCACGACACCGTGATCTATGCGTTCTAGACACGGATACGGTCGGTTGCAGTCGCGCCCCTTTCGGCCTTCGAGACGGGCCTGCGGCCCTCCTCAGGCCGAACGGTCCCAAGAAATGCCGTTCGTGGTGAGGCG
>JBBDQV010000139.1:0-24378 GCA_040905845.1 Alphaproteobacteria bacterium | reverse complement strand
CCCCCCCCGGCCCCGCGAAGCGCCGTCTTGAACCACGGGCGGCGTCGTGATCGTCGCCAATCCCATCCCGTTGGGACGTGCCCTAGGACGCCTCCCTGAGCGCCGCGATGCGCTGGACGGTCGCGGGGCGGGGCTCGGCGACCGTCAGGTCCTCGTAGGCCACGACCGTGAGCCGGGCTTGGCGCGCGAACTCCAGCAGCTCGCCGCGTTTGAGCAAGAAATCGGGGTTCGAGGGCTTGCCGAATCGCTCGTTGCCGACCGCGAAGGTCTCGTAGATCAGCGCTCCGCCGGGCACGAGCGCCGCGATCAGGGGCGGAAACAGCGGCCGGTGCAGGTAATTGGTGACCACGACTCCCTGGAATCGGCGCTCGCCCAAGGGCCACGGGTCGGACTCGAGGTCGGCCTGGACGATCTCGAGGCCGGCCGAGGGCACGAGCCGCGAGACGTCGCGATCGACGGCGACGACCGGATGCCCGCGCCCGAGGAAGAACCGTGCGTGACGCCCCGCCCCCGCCGCGACATCGAGCACGGTGCCCCCGGCCGGCACAAGTCCAGCGAAGCGGACGACCCAGGGGGACGGCTCCGAGGGCCCGTGTGGTGTCTGGGTCACGGCGCGCTCCCGTCAGGCGCCAGACGGCGCCATGCCTTGCCCTTTAAGGACTCGCGTGCCATATCCCTTTCCGTGCCGTCAGGAGGATGGCCACGATGATCGTGTTCGACCTCAAGTGCCCCAAGGACCACGTCTTCGAGGCGTGGTTTCGCGACAGCAAGACCTACGAGCGCCAGCGCAAGGCCGGCGCCGTGAGCTGTCCCGCGTGCGGTTCGACCAGGATCGACAAGGCCGTGATGGCGCCGAACGTCGCGACGCGCAAGGGGCGCGAGGCGGCGCCGGCGGAGGCGACGCCGGCCGCGGCCGTGATGCCCGATCCGCGCGAGGCGCGCGCCTACGCGGCGGCGTTGCGCGAGCACATCCGCACGAACTTCGCCGACGTGGGCGACAAGTTCGCCGACGAGGCGCGCAAGATCCATTACGGCGAAGTCACCAAGCGTAACATCCACGGCCGCGCCACCAAGGATGAGGCCAGGGCGCTCCACGACGAAGGCGTCGAGTTCGGCACCGTGCCGTTCCCGATCAACCTGGACGGTTAGTCCCGCCCTACCCGCGTCCCCGCGACCGGATCACCGAGCCGACCGGCTCGCCGCGGAGCGCGGCGAGCACCTGGCCCCGCTCGAGCCCGTTGACGATCCGGATCTCGCGCATGTGGCGGGCGCGCGTCATGTACTCGAGCACCACGCGCTCGACGATGAGATCATCCTGGCCGGAGGCGAGCAGGTCCTCGGCCGAGGCCTCGGGGATCAGCGTGGCCTTCGGGTCCTTCTTCGGGTCGGCGGTGAACAGCCCAGGCTCGTCCTTGACGAACAGCACGCCACGCGCGCCCAGGAACTCGGCCAACAGGAACATGCCGGCGTCGGTCCGATTGGCCGGCAGGCGCCCGACGTCGGGGCTCTTCTCCCAGAACTCGAACGGCGGCATGCCCGAGGTGATGGGTATGCAGCCGGTCTTGAGGTAGAGCGGCAGCTTCTCGAAGTCGTCGTGGTAGACGACGATGCCGCCGTTCCTAGCCATCAGCATCTGGAGCATGCGCGCGTTCTGCACGGGGACGCCGGAGCCAAGCTTGGCCAGCATCCCGGTCGGCAGCTCGAGGTCGAGGCCGAGCGCGTAGACGTGGCGCGCCCGCGTGCCGCCGCCGGTGCCGAGCACGTACTGGATGCCTTCGTCACGCGCCTGGATCAGCTCCTCGATGATCGGGAACACGGCCGCGCGGCCGCGGTCCATGATGCTCTGGCCGCCGATTTTGACGATCCAGACGTCGGGCAGCACGCGGACCTGGGGCACATCGGCGTAGGCCTCGTAGAGCGCGACGTTCGAGGTGGTCTGGCCGGCGAAGACGTTGTCGAGACCCGCAGTCCAGATGCGCCCGGCGGCATCGCGGCTCATGGCCGGCCCCGCGTACTGGCTCGGATCAGCGTGCCGACGGCCTCACCGTCGAGCGACCGGGCGAGCAAGGCGGGCTCGCGCCCGTCGATCAGCCGGCAGCGGTCGAGCAGGCGCGAGCGCTCGATGCAGTGCAAAAGCTCACGCTCGACCGGCAGGTCGGGCAGGTTCATCGCCAAGAGCTCGGCGGCGGTGACCTCGGCCATGCGGCGCGCGCCCGGATGCTTGCGCGGGTCGGCGTCGTAGACGCCATCGACGTCCTTGACGAACACCATGTGCTCGGCGCCGATCAGCTCGGCCATCAGGAACAGCCCGACGTCGGCGCCGTTCTCGGGCAGCCGGCCCTGCTCGGGCGGCGGCTCCCAGAAATGATAGGGCGGCTGGCCGATGCACACCGGGATCAGCCCGCCGGCCAGGAACATCGACAGGTCCTGAAAATGCTCCTTGATGAAGGTGATGCCGCCGTGGGGCGCCAGCAGGAACTGCAGGATGTTGCGGTTCTGCTCCTCGATCGAGCCGACGATGCGGGCGAGCCCGCCGATCGGCAGGCCGAGGTCGAGCCCGATCGCGAGCGTGTGGCGCGAGCGCGAGCCGCCGCTGACGCCGATCACCATCTTGTGCCGCTTGGCCAGCGCGGCGATCGCCTCGACCAGCGGCAAGAGGACCAGGGCGCCGCGGTCCATGATGCTCTGGCCGCCGATGGCGATGAACTTGACGCCCGGCACCATGGGGCGCACGCGGCCGCCCTCGGTCGCGGCGATCAGTGTCTTGCTGACCAGCGATTCGCGCATCAGGCCGCTCGGCATGTGGGTGCGGCCGTCTCCGGTGACGAACGATGACATGACGACTCCTCGGTTGGTCAGCCCGGCTCGTTGGCGTCCCGCCGGCTCTCGGTGGGCATCGTGGCGCGCCTAAGCCGTTCGAGCACGACCATGCTGACCAGCGCGCTCAAGGCGCCAAAGGCGACCTGCGAGGCCAGCATGGGCAGGAACAGAAGAAAGGCCACCGACGGCGCGCCGGCGATGACGATGACGAGCAGGTTGGCGGCGAAGCGCCCGAGCCCAAGGACGGCGCCGATCACGGCGAACTGGACCAGGCGGAGCCAGCGCGCGGCATCGAGCCGCGCCAGCGGCAGCAGCAGGTCGGCCAGGAGCCCGGGCGCCGCGAAATGGGCGATCTCGAGCACGCCGAATTTACCGTAACCCATGAGCACCGAGACCGTCCCCGCCGTGATCCCCGTCCACAGCCCGCCGAACCGCATCCTGGTCAGCCCGGCGGCGAGCAGCAGGAACGGCACGACCAGGACGTTCTTGTGACCCGATGCAAAGGGCAGGCCGGGCAGCACCTGGACCAGCTTGAGCGCCATGATCGCGGCCGATAGTCCGACGATGACGGCGACGTCGCGCGCCTGGCCGGCGGCGAGTCCGGCGGCGCCCGCAAGCGCGCCCTCGGCGCGTTCGAGCCAGCGATCGATCATGCGGTCGACGAAGCCGAGGCGGCCCGAGCGCATGGCGGCGACATCGAGGCTCCCCTCGCCCGCGGCCTTGCCGCCGCCCCCACCGCCGCCTTGGCCCCGGCCGGCGCCGCGCGGGCGCACGCCACCATCGGCGGCCAACCTCAGCGTGCCGTCGATCGCCACCGCGAGGAAGACCGGGACGCGAAACCGCCTGAGCCCCGCGATCAGGTCGCCCGGCTGGCCGCTCTGGCGCACCCAGGCGCTGGCCAGGACCAGGGCGACGACCCGGAGGCTCATGACGACGGCCTCGCCGAGCCCCGCCAGGTTGATCTCGACGGTCCACTTCACCAGGGTAACCGGCACCCAATGGTCGCGCCCAGGTTCCTCCAGCGGCACGAAGGCATAGCTCAGGCCGATAACGGCAACGAAAACGCCGAGCCGAGCCATGGTTCGGGCCAGCGGGCGCGCGCCCAGGCCGTCGGCGCACCACAGCACGACTTGGACGAGCGCGAGCGCCCCGATGACCGGCGCGGAGGTCGCGCCGATCGCCACGGCGCCGACGAAGAGGAGATAGCCGAGGCGCGCTTCGGGCGTCAGGCGCTGGGTGAAACGGGCCATGGCCGTTCGATCACGATTTCAGGGTCCGAGCGGGACCTCGGCGGCCCGGCCGTGGCCGAGGCCGCGCGCCTCGATCTCTAGCACGAAACCGCCCTCTGCGTGTAAGAATGCGGGTTACGGCGGGAGCAGTCGGGATCGACAACGGGCGGGTTACCGATCCCATCGGAGGGCATGTCGGGGTGAGGACCCTCTTCACGACCGCGCCAGGGGTGTCACGGCGCGCACGTAATGTGCTGGCCGGGGTCGTGCTCGCCCTCGCCGCGCTGGCCGGCGGCTGCGAGACGACGGGCAACCGCCAGGTCGATCCGCGCCCCCTGTGGCCGCCCGTAACGGTACCGTCCGAGGCCCAGGCACCGTCCGCCGAGCCCGATATCGACCAGGCCGCGGCCGAGGCGGAGCGCGACGGGCTGCCCGAGGCCGCGCGCTATTACGGCAGCGACATCTTCGTCCAGCCCGGCCTCGGCGCCGCCGAGATCACCGAGGACGGCGATGTCATCCTCAACTTCGAGAACATCGAGCTGCGCGAGTTCGTGCGCAACGTGCTGGGCGACATCCTCAAGGTCAACTACGTCTTCGATGCGCGCATCGAGGGCACGGTGACGCTCCAGACGACGCGGCCCGTGACGCGTGAGGCGGTGCTCGCCCTGGTCGAGACCGTGCTGCGCCAGAACGGCGCGGCGCTCCTCGACGACGGCGCGGCGTATCGGGTCGTCCCCGCGATCGAGGCGATCGGCGGCCAGACGATGCCGGACCTCGCCTCGGGCGCGGAGATCCGCGCCGGGTTCGGCATCCTGGTGCTGCCGCTCGAATTCGTCTCGGTCGTGCAGATGGCGCAGATCATCGAGCCGTTCCTGCCGCCCGAGGCGATCATGCGCGCCGATGTCGATCGCAATCTCCTGGTGCTGGCCGGCACCAGCCGCGAGCTCGCCAACCTGCGCGAGATGGCGCGGATTTTCGACGTGGACTGGCTCCAGGGCCTGTCGGCCGGGCTGTTCCCGCTCGACAACGTGGCGGCGGAGACGGCGGCCGAGGAGCTCGAGGCGGTGTTCGGCGACCTGGCCGAGGGGCCACTCGCCGGCCTCGTCCGCATCGTGCCGATCGAGCGGCTGAACGCCCTGCTCGTCGTCACCCAGCGGGCCCAGTACCTCGACGAGGCCGAGGCGTGGATCGAGCGGCTCGATCGCGGCACCGCCTCGGGTCAGCGCCTGTTCGTCTACTACGTCCAGAACGGTAAGGCGGCCGACCTCGCCGGCGTTCTCGGCGAGCTGTTCGGCGCCGAGGCGAAGGAAGTCTCGCGCGCCGAGCGCAAGCCCGAGGTCGCCCCGGGGCTCGAGCCGGTCGAAGCCATCAGCCGCGAGGTGACGACCACCGCGACGGGCGAGCCGACGGTGGCCGAGCCAGCACCCGAGGCGCCCGGCCCGATCACGATCACCGCGCCGGCGCGCGCCGGGACCCGCGCGAGCGAAGCGCTCGCCTTCCGCGAAGGCGGCGAAATCCGCATCATCGCCGACGAGGTGACCAACGCGCTGCTGATCCTGGCGACGCCCGAGGACTACCGGATGATCCAGGCGGCGCTCAGGAAGCTCGACATCGTGCCGCTCCAGGTCCTGATCGACGCGGTGATCGCCGACGTGACGCTGACCAACGAGCTGCGCTACGGCGTGCAGTCGTTCCTGCAGAGCGGGGTCTCGACCGCGGTGCTGTCGACCGGAACCAGCGCCGCGATCGCCGCGACGTTCCCGGGCTTCGCCTACACCTACACCTCGGGCGACGGTGACAAGAAGGCCATTCTCGAGGCGCTCGAATCGGTCACCGACGTCAACATCGTCTCTTCGCCCCGCCTGCTCGTGCTCGACAACCAGTCCGCCCGGCTCCAGGTCGGCGACGAGGTGCCGATCATCACCCAGCAGCAGCAATCGACCGCCGACAACGCCAACGTCATCAACAACATCCAGTTCCGCGAGACGGGCGTCATCGTCGAGGTCACGCCGCGCGTGAACTCGGGCGGTCTGGTCACGCTGGACATCAACCAGGAGGTCAGCAACGTCTCCCAGAGCGTGGACACCGGCGTCCTCACGCCGACCATCGCGCAGCGCAAGCTCCAGAGCTCGATCGCGGTCCAGAGCGGCCAGACGATCGTGCTCGGCGGCCTGATCCAGGAGAACCGCATTCTCGGGCGCTCCGGCATCCCGGTGCTCTCGGGCCTGCCGATCCTGGGCGCCCTCTTTGGCACGCGCGACAACCGGCTGGTGCGCTCCGAGCTGATCATCCTCTTGACCCCGCGCGTCATCCGCGACTCGGCCGACGCCCAGGCGGTGACCGAGGAGCTCAAGCGCCGGGTCGAGGAGCTGAGGCCCGAGCCAACCGTGTTCGTGCCGTGAAGGCAAGGCGGGTTGAGACCCCGCCGCTCCGCCTTACGCCTGCGCCTTGAGCTTGGCGGCGGCCTCGCGGTAGTCGCGGGTGGTCTTGTCGAGCCGGCGCGCAAGCTCGCGCATGATCTCGATCGAGATCTGCGGGAACTGGGTGACGAGCTGGAAGAACAGGTCCTTGCTGATCCGGAGCGTCGTCAGCGGCTGCTTCGCCTTCACGGTCGCCGTGCGCGGCACGTCGCACAGGATGGCGATGTCGCCGAAGAACCCGTGCTTGCCGACCGAGGCGACCCGGATCGGCCCGGCCTCGGTGTCGACCAGCACGTCGGCCTCGCCGTCGAGGATGATGTAGAGCGCATCGCCCGGATCGCCCTGGTGGAACAGCTCCTGGTCGGCGTTGAAAGAGAGCCGGTCGCTGGTGAACGCCAGGAGCTTGAGCTTGCTCGGCTCGACCTTGCTGAACAGCGGGATCGAGCGCAGCGCCTCGACGTCGTCGTGCAGGCTCATGGTCCGACTCCTGGGGTCACTCCGCGGCGATCATCTGGGCCAACGGGCCGTCGCCCTCGGCGAGCGCGGCGAACGCGCCCTGCTCCACCACGCGGCCCGACTTCAGCACCAGCACATGGTCGAAGTGCTTGGCGAGGCTCGGACGATGCAGCGCCCAGACCAGGGTGCGCCCGGCGAACTCCTCGATCAAGCTGGTGAGTACGTGCGCCTGGGAGGGCCCGTCGAACGACGCCGTGGTCTCGTTGAGGATGACGAGCTCGGGCCGCTTGAGAACGGCGCGGGCGAGCGCCACCTTCTGGCGCTGGGTCGCGGTGAGCCGCGTGCCGCCGATGCCGGCGGGGAAATCGAGCCCGGCCTCGATGACGATCTCGCGCAGGCCCAACGCGGCGACCAGCTCGGCGAGCAGGTCGCCGATCTTCTGGGCCGCGTGCGCCTTGCCATAGACCAGCTTGCCGAACAGGACATTGTCCTGAAGCGTGGCCAGCGCGTTGTACTGGGCCGGGTCGAAGAAGGCGATCGACAGTCGGTATTGTTCGGGCAGGCCCTCGGCGAAAGCGCGCCGGGCGACGAGCAGGCGCTCCTGCATCGGTTCGTCGATCGTGCCGAGCCGATGGCGCGCCGGAATCAGCTTGAACGGCAACGACAGGAGGCGCAGGCGGTCCGGCTCGGGCAGGCGGTCGAGGTGGCCGGCCTCGGCGCCGCGTAGCAGCGCCTGGTACTCGGGCAGGTCCTCGAAGCCGATGAAGCTAAACTGCGCGAAGTACTCGTGCTCGGGCGGCAGGTCGGCGAACAACTCGATCATGGTCCGCGCCACCTCGTGGCCCATGGCGAGCAGATCCTCGGTCAGACCGGTGGCGTCGAGCACCGTCCTGACGTAGGGGTTCTCGGCCAGGCGCTCGAGCGCGAAGTCCTCGCCCCGCGGCGTGCCGAACAGCAGGTTCTCGGCCATGGTGGCGTTGGTGTTGTAGCGCTCGGGATGGAACGGCTCGATCAGGTCGGCCAGGTCGGCCTGGGCGAGCAGGCTCGGCAGCGTCGCGCGCGCCTCGAGCACGCGCTTGGCGGCGTCCGGCTTGAGCACGGGGTCGATCGTGCCCCTCAGCCCGAACTGGTAGACGTCGGGGCTGAGGTCGGCGATGTCCATCGCGCGCACGATCTCGCGGGTCAGCGAAGGCGGCGTCTCGGCCCCGGCCGCCGGATAGTCGATCCAGTCGGCATTGCGGTCGTCCATGCTGTTGCCCGACAGCCTGGCCTCGAGCAAGGCGTGGCGCCGGCGCGTCTCGGCCAGCTTCGAGGCGTACTCGACCTCCTTGAGCGGCCGGTGCTTGAGCCCATAGGTCAGGTTGTCGCCGAGGCTCGCCGAAAGGAGGCTGGTCGTCGGGCCGACATACGTGATGCGCCGCCCGGTCAGGGCCTCGGGCACGTCCTTGAGGTCGACGCCGCCGACGGCGACACGGCCCGACGTTGGATCGAGCAGGCGCGCGAGCAACAGCGCGAGCTCGTTCTTGCCGCTGGCGCCGTCGCCGACCACGGCGATCCGCTGGCCAAGCGCCAGGCGCAGGTTGACGCCCTCGAGCATCGGCTCGCCGTCGTCCTGGAAGCCGAGGTTGACCGTTTCGATGTCGCCCGCGAGCGGCGCCGGCGTGTCGTGATCGCCGCCGACCACGGCCTCGGCCATCATGCCGGGCGGGTCGAACTGGCTGACTACCTGCTCGTACTTGATCCTGCTGTCCTCCTTCATCTGGTAGTAATCGAGCAACTCCTTCCACGGCCCCGGCAGGTCCTTGTAGGCGGCGAGCACGGCCACGAGCGAGCCGAGCGAAAGGCCACCGGCGATCACGAAGTAGCCGCCGATCGAGAAGAACAGGAACGGGGTGAGTTGCGACATGAAGTTGTTGAGGAACTTGGCCAGGAACTTGAGCATGTAGATGCGGTAGCGGATGTCGTAGATGCGCCCGAAGCGCCCAGCGAAGTCGGACAGTTCGTAGCGCACCGTGTCGTTGGCGTGGATCTCCTGGACGGTCTGGGTCGATTCGGCGATGCGCTCCGACAGCTTGCGCACTTCGCGCACCCGCTCCTTGCCGAGTTGGTTGACCCGGCGCTGCAGCTTGGGGATCAGGTAGCCCTGGATCGGGTAGAGCGAGATCGCCGCCGCGCCCATGTAGACGTCCTGGGCGAAAATGAAGAAGATCGCGGTCAACAGCAGCCCGCCCGAGTAGAGCGGCAGCACGATCGCGTCGGCGATGTAGCCGCCGAGCGGCTCGACCTCGGAGGTGATCATCGGGATGATCTCGCCCGGGCTGACGCGCCGGAAGTGCGGCAGGGGGAAGCGCAGCACGCGGGCGAGCAGCTGGTAACGCAGCCGGCGCAGCATGCGCTCGCCCAGGATGCCCTTGGCGACGTTGATGTAGTACTTGAACCCGCCGTTGATCAGCGTCAAGACAAGGAACAACGCGCACAGCGCGTAAAGCAACGGTTTCTGATCTAGGTCCACGAGCCCGAAGCCAAGAATTTCAAACGGCTTTGGGAAATCTGCCTGGCTCCCTTCGAGCGCCTTGTTTACAATCAACTTGGGAACATCGAGAGAGATATAATAAAATGGCAGAGACAGCGCGGTAATGAGGACTATGAAGACCTGCTGTCTCTTACTGTGCTTTATGATGTAACGAAAAATACTTGATTCCATCGCTCGGCATCGGCGAGGGCTGGGGCTGGGGGGGCACCTTAGCCGACGCGCCCGGCGCGGTACAGCGGCGAACCCACCCAACCCGCCCGACTCGCGCGGGCGGCGGCCCTGTGCCATAGTCCGGCTCCCGCCACGCCGGGGGAGGGGCGAGGATGGTGTCTCGGGGCAGGGGTCCGCGCGTCCTCATCTACAGCCACGACACGTTCGGTCTCGGCCATTTGCGGCGCTGTCGCACCATCGCGCACGCGCTGGTCGAGGAGTTCCGCGACCTGTCGGTGCTGATCCTGTCGGGCTCGCCGATCATCGGCAGCTTCGACTTCCGCGCCCGGGTCGACTTCGTCCGGGTCCCCGGCGTCATCAAGCTGCGCAACGGCGAGTACACTTCGCTCAACCTGCACATCGACATCGAGGAGACGCTCGCCATGCGGGCGTCGATCATCCGCCACACGGCGGAGATCTTCGATCCCGACATCTTCATCGTCGACAAGGAGCCGCTGGGGCTGCGCGGCGAGGCCAAGGAGACGCTCGAGACGCTCAAGGACCGCGGCACGCGGCTCGTGCTCGGCCTGCGCGACGTACTCGACGAGCCCGGCCATCTCGCCCCCGAGTGGAAGCGCAAGGGCGTCACTCCGGTGTTGCGCGACCTCTACGACGAGATCTGGGTCTACGGCCTGCCGCAGATCTGGGACCCGCTCGCCGACATCAGCTTGCCCCGCTCGGTGCGCAAGAAGGTGGTGTTCACCGGATATCTGCGACGCAGCGTGCCCGACACGATATCCTCGTCGCGCGAGCCGCTGGACCTCGAGGAGCCCTACCTGCTCGTCACCCCGGGCGGCGGCGGCGACGGCGAGGCGCTGGTCGACTGGGTGATCGGCGCCTATGAATCGACCCACCCGCCGCCGTGGCCCGCGCTCATCGTCTTCGGCCCGTTCATGCAACACGAGACCGTGACCGAGTTCCAGCACCGCATCGCCGCCAACCGGCGACTCCACGCGATCACCTTCGACGCCTACATCGAGACGCTCATGGCGCGCGCCGCCGGGGTTGTCGCCATGGGCGGCTACAACACGTTCTGCGAGATATTGTCGCTCGACAAGCGGGCGATCATCGTGCCGCGCACGGTGCCGCGCATGGAGCAGTATATCCGCACCACGCGCGCGGCCGAACTCGGCCTGGTCGCCATGCTGAGCGACGACGGCCGGCGCGATCCGCAGCGCATGGCGACCGCGTTGCGCCACCTGCCCCAGCAGAAGCTGCCTTCGACCGTGGTCATCCCCGGGTTGCTCGACGGGCTCGAGAACGTCAACCGCCTGGTCCGCATCGGGTTGGAGTGGCGGGAGCGCGAGCGGTTCGCGATCGCGCGCTAGCGGGTCGGCGCGGCCGAGATGGCGAATTTGGCTCCGCCCCGCGCGGGCGGCACCGTCGGTTTCGTGCTCAAGGGATACCCGCGACTCTCCGAGACGTTCATCGCCGCGGAGATCGCCGCGCTCGAGGCCCGCGGCCTCGACATTCGCATCGTCTCGCTGCGTCGGCCGACCGAAGGCGCGGTCCATCCGGTCCACCGCCGCATCCGCGCGCCGGTCGGCTACCTGCCCGAATACCTGTGGCACGCCCCGCTGCGGGTCGCGCGCGCCTGGGCAAAGTCGCGTCGATTGCCCGGCTACGCGGCCGCGCGCCGCGCCTGGCTCGCCGATCTCGGGCGCGACGCCACGCCCAACCGCGTCCGCCGGTTCGGCCAGGCGTGCGTGCTCGCAACCGAGTTGGCGCCGTCGCTCGCCTGGCTTCACGCTCATTTCCTGCACACGCCGGCCTCGGTCGCGCGCTACGCGGCACTGATGACCGGTCTGCCGTGGTCGGTCTCGGCCCATGCCAAGGACATCTGGACGACGCCCGATTGGGACAAGCACGAGAAACTCGCCGAATGCCGCTGGGCGGTGACGTGCAGCCGGGCCGGCGCGGCGGCGCTCGCGGCGGTCGCGCCCGAGGGCCGGGTCGAGCTCGTCTACCACGGCCTCGACCCCGCGAGCTTCGCGCCGCGCGAAGGCGCGCGCCCGGCCCGCGATGGCTCCGACCCGGCGGACCCGGTCATGATCCTGACGGTGGCGCGCGCGGTACCGAAGAAGGGGCTTGGCGAGCTGATCGCCGCGCTCGCGGCATTGCCCGCGGGGCTCGCCTGGCGCCTGGTCCACATCGGCGGCGGACCGTTGCGGGATGCGCTCCGGCGCGAGGCCGCGCGGCGCGGCATCGCCGACCGCATCCAGTGGCTTGGCGCCAAGCCGCAGGACGTCGTGCTCGCGCACTACCGGGCGGCGGATCTGTTCGCGCTCGCCCCACGCATCGCGCCGGACGGCGATCGCGACGGCCTGCCCAACGTGCTGGTCGAGGCCCAGAGCCAGGGGCTCGCGGTGGTCGCGACCCGCGTCTCCGCGGTACCCGAGCTGGTGGAGGACGGGGTCAACGGCCTGCTCGTCGCGCCCGGGGACCGCGCCGGCCTGAGCGCGGCGCTAGAGCGCCTGATCGGCGATCCGGGCTTGCGCGAAAGGCTCGGCCGGGCCGGTGCGGCCCGCGTTCGGCGCGACTTCGCGCTGGCGACCGGCATCGACCGGCTCGCCGCCAAGTTCGGCCTGGAGCCCTGAGCCGCCATGCGCGTCGCGTTCTACGCGCCCATGAAGCCGCCGGACCACCGGGTGCCGTCGGGCGACCGGCGCATGGCGCGGGCGTTGATCTCGGCGCTGGCCGCCGGCGGCCACGACGTCCGCGTGGCCTCCCGGCTGCGCGCGTTCGAGGGTCGTGGCGATCGCTCCCGACAACGCCGGATCGAGGCACGGGGCAGCGCCGAGGTCGAGCGGCTCGGCGCGCTCTACGGCGCACGCCGCGCCTGGCGGCCCGACGTCTGGTTCACCTATCACCTCTACCACAAGGCGCCCGACTGGATCGGACCCACCGTCGCCCGGCGTCTCGGCATCCCCTACGTGATCGCCGAGGCATCCCACGCCGCCAAGCAGGCTGACGGCCCGTGGTCGCGCGGGTTCCAGGCGGCACGCGAAGCGATCGCCGGGGCCGACGCCGTGCTGGCCATGACCGCCCTCGACCGCGCCGGGCTCGCGCGCATCGTGCCGCGCCGACGACTGATCCCACTGCCGCCGTTCCTCGATCCGGCACCGTTCGGCGCCGCTCGGGGCGGGCGCGGGCGCATCGCCCGGCGCCACGGGCTCGATCCCGCCCAACCCTGGCTGCTCGCGGTCGCGATGATGCGGCCCGGCGCCAAGCTCGAGTCCTATCGTCGGCTGGGCGCCGCGCTCGCGCGGGTCATGGACCGGCCCTGGCGGCTCGTCGTCGTCGGCGACGGGACGGCGGCGGTCGACTGTCGCGCCGCGCTCGAGCGCCTCGGCCCGCGCCACGTCGCGTTCCTCGGGGCATTGCCTCCCGCCGTGTTACCGGCGTATTACGCCGCGGCGGACATCTTCGTGTGGCCGGGGATCGGCGAGGCGTACGGCATGGCGTACCTCGAAGCTCAGGCGGCGGGCTGCCCCGTGATCGCGGGCGATGAGCCGGGCGTGCGCGCGGTGGTTCGCGACGGCCGCTCGGGCCTGCTGGTCGCGGCCCAGGACGACGCGGCATTCGCGGGCGCCGTCCGCCGACTGCTCGACGAGCCGGCGCTCAGGACGAGCCTCGGCGCGCGCGCGCGCGCCTGGGTCGCTGGCCGACACGGGCCCGCCAGAGCGGCGCGCGCGCTCGAGCGCGCCTTCCGCATCGCCGGGCTGGCGCCGTGACGCCGCTCGTGCTGCTGCGCCACGGCCGCACTTCGGCCTCGGCCGAACGACGGCTCAAGGGTCGGCTCGACGTGCCGCTGAGCGAAGCGGGCCGCGCCGAGGTCGCCTCCTGGCGCCTCCCCGATGAGACGCACGGCGCGCGCTGGATCACGAGCCCGCTGGTCCGGGCGCGCGAAACCGCCGCCATTCTCGGCGTCGCCGCCACCGTCGAGCCGCGCCTGATCGAGATGGACTGGGGGTTGTGGGAGGGCAAGAGCCTCGCCGACCTGCGCCTCGACGACCCGGAGGGCGTCGCCGCCAACGAGAACCGCGGGCTCGATTTCCGCCCGCCCGGCGGCGAGAGCCCGCGCCAGGTCCAGGAACGCGTGTGCCCATGGCTCGCCGAGATCGCGGCCGACCGGCGCCCGGTCTCGGCCATCATCCACAAGGGGGTCATTCGCGCGATCGTCGGGCTCGCCACCGGCTGGGACTTCTTGGGCGAGCCGCCGATCCGGATCGAGTTCGGCGCGGCCCACCTCCTTGTGCTCGACGCGGCCGGCAAGCCGACCGTCGACCGGCTCAACGTGGCGCTCGCGCCCCCGACGTGAGCCGGCGCGTCCTCTTCGCCGTCACCCATCTGCTCGGCACCGGCCACCTGGCGCGCACGGCGCTGATCGCCGGCGCGCTGGCCCGGCGCGGTGTCGATGTCGTGCTCGCGAGCGGCGGCATGCCGGTGCCGGGCCTCGATCCGGGGCCGGCCCGGTTGGTCCAGCTGCCGCCGCTGCGCGCCGCCGACGCGACGTTCGCCCGGCTGCTCGATGCCGAGGGGCGCGATGCGGACGAAGGCCTGTTCGCCCGGCGCCGGCAGGCCCTACAGGGCGCGCTCGGGGACGCCCGGCCCCACGTCGTCGTCGTCGAGCAATATCCGTTCGGCCGGCGCAAGCTCGCGCGCGAGTTCGCTGCCCTGCTCGCGGCGGCGCGGGCGCTCGGGCCCCCAGCGGTGACCGTCGGCTCGGTGCGCGACGTCCTGACCGCCCAATCGGACCCGGCTCGCCTCGCGGCGATGGCCGAGCGGGCGCGCGCCGAGCTCGACGCCGTCATGGTCCATGGCGATCCCCGCCTGATCCCGTTCGAGGCGAGCTTCCCGCCAGCGCCCTCCATCGCCGATCGTCTGGTCTACACGGGTTACGTCGCGGCGGCCCCGGTTCCGCGCCGGGCGGGCGGGCCCGGCGAGGGCGAGATCGTCGTCTCCGCCGGGGGCGGCGCGGTGGGTGCCCCGCTCTACCGGGCCGCCCTCGGCGCCGCCCGGGTGGTCCCCGGCGTGACCTGGCGAGTTCTCGTCGGCCGTGGCACGGCGTGGCGCCCGGCGGAGGTGCCCGGCAATGCGATCGTCGAGCCGAATCGTGCCGACTTTCGGGCCCTGCTCGCGAACTGCCGTGTCTCCGTGTCCCAGGGTGGCTATAATACTGTCGTGGATGTCCTGGCGGCGCGCGCACGGGGGGTGATCGTGCCTTTCGCGGCCGACGGGCAGACCGAGCAGACCCTGCGGGCGAGCCGGTTGGCCGCGCGCGGTCTGGTCGAGCTGCTCGACGAGTCCGTGCTCGCGCCCGCATCGCTCGCGGCGGCCGTGCGCCGGGCCCTGACGGCGCCCAAACCCGACGTGGCCGCCGTCGCCCTCGACGGCGCGGACACGAGTGCCGCCTTGCTGGAGACCTGGGCCACCCTGGGCCATGCCGACCTGGAGCGCGCTCGCTGACGAACTCGACAATTGGGACGGCCTCGGCCTCGTCGCGAGCTTCTGGTGGCGCGACGACGACGCCGGGGCCGCGACGCCGGAGCTCGCGCGCCTGCTCGCCTTGCGCCGCGCGCTGGCCGTGCCGCTGTGCATCGCCGCGGTGCCGGCCCGGCTCGACGGGGCGGCGATCGAACGGCTTGCCGGCGAGGCGGACGTCGCCGTCGTCCAGCACGGCTGGGATCACGCCAATCACGCCCGGCCCGGCGAGAAGAAGATCGAACTGGGCGGCGCGCGTGGCGCGGCCGAGATCGAAGGCGACCTCGTCCGCGGTCTTGGGGTGGGCGCGTCCCGCCTGGGCCGGCGCTGGCACGCCGTGTTGGTGCCGCCGTGGAACCGCATCGCCGGCGCGATCGTGGCGCGCCTGCCCGCGCTCGGCTATCGTGGGCTGTCTCGATTTGGCCCGCGCGGCCGGAGCGCCCCCCTTGCCGAAGTCAACACACATGTGGACATCGTGGCATGGCATGATGGCCGACGATTCGTCGGGGAGAACGAAGCGTTGAAAGCCGCGGTCGCCCATCTCCGCGCGCGGCGGACCGGCGCGGCGGACCGCTGCGAGCCGACCGGGTTGCTGACCCACCACGCCGTGCACGACGCGGCGTGCTGGCGCTTCGTCGCCGACTTCGTCGGAGCGGTCCGTGGCCGCGCCGGGACGGTCTTCGTCGGCCTGTCGGACGCGTTGGAGGCCGGCCCGCCGTGAGCCGTCACCGTTATCCCGGACGGGTGCTCGCGCTCGACTACGCGCGGGCGGGGGCCGGGCTGGCTCTTACCGCCGGGCCGCTCGCCCTGGTCCCGGCCGCGCCCGCGGTCGCCTGGACGCTCGGCGTCATGGCGGCGCTGTTCGCCGCGTTCGGCGCGCGCACCGCCGCGCGCCAGGCGACCTGGATCGCGTGCGACGACGAGTCGATCAGCGCCCAAGGCCCGCTCGGCACGACCATGCCGTGGCGCGAGCTCTCCTCGCTAAGCCTCCGGTTCTACGCCACCAAGCGCGACCGATCGCGCGGCTGGATGCAGCTTCGGCTGCGCGGTCGGGGCCGATCGATCACCGTCGAATCGAGCCTCGAAGGGTTCGATGCCATCGTCCGGGCCGCTTGGGAGGCGGCACGTGCCAACGGCGTCGGCGTCAGCGACACGACCCGGGCCAACCTCGGCGCCCTCGGGCTCGCCACCGACGGCGAGGCGGGCTCGCGCCTCGGGTGGGCGGGCGGCGCATGACGCCGCTCGTCAGCATCCGCGACCTCGCCGTGGTCTTCGAGGTCGGCCAGGCGGTCGTGCCCGCGGTGCGCGGGGTCTCGTTCGACATTCGGCCCGGCGCGACGCTCGCGCTGGTCGGCGAATCGGGTTCCGGCAAGACGGTCCTGGCCCAGACGCTGCTGCGCATCCTGCCGGCCAACGCGCAGATCGTGAAGGGCTCGGTCGTGCTCACCGACCCCGAGGGCAAGAAGCCGCCGGTCGACCTGGCGACCCTGCCGGCCGACGGCTCGGCGATGCGCCAGATCCGCGGCGGGCGCATCTCGATGATCTTCCAGGAGCCGATGACGTCGCTCTCGCCGCTCCACACCATCGGCGATCAGGTCGGCGAGGCGCTGCACCTGCACCGGCGCATGGACAGGGCGAAGGGCCGCGAGGTCACCATCGACATGCTGCGCATGGTCGGGTTTCCCGACCCGGCGAAGGCCTATCGCACCTATCCGTTCGAGCTGTCGGGCGGGCTTCGTCAGCGCGCGATGATCGCCATGGCGCTGGTCTGCCGGCCGGCGCTGCTGGTCGCCGACGAGCCGACGACCGCGCTCGACGTGACCATCCAGGCGCAGATCCTGAAGCTCGTCGCCGACCTCCAGGCCGAGCTCGGCATGGCGGTCCTGCTGATCACCCATGACCTGGGCGTCGTCGCCAACACGGCCGAGGACGTGGTCGTCATGTACCATGGCCAGGTTATGGAGAGCGGCACGATCGAGGAGATCTTCGGCGCCCCCGAGCACCCCTATCTCAAGGCGCTGCTGCGCGCTGTGCCGCGCTTCGGCATGGCGCCGGGCGAGCGCCTGGTGCCGCTGCGCGCGATCGACCCACCGCACACCGCGGGCTGGCGCCAGGAACCGTGGCCCGCGGGCGCCGATGCGGCCGGCCCGCTGCTCGAGGTCCGCGGCCTCTGCAAGAGTTTCACCGTCCGCAACGCCGGCCTGTTCGGGCGCGGCGCCAAGGACGAGCTCAAGGCCGTGTGCGACGTCTCCTTCTCGGTCGCGCGCGGCGAATGCCTGGGCCTGGTCGGCGAATCGGGCTGTGGCAAGACGACCACGAGCAAGATGATCCTGCGCGCGCTCACGATCGGCGCCGGCGCGATCCGCTTCAACGACCGTGGCCGCATGGTCGACGTGAGCGCGCTCTCCGGTCCCGCCCTGATGGACTTCCGGCGCAAGGTGCAGTTCATCTTCCAGGACCCGTTTTCCTCGCTCAACCCACGCATGACCGTGCTCGACATCCTGGCCGAGCCGCTCGAGATTCACGGCATCGGCACCAACGCCGAGCGCATCGAGCGGGTCAAGGAGCTGATGCGCCTGGTCGGGCTCGACGTGCGTCATCTGCGACGCTATCCGCACAGCTTCTCGGGTGGGCAACGCCAACGCATCGGCATCGCGCGCGCGCTCGCGCTGGGGCCGTCGCTGCTCATCTGCGACGAGCCGGTCTCCGCGCTCGACGTCTCGATCCAGGCGCAGATCCTCAACCTCTTGAAGGATCTCCAGGACCAGCTGGGCCTGACCTACCTGTTCATCTCCCACAACCTCGCGGTGGTCGACTACGTCGCGGACCGCATCGCGGTGATGTGCGCCGGGCGCATCGTCGAGATGGCGCCGGCGGCGACACTGTTCGCCGACCCGCTCCATCCCTACACCCGCGCGCTGGTGGCCGCGGTACCCGAGCCGAACCCCGAGCATCGGCTCAACTTCGACGCCCTGATGGCGGGCAAGGCGTCGGACCCGTCGGCCTGGCCCGAGCCGTTCACGGTCCGGGCGGACGAGGAGCCGGGCATGATCGACGTGGGTGACGGGCACTTGGTGCGCGCACGCGCCCTGCTGGCGGGGGCCGCGTGAGACGCACCGCCGCCAGTCTCCTTGGGCTCGCGCTCGCGCTCGCGCCGGGACTCGGGGCCGCGCTGACGCCGGTCGAGCCGCCCGCCTTCGCCGACGCGGTGCTGCGCGGCGAGATGCCGCCGGTCGCCCTGCGCGTGCCGGCCGATCCGCTCGTGGTCGAGCCGGGCCCAGGGCAGACGCTCGGCGCCTATGGCGGTGATCTCCACACCATGGTCCATCGCGAGAAGGACACGCGCCTGCTCGCCGCCTTGGGCTATGCCCGGCTGGTCGGCTACGACACGGCGTACGATCTCTACCCCGACCTGCTCGCCGAGGTGACGGTGACCGACGGGCGCGTCTTCACCATGCGCCTGCGCCGCGGCCACAAGTGGTCCGACGGCCAGCCGTTCACCGCCGAGGACTTCCGCTACTGGTGGGAGGACGTCGCGAACGACGAGGAGCTGAGCCCGACCGGCCCACCCCAGGTGCTGATCGTCGACGGCGAGCCGCCGCTCGTCGAGATCCTAGACGAGGTGACGGTACGCTACAGTTGGGCGCGGTCGAACCCGTTCTTCCTGCCCGCCATGGCCGCGACCACGCCGCTCTTCATTTACGCGCCGGCGCACTACCTGAAGCCGTTCCATGCCCGCTACGCCGACCCCGCGGTGCTCGAGGCCATGGTCGCCGAGTCGGGCGAGCGCAACTGGGCGGCGCTGCACAACAACGTCGACAACCTCTACCGGTTCGACAACCCCGACCTGCCGACCCTGCATCCGTGGGTCATCACCAACACGGCGCCGGCCAAGCGGTTTGTCGCGGTGCGCAACCCCTACTACCATCGCCTCGACACCGACGGTCGCCAGTTGCCCTATATCGACCGGGTCGTGCTCGACGTCGCCGACAGCAAGCTGATCCCGGCCAAGGCGGGCGCCGGCGAGGCCGAACTCCAGGCGCGCGGGCTCCACTTCGGCAACTACACGTTCCTGAAGGAAGGCGAGGGGCGCAACGGCTACCACGTGCGGCTGTGGCGAACGGCCGTGGGCGCCCAGCTCGCGCTCTACCCCAACCTCAACGTCGCCGACCCGGCGTGGCGCGCCGTGATCCGCGACGTGCGCTTCCGGCGCGCGCTCTCGCTCGCGATCAATCGGCACGAGATCAACCAGGTCATCTATTACGGGCTGGCGATCGAGGGCACCAACACCGTGCTGCCGGACAGCCCCCTGTTCCGCGTGGACTATCAGCAGGCGTGGGCATCGTTCGACCTGGACCAGGCGAACGCCCTGCTCGACGCTATGGGGCTGACCGAGCGCGACGGGCGCGGCGTGCGCCTGCTGCCCGACGGACGCCCGCTCGAGATCGTGGTCGAGACCGCCGGCGAGAATACCGAGGAGACCGACGTGCTCGAGCTCGTCCATGACGGTTGGCTCGAGGCCGGCGTCAAGCTCTATACCCGGCCGATGCAGCGCGAGGTGCTGCGCAACCGCGTGTTCGCGGGCGAGACGGTGATGTCGATCTGGACCGGCTACGAGAACGGCGTGCCGACCGCGGCCATGAGCCCCTACGAGTTCGCGCCGACCACCCAGCAGTCGCTGCAGTGGCCGATGTGGGGCCAGTACTTCGAGACCGGCGGCGAGGCGGGCGAGCCTGTCGACCTGCCCGAGGCGCAGGAGCTGCTCGCGCTCAACGAGGCGTGGCGCGACGCGGAGACGGACGCCGAGCGCGCGGCGATCTGGCAGCGCATGCTCGCGGTCAACGCCGAGCAGGTCTACACCATCGGCCTGATCGCCGGCGCGTTGCAGCCGGTGGTCGTCGACGACAAGCTGCACAACGTGCCCGAGGAAGCGATCTTCAACTGGGAGCCCGGCGCCCAGTTCGGCGTCTACCGGCCCGACTTCTTCTGGCTCGAGCCCTCCGCCGGCTCGGTCGCGAGCAACTGAGTCGTGCTCGCCTACATCGCCCATCGCGTGCTCATCATGGTCCCGACGCTGTTGGGGATCAGCCTGCTGACGTTCGTCATCATCCAGCTTCCGCCGGGCGACTACCTGACGACCTACGTCGCCGAGCTCGAGGCCCAGGGCGAGGCGGCCGACGAGAAGATCGAGTTCCTGCGCCAGCAGTACGGGCTCGACCGGCCGATGTGGCAGCAGTACCTGGTGTGGCTCGGCGGCCTCTTGCAGGGCGACTTCGGCCAGTCGTTCGAGTTCAACATGCCGGCCGCCGAGGTCATCGGCGACCAGCTCCTGTTGACGTTCATCGTCGCGTTCTCGACGATTCTGTTCACGTATCTGGTGTCGTTCCCGATCGGCGTCTATTCGGCGACGCACCAGTATTCGATCGCAGACTACGGGTTGACCTTGCTCGGCTTCCTCGGCCTGGCGACGCCCAACTTCCTGTTCGCGCTGGTGCTGCTCTACGCCGCCAATGTGTGGTTCGGCACCTCGATCGGCGGGCTGATGGATCCCGAGTACCTGGACCAGGCGTGGAGCTGGGGCAAGTTCTTCTCGATCCTCGCCCACCTGTGGGTACCGGTGATCGTGATCGGCACCTCGGGCACCGCCGGCCAGATCCGGCGACTGCGCGCGAACCTGCTCGACGAGCTGGAGAAGCAGTACGTGGTCACCGCGCGGGCCAAGGGCATGCACCCGCTGCGCGCGCTGTTCAAATACCCGCTGCGCATGTCGCTCAACCCGTTCATCGCCGACATCGGCAACCTGCTGCCCCAGATCATCTCGGGCGCGGCCATCGTCTCGGTCGTGCTGTCGCTGCCGACCACCGGGCCGATGCTGCTCAACGCGCTCAGGACCCAGGACATGTACCTCGCGGGCTCGTTCCTGATGTGCCTCGCGTTCCTGACCGTGCTCGGCGTGCTGGTCTCGGACATCGCGCTCGCCCTCCTCGATCCGCGCATCCGCCTCGGCGGCGGCGTGTCGCGCTGATGAACCACGACACCCAAGCCCAGGGGCGCATCGCCCGTTACGTCTCGAGCGCGCCGTTCGACGTTCAATCGGTCGAGGCGATGACCGAGGAGCAGGAGCGCTACTACCTCGCCTCGCAATGGCGCCTGATGTGGTGGAAGCTGCGCCGGCATCGGCTGGCGGTGGCCTCGGGGCTGGTGCTGCTGTTCTGCTACACGACCATGCTGTTCGCCGAGTTCATCGCGCCCTACAACCTGCACACGCGCAACAGCGACCGCATCTACGCGCCGCCCCAGACGATCCGCCTGTTCCACGACGGCGCGTTCGTCGGCCCCTTCGTCTACGGCTACGACTACCGGCTCGACATGGAGACGCTGAAGCGCGTCTACACGCCCGATCCGTCCAAGGTCGAGCGGCTGCGCCTGTTCTGCCTGGGCGACGCCTACGCTTTCTGGGGCCTGGTGCCGATGCGCTTCCACTTCGTCTGCCCGGCCGAGGACGGCTCGTTCTTCCTGTTCGGCACCGACCGGCTCGGGCGCGACGTGATGTCGCGCATGGTGATCGGCGCGCGCATCTCGCTGTCCGTCGGGTTGGTCGGCATCACGATCAGCTTCGTGCTCGGGCTCGTGTTCGGCGGCCTCGCCGGCTATTACGGCGGCTGGGTCGACAGCATCGTCCAGCGCCTGATCGAGATCCTCAGGAGCTTCCCGGAGCTGCCGCTCTGGATGGCGCTGTCGGCGGCGCTGCCGGTCAACTGGAACCCGATCATCATCTATTTCGGCATCACCATCATCCTCGGCCTCCTGGACTGGACCGGGCTCGCGCGCGCCGTGCGCTCGAAGCTGCTGGCGTTGCGCGAGGAGGACTTCGCCACCGCCGCGATGCTGCTGGGCGCGCGGCCGCCGCGCATCATCTTCCGCCACCTGATGCCAAGCTTCACGAGCCACCTGATCGCCTCGGCGACGCTGTCGGTGCCCTCGATGATCCTCGGCGAAACGGCGCTGTCGTTCCTCGGCTTGGGGCTCAGGCCGCCGATCACGAGCTGGGGCGTCCTGCTCAACGAGGCGCAGAACATCAACGTCGTCGCGCTCTACCCCTGGCTCATGATGCCGGTCGCTCCGGTCGTCATCGTCGTGCTCGCGTTCAACTTCCTGGGCGACGGCCTGCGCGACGCCGCCGACCCGTACCGGTGAGTCCGAACGCGCCGTGACGGCCGCGCTTGTCCGAGGCCTGCTTGTCTTCCTCTTCGTCACCCTGATCGCGCCGCCGACGCAAGCGGACGATCTCGCGGAGCCGATCCGCCGCTGCGTCGAGCTGCTGCCCGGCTTGCGCGAAAGCGAGGCGCCGGCTCGGGTCGAGACCGTCGGCGGCGGCCGCGACGAGCGCACGGGCGTGCAGCTCGCGTGGACCGAACCGGGCTTCGCGGGCCGGCCGCGCGCCGACTGGCTGGTCTGCTGGTTCTACCCGCTGAGCGAGACGGGCGACTGGCAATTCATCCAGGTTCACGGCAGCCGCTACGGCGTGCTCGGCCGCTACGACATCCAGCAGCTCTACAAGTTCCTGCGCGTCCACGAGCCCGACCCGTCGATCCCAGAGGCCCGACGGGGTTGGCGACGCGAGGTCGCCTACCTCGCCCAGCAGGCCGTCAACGCGGCGAGCCTCGGCTGCGTCTACGCCCTCATCGCGGTCGCTTTCACCCTGGTCTGGGGCGTGACCCGCGTGATCAACCTGGCGTTCGGCGAGTTCGTCATGATCGGCGCCTACGTCACGCTGCTGATGACCGCCGCGTTGGCGCAGCTCGGGCTCCGGGGCCTGCTGATCGGCACGCTGGTCGCCCTGCCGGTCGCCGTGGCGACGATCGCGGCCTTGGGTTTCGCCGCGCACCGCGTCGTGTTCCGGCCGCTCGGTCGCGCGCCGGGCCAGGTCGCGCTGATCGCGGCCATCGGCACCTCGATCGCGCTCAAGGAGGCCGTGCGCCTGCTCCAGGGCCCGCGCACGCGCTGGATGCCGCCCAACTCCGACGGGCTCGCGCTGTTCGGGGTCGACGACTTCACGGTGTTCCTGAGCCGGGGCCACGTCGTGATCGGGATCGGCACGGGCGTCATCGCGTGCGCGTTCGCGTGGGTCGCCCTACGCTCGGGCTTCGGCCGGGGCCTGCGCGCGATTGCCCAAGACCCCGGCGCGGCGGCGCTCGTCGGCGTCGACGTCGAGCGCGGCATGGCCGCGGCCCAGGTCGTGGCCGCCGGCCTGGCAGGCGCCGCCGGCGTGTTCAGCGCCACCCAGTACGGCCTAATCGATCCCTTCATGGGGACGACGATCGGCTTCAAGGCGCTCGCCGCGGCGATCCTCGGCGGCATCGGCTCGCTGCCGGGCGCCATCGCCGGGGCCTTCATCATCGCCGGCGCCGAGGTCGCCTCGGCGGCGACGATCGGCTCGGCGTGGAAGGACACCGCCGCGTTCGCCGCGCTCGTCGGCATCTTGGTGCTCCGCCCGCGAGGTCTGTTCGGCCACGCCGAATGGGAACGGGTGTAAGCGCTCGCCTCACCGCTTCCTGAGCCAGAGGCTCGATTCGCAGGCGCCCGGCATGAGCGGCAGGCGGCCGAGCACGCCGCGCGTGAGCCATTCCGGGTGGCGGGTGGCGACGTAGCGGCTGGCGAACAGCGGCTGCCAGCCGCCGCCCGCGATCAACGTCGCGACGCCAAGCTGCTCGTTGTAGCCGCGCCACGCCCAGCTCGTGGGATAGTCGTCGGGCAGGAACACGTCGTGGATGTGGACCAGCGCGCCCGTGGGCAGCGCCGGTAGCACGCGGTTGATCAGCCGGTCTACGTCGGTGCCCGGCATCAGGATGTGGCTCGAATCGACGAACAGCACGTCGCCGGGCGCGAGGCCCGCGAAGACGTCGTCGCCGGCTTGGTGCAGATCGAGCGCGACGTGCTCGACCCCGAGGCCGTCGAGGCGGGCGCGCGGGCTGGGATCGATCGCCCGGATGCGCGTCGCCAGCCCCGCGTCGGCGACGGCGCGCGCCATGAACCGGGTCGAGTGGCCCGAGCCGACCTCGACCACCAGCGTCGGCTTGGCCGCGCGCACCATGGTGTAGGTGACGGCGGCATCGAGCCGGGGGAACCAGTCCTGGTCCCAGCGCGGCGCCGGCGGCGGGGCGCCAGTCCCCCGGCTTGACCGGGGGATCGCCTCGAGCGCCGCCGCCTTCTCCTCGACCCGGTC
>JBBDQV010000138.1:9283-26405 GCA_040905845.1 Alphaproteobacteria bacterium | reverse complement strand
TGCCGTGGGCACGCGTCGCGAACCGCGTGGCAGGCGCGAACCGGACAGCCGTGGGTGAAGGCCGGGCATGACGATCTAGGAATTCCATCGCTTGGGCGTTCTCAACCAATTCTTGCGAAATAACCGATAAGGGCTTGAGAAATCCCGACGATCGAGTCGTTCCTCAATCGTCGCGGTAATTGCGCTCGATGCGCTCGTGGCGTTCCTGGGCTTCGATGCTCAGCGTGGCGATCGGCCGCGCCACCAGGCGCTTGAGGCCGATCGGCTCGCCGGTTTCCTCGCAGAAGCCGTACGTCCCGTCCTCGATCCGACGCAGCGCGGAGTCGATCTTGGCGATCAGCTTGCGCTCGCGGTCCCGGGTCCTGAGCTCGAGCGCGCGATCGGTTTCGGTCGCCGCGCGATCCGCGAGGTCGGGCTCGGGCGCCGTCTCCTCCTGGAGGTGCTGCAACGTGTGGCTCGATTCCTCGAACAGCTCGGCGCGCCGGCGCATGAGCTCACGCCGGAAGAACTCGATCTGGCGCGCGCTCATGTACTTTTCTTTTTCGGTCGGCTCGTAACCGCGCGGCAGCTTGGTGGTCATGTCCACTCCATGGCCGTTGGGCGATGGCCGCGAGCGACTCGGCTGGCGTCGGCCGGGTCGCGCCTGCGGGCGGTGTATATAGGAGCCTCCGGTTGGCGGGGCAAGCGTCGCGTCGATGCCGCGGCGCGAAAGGAAGGCGGAACTAGACGTCGCGCCTGAGCTTGGCGAGCTCGACCGCCGCCCTGAGCTCGATGTCGGCCAGCAGGGCGTCGAGCACGGGGTCGTCGCAGGCGTCACGCTTGTGACGGACCAGAGCGGCGATGGCGCCCAGCCGGGCCGCCGGCAACCGGCCGCTTAGCAACGCCATCTTGAGTGCCTCCAGCTCGTCCAGCAGGTCGTGGCCGCGCGCGAGGGTGTGCTTGCGCTCCTGGGACGCGTCCGGAACCTCCTGCAGCGCGACGATGGCCTGAACCGAGGCCAGCGTCGGGGCGCCGGCGGCCGCGGCGGCGGCGGCGGGCTCCTCGGCGAGTTGGCTCGCGAACGTCTCGCCGGTCCTGGGCTGTCCGGCCTTCGTCGCGCGCGTCACCTGGCCGGGAATCCGGAGCGGCCCCTCGATCTTCATCGTCGGCCCACGCAGCAACGTGTTCGGGGCGGCCACTGTCGGGCCGCGAGGGTTAACGCAGCCCTAAGCGCGGAGCCCGGCAAGCCTTGCCGGCCATCTGGCAGAACCTGCCGACGGAGCCCCGCCGGGGTTCCCGTCTCCATCCAGGAAAATACGCTGAATCAAAGGATTACTGGGCTCCGGCCGTGGCACGGCGTTCGCTTGGGGCAGTTGCACTCGGGGCCAGTCGGGAGGAGCGGAGCGTGTCGGCCAAGGCGTCCTATCGGTCGCGTACGGGAATGATGCGGGGTCTCGCGGGCGTCGTTGTCGCGTTCGGACTGCTCGCTACGGCCCTCGCCGCCCAGGCCGCATCGCGCATCAAGGACATCGCGGAGTTCGAGGGCATCCGCGACAACATGCTGATCGGTTACGGCCTCGTCGTCGGGCTCAAGGGCACCGGCGACCGCCTGGCCAACGCGCCGTTCACCCAGCAGAGCCTGGTCGCCATGCTCGAGCGGCTCGGCGTCAACACCCGCGATGCCAACATCAATACCCGCAACGTCGCGGCCGTCATGGTCACGGCGACCCTGCCGCCGTTCGCGCGCCAGGGCACGCGGATCGACGTCACGGTGAGCGCGCTCGGCGACGCCGCCGACCTGCTCGGGGGCACGCTGCTCGTGACACCGTTGATGGGCGCCGATGGCGAGATCTATGCGGTCGGCCAGGGCCAGATCGCGGTCGGCGGGTTCAACGCCCAAGGCGACGCCGGCTCGGTCAGCAAGGGCGTGGCGACCAGCGGCCGGATCCCCAACGGCGCCATCGTCGAGCGCGAGATCACCTTCGACCTCGCCTCGCTCGAGCTCGTCCGTCTGTCGCTGCGCAACCCCGACCTGACCACCGCGCGGCGCATCACCCAGGCGGTCAACGCCTACCTCGGCCAGTCGGCCGCCACCCTCGCCGATCCGGGCACGGTCGAGGTCGCGGTTCCCGCGCCCTACCTCGGCAACGTCGCCGGCCTGCTCGCGGATATCGAGCAGCTCAACGTCGAGCCCGACCAGATCGCCCGCGTCGTCGTCGACGAGCAGTCCGGGATCATCGTCATGGGCGACAACGTGCGCATCAGCACGGTCGCCATCGCCCAGGGCAACCTGACCGTCAAGATCACCGAGACCCCCCAAGTCTCGCAGCCCGGCGCCTTCGCGCCCGAGAGCGCTCAGACCGTGGTCGTCCCGCGCACCACCATCGAGATCAACGAGGACCCCGGCAAGAAGCTGGCCGTCCTGCCCGACGGGATCAGCCTGCGGGAGCTGATCGAGGGCCTCAACGCGCTCGGCATCAGCCCGCGCGACCTGATCAGCATCCTGCAGGCGATCAAGGCCGCGGGCGCGCTGCAGGCCGACCTGGAGATCCTTTAGATGTCCGGCCCCAGCGCCCTGCTCGCCGTACCGATCGGTCTCGCCGAAGCCAGCGCCGCGCCGGCGGTCCGCGCGACCGGTTCGCCCGACGCGGCCCGCGAGACGGCGGAGGACTTCGAGTCGTTCTTCCTTTGGCAGGTGCTCGAAAGCATGTTCGCGGGCGTCCCGACCGACGGGCCGTTCGGCGGCGGCCACGCCGAGCAGGTCTACCGCTCGCTGCTGACCCAGGAGTTCGCGCGCGCGGTCGGGCGGGCTGGCGGCATCGGGATCGCCGACGCCGTTCAGCGCGAGATCCTCAAGCTGCAGGAGGTCGTCTGACCATGGCCGGCGACAAGGATCTGCGCGACATCCTCGCGGTCGTCGCCGACCTTGGGGCGGTGCTGCGCGACGAGATCATCCAGGTGCGCTCCATGCGCATCGACGCGATCCGCGCGCTGCAGGAGCCGAAGGCGCGCCTGGCCGAGGCCTACGCCAAGGGTTGCGCCGACCTCGCCGCCAAGCCGGGCGGCCTCGGCAACGCCGCGCCGGGACTGAAGGCCGAGCTGCGCCGTGCCCACGACGAGCTCAAGGCGCTGGTCGCCGAGAACGCGCGCCTGTTGGCCGGCGCCCGCGATGTCAACGAACGGCTGGTGCGCGCCCTGGCCGACGCGGCGACGCGCCAGGCCGCCGGCCCGGCCGGGCGCTACGGTCCGAAGGCGCCGGGGCGGGCCGCGGCCAGCCACCGCAAGGCCAGCATCCCGCTCGCGTTCGACGGTCAGGCCTAGGCACCGATGACGATCAACCTGATCCTCAACTCCGCCGTCAGCGGACTGGCCGCGAACCAGGCCGCGGTCGTCGTCACCTCGCAGAACATCGCGAACGCGAACACCGAGGGCTATTCGCGGCAGTCGGTCCAATTTCAGCAGCGCGTCACGGGCTCGACGCCCAACGGCGTCGAGATCGCCGACGTCGACCGTTTCGTCAACGTGTTCCTGACCCGCGAGCTGCGCGCGGCCACGGGGGACGGCGGTTCGGTCGCGGCCCGCAACGAGATCTTCGAGCAAGTGACGGCCCTGTTCGGCGCGCCCGGAGGCGACGCGGCGTTGAGCAACGACCTGACGCGCTTCGCCGCCGCGCTCGACCGGCTCTCGGTCAGCCCGGAGGACGCCGCGCTGCGCTTCGACGTCGTCGCGACCGGCGAGACGCTGGCGCGCAATACCCGTCAGGTCGCGGTCGACATCCAGGCGCTGCGAACCGAGGTCGATCGCCAGATCGCCGCCGCCGTCGACGCGATCAACCTCAAGCTCGTCGCCGTGTTCGATCTCAACCGCAGGATCGCGCAGGCCAAATCGTCCGGCCAGACCGCTCCGGACCTCGAGGATCAGCGCGACCTCGCCGTGCTCGCCATCGCCGAGCGGATCGGGATCAGCACGTTCGTGCGCGACAACGGCGAGATCACGATCTTCACCGACGGCGGCCACGCGCTGGTCGACGTCCAGCTCGGTCAGATCACCTACGACGCCTCCTCGGTCGTCGGCGCCGCGACGACGTTCGGCGAGATGCGCGCCGTGCCCGTCGACAGCCGGACCCTGGCGCCGCTCGGCGACGGCGAAGTGCTGGTCTCCAGCGGGCAGAGCGCGACGATCACGAGCGACATCGGCAGCGGCCGCATCCACGGCCTGCTCGCCATGCGCGACACGGAGCTGCGCAACCTGGCGGACCAGATCGAGGTCTTCGCCGCCAACCTGAGCGATACGGTCAACGCCGTGCACAACGACGGGACGGCGTTCCCCGCGGTCAACGCGCTGGCGGGCACGGCGGCCGTGGCGGCTGGCGACGCCTTCGCCGCGACGGGAACCGTGCGCATCGCCGTGCTCGACGGCTCCGGCGCCGTCGTGGGCACGCCCCTCGACCTCGACCTGACGGCGCTCGGCGCCACCACGGTCAACGGCGTCGCCCTTGCGATCAGCGCCGCGCTGGGCGCCAACGGCAGCGCCTCCGTGGTCGCGGGCCGGCTCGTCATCCAGGCGGCCAACGCCGCCCACGGCATCGCGATCAACGAGGGCGACAGCCTGGTCGCGGCGTCGGGGCGCGGCTTCAGCCATCACTTCGGGCTCAACGACTTCTTCGTCGGCTCATCGGCCGACGCGATCGCGGTCCGCGCCGAGATCATCGCCAATCCGGGCCGCGTGGCGACGGCCGACCTCGACACCACGGCGACGACCGGCGAGGTCGCCGCGACCGTCGGCGACAACCGTGTCATCATCCGGCTGGCCGAGGTCTTCGAATCCGCCGTCGCCTTAGGCGCGGTCGGCGGGCTGCCGGCCGCCCACGTGACGCTCGGCACCTTCGCCTCGACCGTCGTGGGCCTCGCCGCCACGCGCGCTGCGGCGGCCGGCGACGGCGTCGATCAACAGGCGGTCCTGGTCGACAACCTGCGCTTCCGGCTGGGCGCCGAGACGGGCGTCAACGTCGACGAGGAGCTGTCGAACCTCATCCTGTTCCAGAACGCCTACCAGGCGTCGGCCCGGGTGATGACGACCGCGCAAGAGATGTTCGACACGCTGATCGACATGGTCCGCTAGGAGCCGTCATGACCCGCATCGCCGACTTCGTCCAGCACCAGCGCCTGACCGGCAACGTCCTCGATGGCCTGACCCGCATCCGCGAGATCGAGGCCCAGGTCTCGAGCGGCAAGAAATCCCAGGACTTCGCAGGGATCGCCAACGACGCCAACCGCCTGCTCGTGACCGAGATCCAGTTCGGCCGGGTTCGTCAGTACATCGAGAACAACAACCGCGCCCGGCAGCGGCTCGAGGTGATGGACCAGGCGGTCGGCGCCATGGTCGACGTGGCGAGCGACCTGCGCGTCCTCCTGGTCCAGGCGACCAGCGACAACGCCGGCGACAACGTGCCGGTCGCCGAGCGCGCCCAGGACTTGCTCGAAATCATCGTGCGCGAGCTCAACGCCAAGCTCGACGGGCGCTTCCTGTTCGCGGGCTCGCGCACCCAGGCCCCGCCGATCGCCTCGCCGGTGCCCGACCCGGCGATCGTCGGCGTCCCCGACGCGACCTACTACGGCGGCGACGGCATCGAACTCGCCGTGCGCGCCGACGACGAGGTGACGTTGAGCTACGGCGTCACCGGCGACCGGCTCGGGTTCCAGCAGCTCGTCGGCGCGCTCAAGTCGGCCATCGCCGGCGACACCAACGACATTCCGGGCCTGCTGGAGACCGCGATCGACCTCGCGTCGGCGTCGATCACCGAGCTCACGACCTATCGCGCCGAGATCGGCTCCAAGCTGAAGACCCTGGCGACGACCAACGCGCGTCACGAGGACTTCACGCTCTACGTCGAAGGCGTGATCAGCGACATCGAGAACGTCGATGTCGCGCTCGCGATCACCGAGCTCGCCCAGCAGCAAACGATCATCGAGGCCTCGTTCCTCACGCTGTCCCGCATCGCCGGGCTCAGCCTGACCAACTTCCTGCGCTGACGCCCCACCGCCAAATAGGAGGGAGACTCATCATGGCCATGCTCGCCGAACTCCTCGCGCCCGACACCGTCGGCCCGGCGGGGCACCCTTCGCCCGGCGGGCGCGTCGTCGTCAGCCGGTTCGGCCCCATCGTCGTCGGGTCGGAAAGCCTCATCGAGGTGCCCAACGGGCTCCTGGGGTTCGGCGGCTTGCGGTCTTACGCGCTGGCCACGCTGCCCGACGAGAGGTTCGCCCGGTTCCTCGTGCTCCAGTCGCTCGAGGACGACGCGGTCGCGTTCCTGGTCCAGCCGCTCGAGCCGTCCTCGGGCCTCATCGCGCCGAGCGAGTTGGAGGAGGCGTGCGCCGCGTTGGGCATACCCTTCGACGACCTCGTTCTCCTGCTCATCGTCGCGGTGCGGCGACAGGGCGACAAGGCCGTGCTGTCGGTCAATCTGCGCGCGCCCCTGTTCGTCAACGCGGCACGGCGGCGGGCCGTCCAGCACGTGCTCGCCAGCGGCAGCTATCCCGTTCGCTACGTGCTCTAGCAGCCTCGCCTCGGAGTGCCGTCATGACCGACAGCCACGCGAACCCAGGCGAGAGGATTGCGCTGCTCGAGCGGTTCTCCTGCCTCGGTCCGGCCTGTCCGCAGACCTGCTGCGGCGGCTGGACGATGCAGGTCGACAAGCCCCACCTCGAGCTCTACGGCCGCGCCGCGCCGGATCTCGCGGCCGACGTGGAGACGACGGAGTCGGGACCGTCGATGCGGCGCGACCCCGAAACCGGCCGCTGCGTACGCCTGGCCGACGGCTGGTGCGGCGTTCATCGCCGGCACGGCACCGCCATGTTGGGCGATGCCTGCCACTTCTACCCGCGCGTGACCCGAACGTTGGGCGGCGGCGTGCTCATGGCGGCGGCGCCGTCCTGCCCCGAGGTCGCGCGCCTGGCGCTCGCCTCGGACGACGGCTTCCAGCCCGTCCCGGCAACGTTTAATCGGCTGCCCCATGATCTCCGCGAGGCGGCGCCCCACGGCCTGGACAGGGACGCGGCACGAAGCGTGGTCGCCGCGTTCGACCGCCTGGCGACCGAGCCTTCGACGACGCCCGAGCGCGCGCTCGCGCGGATCGTCACGATCGCGCGCTCGCTGCGCTGGTTCCCCGCCGACACCTGGCCCGAGTCGCTCGACTTCCTGGTCGCCTCGGCCGATGCACGGCTCGGCGCGGCCGAGCCGGACGGCGACGACGACGTTCGCCCGCTGCACGTGCTGGTAGGCCTGATCAAGGCCAGCCGGCATAGGCCGGGCGACCGGCTGATCGCCACCGTCGAGGAGCTGCAGCGCGCGCTCGGCGTCATGGTCAATTGGGAAACGCTCGACGTGTGGGGCGACCCGCAAGTCGCCGAGATGCGCGCGGACTTCGCGGCGTTCCGCGCCGACAGGGCCGTCGACCTGGCGCCGGTCCTGCGCCGCTGGCTCAGGCTTCAGCTCGCGTTGGTCGCGTTTCCCTTCGCCGGACAGGGCAGCCACCCGGAGGAACGCGCGACCCTGCTCGCCGTGCGCTTCGCCATCACGCGCCTCGCGCTCGCGGCGCACCTGCGGGTGACCGGACACTGCGAGGAGGACGGCGTCGTGCGCGTCGTTCAGAGCCTCGCGCGCCTGCTCGACCACCTGGCCGAACCGGACCTGCTCTTGACCTATTGCCACGACGCCGGCTGGACGCGCGAGGCGCGCCTGCGCGGGCTGCTCGAGCCGGACGCGGCGGCCATGGCGCGGGCGAAGCAGCCGGCATGAATTGCCGAGCCGGGCAGAAATTGCCCGGCAGGAACGACCCGATCCGGCAGGAATTGCCGGGTGCCGAGCCTGATTGATCGGCCTAACCCTTTGATCGGAAAGGAAACCGAATCACGGCTCGGAAGTTGCGTCCATCACCCGTGACCAGGCAGGAGTCTGGCATTCAACTCGGGCAGGCAGCCCGGGCGCGCAGCCAGCGCCGTCCATGTAGGAGGAACTCAATGGCTCTGAACATCATCTCGAACTTCGCGGCCAACGTCGCCCACCGCAACCTGGTGGCGAACGACGCGGCGGCGACCGCTTCGATCTCGAAGCTGTCGGCGGGTACCCGCGTCCTGTCCGCGAAGGACGACGCCGCGTCCCTGGCGATCGGCTCCCGCCTCCGGGCCGAGACCGAGGCGCTCAGGCAGGCCGGCACCAACGCGGCGCAGGCCGGTTCGCTGCTCCAGATCGCCGACGGCGCCCTCGCGACCGTGTCGGACATCCTGGTCCGGCTGAAGACCCTGGCGGTCCAGTCCTCGTCCGGCCAGCTCGGCGCGAGCGAGCGCGCGACGCTCGACATCGAGTACCAGGCGCTCGTGGCGGAAATCGACCGTATCGCCCAAGACACCGAGTTCACCGGCGTGTCGCTGATCAACGGCTCGACCTCGATCTCGACCGTGCGCAACGGGCTCACCGTCGCCGGCGACAACAAGGTGCAGGCCGCCGACGGCTTCCATAGTGTCGAGTTCACGGTGGCCGGCTCGTACGTCGCGACGTACGACGCCACGGCCGACGTGCTCACGCTCAAGAACCTGGCGACGGGCCAGAGCGAAGGCGTCGCGGTCGGTGCGACCGCGATCACCGGCAACAACACCCAGACGGTGAAGTTCAACAACCTGGGCGCAACGATCGTGCTCAACGCCGCCTTCGACAAGACGGCCAACATCACGACCGGCAACTCGGCCACCGTCACCGGCGGCACCGGCGTCATCGACAACGACACGGTCCTGCTCACGGCGGTCGTCGGCAACATCAGCGCGGTCACGACGAAGACGCTGACGGGCTCGCTGACCGCGGCCACGACGACCCTGACGGTCGGCGCTTTCGTTTCCGGCGCGGTCGACCTGACCGCGACGGGTTCGAAGTCGTTCACGCTGACCGACGGCACCAACTCGTTCTCGCTGTCGTTCGCCGTTGACGTCGTGTTCAACGACGCCGAGACCGCGTTCAGCATCACGCTGGGCGAGCTCGGCAATGTGGCGCAGGGCATCTCCGGCACCAGCAACACGACGTCGTTCTCGTTCAAGCTAGGCACGGGCACCACGGCGAACGTCGACAGCGTCACGTTCTCGGTCAACGCGGGCAGCGTTTCCGCCCTCGGCCTGACCGGCACGTTGGTGACGACCGCGGCGAACGCGGATGCCGCCTCGACGGCGGTCTCGGCCGCGATCAACACGCTCAACAACGCCCGCGCGGGTCTCGGTGCGAACCAGAACCGGCTCGGCTACGCGGCGGCCAACCTCTCGACGGCGATCGAGAACTCGGAAGCCGCCCGGAGCGAGCTGTTGGATTTGGACATCGCGGCGGAGATCACCAACTTCACCAGCAAGCAGATCCTGGTGCAGGCGGGCGTCTCGGTGCTGGCCCAGGCCAACCAGCTGCCTCAGAACCTCCTGAAGCTGCTGGGTTAGTTCGTGGTCGTGCGGCGGGGGGGGGGGCCCCCCCCCACACCCCCGTTCGGTTAGGCGGGAGGCCGCCTCGGGTCATCGGGAGTCATCACGATGCAAGTGAACACGACCAGTCTTCCATCCGCCGCCCAGATTCTGGGGCCAACGACGCGCGCCGCGACCAGCCGGGCCGACGGTGGCACCGTCACCAGGCACGTCGCCGCGCCGGTCGGAGACTCCGCGGGACAATCCGTCGAGTCGCTCCGCTCCATCAGGCTGGCGGCGCGGTACGACAGGCCGACAGGCCGGGTCGTGACCCGCGTCATCGACGAGAGCAACGGCGAGGTCGTCCACCAGATTCCGGACGACGACGCGCTCCGCTTGCTGGTCGGCATCCGCGAGATGGTCGGCATCGTCGTCGACGAGTCGGCGTAGCCGCGACTCAGCCGGGGGGGCCGCATGGCGACGTCGCTCAATCTGGGATCGCTGACCGTCGATCCCTCGGGCCGCACGATCCTGTCGGGCGTCAGCTCGGGCATCGACTTCAAGGACGCGGTCGACAAGATCATCGAGGCGAAGCGCCTGCCCGCCGTGCGCCTCGAGACCAGGGTCACCGACAACAAGGCCAGGATCGAGGCCTACAAGGAACTGCGCGGCGCGCTCAACGCGCTGAAGGACACGGTCAATCGGTTGCGCGGCGCGGTCAGCGTCGACGGCGCCGGCGACATCTTCAAGGCGAAGAAGACGTTCACATCGACCTTCCGGACCGACGGTGTCGGCCCCTCGGCGGCCGGCAATCTGGTCGGCGTCACGGTGGCGAACGGCGCGGCCCCCGGCGTCCACGAGATCGAAGTTCGCCGCGTCGCCACCGCGCACAAGGTGTCGAGCCAATCCTTCCCCAGCCAGTCCTCGGCGCTCGGCATCGCGGGCACCATCACGGTCGGCGGCCGATCGGTCGTCATCGCGGCGACCGACACCCTCGCCGACGTGCGCGACCGGTTCAATACCGTCAACGCCGGCACGACCCCGAGCGGCGTCACCGCCAGCGTCGTCTCGGTCTCCGCGACCGAGCACTACCTGGTCCTGACCAAGGACAAGACCGGCGAGGCGCTCGCGGTCACCAGCGCCGGGTCTGTGCTCAACGATCTCGGCATCTCGGCGAACGGCGGCGCGACGTTCTCGAGCGTCCTGCAGGCGCCGCAGACGGCGCGTATCACGGCCGACGGGCTGATCGATCCCGACCGCTTCGAGACCGACGTCCAGGCGAGCGGGACGGCCAAGATCAACACCCTGTTCACGCCGACCAACGCGACCGGCACGTTCACCATCAACGGCACGGTCGTCAACTACAACGCCGCCAACGACAGCCTGCAGGACCTGGCCACCCGCATCACCACGAACGTCGCCGGCGTCACCGGCGCCGTCGTCGCCGACGGGCTCGGCGTCAGGCTCGACCTGACCTCGGCCTCGCCCATCACCGTGGCCGACACCACCGGGCTGCTCGGCCAGCTCGGCCTCGACAACGACCTGGTCATCGAACGGTCGTCCAACAGCGTCGGCGACCTGTTCGCCGGCGTCACGCTGAGCCTGTTCCAGGCCGAGCCGGGGACGACGATCAAGATCGAGGTCGAGCAGGACCTGACCGCCGCCAAGAACGAGGTCGTGGCCTTCGTCGAGGCGTACAACGCCCTGCGCCGGATCATCAACGACCACAGCGAGTCGGAGTCGCAGACGGGCGCCAAGGGCGAGGAAAGCGGCGTCCTGTTCGCCGACCCGACGCTGGGCGACGTGCGCGCTCGGCTCGCCAACGTCATCGGCGCGAGCGTCGCCGGCGTCGGCTCGGCGTTCGCGGTGCTCGCGCAGATTGGCGTCGGCTTCGTCGACAACGCCTCGCTCGATGACCCGCTCGACAAGAACACCCTGAAGATCGACGAGTCCAAGCTGGACGAGGCTCTGCTCAACAACGCCTCGGACGTGCGCCGGCTGTTCGCGTTCGACTTCGCGTCGTCGAGCTCGAACGTCACGCTGCTCGACTACGGCGCCAAGACGGCGTTCGCGAGCGGCGGTTACACGCTCAACGTCGGCACCATCGGCCAGAAGAACAAGAACTCGACGACCGTCACCGACAAGGACGCGCTGCTCAACAGCGCGCAGAGCCTGGCCGCGACAACCTCGGGGCAGTTCACCGTCAACGGCGTGGTCGTCGTCTACGACATCACGGCCGACACGCTGGCGAGCGTCTCCAACCGGATCAACGCCTCGCTCATCCCGGGCGTCGTCGCGACGGTCAAGACCGGTGCGACAAGCTCGTTCATCGCGATCTCCTCGGCGAACGGCCCGCTCGCGCTCGCTGGCGATACCGGCGACTTCCTGTCGAAGGCCAACTTCCAGCCCGACACGACGATCATCGACTCCGCCAACATCGGCGGCACGGCCGACGGCGCCGACGACGGCACGGTCACGATCAGCGGTCGAACCCTGACGGTGACGAACGCCGCCGGTGCCGAGGGCCTCAAGCTCTTCTTCTCGGGGACCGGCGCCGCCAGCGCCGTCGACGTCGATTTCACGGTCGGCCTGGCCGCCGACCTGTTCTTCGACATCGACTCCTTCGTCGATCTGACCGACGGCGCGATCCAGGGCGCGATCGCCTCGCTCGAAGGCGAGAACCTCATCGCCGAACGGCGCGTCGAGGAGCTGGACGCGCGCCTGTCGTTGCAGCGCGAGACCTTGACGCGCCGGTTCATCGCCATGGAGACGGCGCTGCAGTCGCTCAGCCGGATCCGCGATCAGCTCACCCAGTTCACCGACCAACTCTCCGCCTCCAGCAGGTAGCTGGAGCCGTCTTGCACCCAGGAAGGGACGAACTCCGATGCCAGCCGCGAACGTCGAGCGCTACCGCACCCAGGAGATCATGACGGCGACGCCGTGCCAGCTCGTCGTCAAGCTCTACGACAAGGCGATCCATTCGCTGCTGCTGGCCGAGGACGCGATCCGGCGGCGCGACGTCAAGGCGCGCCACGCCGCCAACCTGAAGGCGCTCGACGTCATCTCGCATCTAACCAACACGCTGGACCTCGAGCGCGGCGGCGAGATCGCGGGCAATCTCCAGCGCCTCTACGAATTCATGTGCGTACGGCTCGTCGAGGTCGACGTCAACAACGACCCTCAGGCCGCGCGCGACGTGATCGGCCTGCTCCAGCCGCTGCGCGCGTCGTGGCAGCAGCTCGACGAGCAGATCGCCCGACGCCTCTACCAGAACCGACCCGCCATGGTGCCGCCGTCCCCCTCGCCGATCCCCCCCTCGGCCTCAACGGCGGCACAGCAGCGGGTCGTCGCGAGCGTGTGACTCACCCCCCGGTCGCACGCCCGCAGGGGCCGCCTCGCACGAGGCGGCCCCTTTCTTTTCAGGGCACGCGTCGGCAGGTTCTGCCGGCCCGAGCAGGGCTTGCCGGGACCATCCGGTCCGCGCTCGGCTCCAAAATCCCTTTCGAGCTGAAAAACAACACAAAATCAATTAGTTATAGGGACGTGGCTCGTGGCAGGCCGATTGCTAGGGTGATCGCACGCAGCAGGTAGGTGCGGTCGATGAACCCCATCCTCGCGGTCGTGACGGCCAGCGAAGGTCCACCCCAGCCCGGTGTGACGAAGGCGCCGACGGATGGCGCCGCCGCGTTTCTCGCGCTGATCGCCGTCGCGCTGACCGGTCAGCCGAACTCGGGCGCGAACCCGACCGGAGCCCCCGACGGGTCAACGCGCGATCCGCTCGTCGCCATGCAGGACGAGGGTGACGAGCACCCAGGCGACCCGACGCAGGTGCCCCTGCCCGTTTCACAGGCGATGCCTCAGAGCGCGCCAGCTCCTATTGTCGTGTTTGTCGTGGCGCCCGACCAACCCGCACGCTCGACACCGGCCCTGACCGCGAACCATGCGAACTCGCTCGACGCAGCGTCCGCCGCGCAGCCGGCGCCCGCCTCGGAAGCGCCGATCGAGACCGGCAGCGATGCCACGCCGGCCGCCGGCACCGCCGGTCCGGCCCCTAGCGCACCCCCGCCAAGCCCGAGCGATGACGTCGATCCGACATCGGCGGCGCAACAGACGCCGCGGCGCGCGAGCGGAACGGACGAGGGGCAGCAAGCCTCGGCCCCGAATCGCCCCGCCGTCGCCGCGGAAGCGGAGCCCTCGCCCGCAGCCGGAGCCAACGGCGTCGCGGCGGTCCTCGGCGATGCCTCTTACCGGATCGACGCCCCGCACACCCCCCCGACTCGGCCGGCCGTACCGACCGCGTTTCCCGACGTCGCCGCCGATACGGCCCAAGCGCTGGTTGTTTCGCGCGTCTTGGGCGAAGCTCCCAAATTCTCCGGCACCGGAACCGCCACCGCCCCACCGGTCACAGCGGAGCGCGCTCGGCCCTTGGAGGAGCGACCGGACCAGGTGCTCGGTCGCCCCTCGCCGACGGCCGGCGTTCCATCCGTTCGGACGGAATCCCAGCAAGCCCCCGTGGCGCGCCGCGTCCAATTAGCATCGCCCCGGCTGACCGCATCGGATTCATCGATGCCGCGTGGCATCCCCTTGACGATAGGGCTGGATGCGCCGCCGGCGCCGGCCAGTCATGGTGCGGCGCCGCCCGCGACCGTGGCGATGACGTTCTTCGCCGCCTTCGACGAACCGGACGCGACGCCCGACGCGGAGACGGTCCGGCCATCGGCGCCGGCGCCTTCCACCGTCGTGGCCACCTCCGCCGACACGACGCGACCGGCCGCGCCCGAAACCTCGGCCACGAGCGCCGACGCCGATCCGCTGCCCCAGGCCCCTCCGGCCGAACGCATCGCCGTGGCGATCCGTCGCGCCGTGCACGAAGGCATCGACCGCATCCGCATCCGGTTGTGGCCGGCCGAGCTGGGTCACGTCGACGTGACGCTGCATGTCGGTCGCGACCATCGCGTCGCCATGACGGTCGCCGTCGAGCGGCCGGAGACTCTCGACCTCCTGCAGCGCGACGCGCGCGGCCTCGAACGCGCGCTCGCCGATTCGGGCCTCAAGCTCGAGTCCGGAAATCTTGCGTTCAACTTGCGTCACGGCGGACAAGGCGGTGCCCACGGCGGCCAGAACGGCGAGGCGCACCCCACACCGGACGAGGCCGCCGCATCAATCGTGCCGACAATCACCGACGCGGCGCCCATTCCGATTCACGTTGACCGACTCCGACTCGTCGACCTCCGCGCCTGACCGCTCAAGGGATCGTTCACCATGGACATCGCATCGGCCACGTTATCCGCTTCGACCGCCGCGTCCGAGACCGCGACCTCGCGCACGCAGATCGCCGACAAGTTCGATGACTTCCTGCTCCTGCTGACCACCCAGCTGCAGAACCAGGATCCCTTGAACCCGCTCGATTCGACCGAGTTCGTCGCTCAGCTCGTCAGCTTCACGGAGGTCGAGCAGAGCATTAACACCAACTCTCATTTGGAGGAGCTGGTTGGCCTGCTCAGAGGCGGCCAGGCGGCGGCGGCCGTCGGCTATCTCGGCAAGACGGTCGAGGCGGAGGGCGACAAGGCGATGCTGCGCGACGGGCGCGCCACCTTTAGCTACGACCCCGCGCGCCAGGCGGCGATCACCACCATCACGCTCACCGACGCCACCGGCAAGGTCGTGAAGACGCTGCTCGGCGAGACCTCGCCCGGCCGGCACGACCTCGTCTGGGACGGCCGCGACGGCAACGGCGTAGCGCTGCCCGAGGGGCTCTACACGATCTCGGTCAAGGCGAAGGACGACGCGGGCAACGCCATCCCGGTCTCGACGACCTTCATCGGCCGCGTCGTCGCGGTCGACCAGACCAAGGACGGCATCTTCCTCGACGTCGACGGCACCACGCTGCCGCTGTCCAGCATTCTCGCGGTCCACGACTCCGCCGATGGCGGAGCGGGCTCATGACCGCGCTTCGCGCCAGGTAGGCCCCTACCCACCACGGAGGTAACCAGCTCATGAGTCTCTTCGGATCCCTCTTCTCCGGCGTGTCGGGCCTGGCCGCGCAGAGCCAAGCCATGGCAATGATCTCGGACAACATCTCGAACGTGAACACGGTCGGCTACAAGGCGACCACGGCGCGCTTCGAGACGCTCGTCACCGGCAACGGCTCGGCCGACGTCTACTCGCCGGGCGGCGTGCGCTCGACGCCGTTCCGCCTGGTCAGCCAGCAGGGCCTGATCCAGGCCTCGGCCTCGCCGCTCGACATCGCGCTCCAGGGCAACGGGTTCTTCGTCGTGCGCCCCGACGCGAGCGCCGAAGCCGAGACGCTCTACACCCGGGCCGGCTCGTTTCGCCCCGACAGCCTCGGCAACCTGGTCAACGTGCAGGGCCTGTTCCTGCAAGGCTGGCCGCTCGACGCCGACGGCCGGCTGCCCGGCGAGATCGGCAACACCACCAACCCGACGTCGAGCGCCGATCTCGGCAGCCTCGAGACGGTCAGCGTCCAGGCGATCAACGGCGTCGCCGCGTCGACGACCGAGGTCACGATGGGCGCCAACCTGCGCGCGACCCAGGCGATCCTGACCGGACCGCTGCAATCGACGGTCTCCCTCGGGCTCACGTCGAGCACCGACCTCGGCCTGACCGCGGGCGATCAGATCGACTTCACCTCGGGCGGCAACTCGTTGACGGCGACCTATAACCCGGCGCCCGGCGCCGGCGAGTTCTCGACACTCCAGGATCTCGCCGACCTGATCAACGCGACAAGCGCGTTCTCGGCGACGATCAGCGGCGCCGCCGCCGACGCGACGCTCGTCGTCACCGGAACCGACCCGCGCCAGAACCTGTCCATCGCGGACGTCGGCGCCGGCACCGCCGCGAACGCGATCTTCGGCACCGGATCGATCACCATCGGCAAGACGTACGACCCGACCGCTTCGGCGACGAACATGGCATCGGGCACCGTGACCCCGCACTTCAGCCGTACCGTGCGCGTGTTCGACGCTCAGGGCGGCGGCCACGACCTGGCGCTCGATTTCATCAAGGTGGCGCAGAACACCTGGGCGGTCGAGATCTCCTCCGCGGTGGCCAGCGAAGTCTCGGCTACCGCTCCTCTCATCAACGGCCAGCTCGTCACCGGCACGGTCGCGTTCAATGGCGACGCGACGCTGCAGAGCCTGTCGGCCGCGCTGGCCCAGCCCATCACGATCGACTGGACCAACGGCGCGTCGCCGAGCGGGATCAGCTTCAACTTCGGCACCGAGGGCTTCACCGACGGTCTCAGCCAGTTCGACAGCGCGTTCAACGTCTCCTTCCTCAACCAGAACGGTTCGGAGGTCGGCCAGCTCAACGGCGTGACGATCGACGACGACGGCTTCGTCATCGCCGCGTTCAACAACGGCGAAACGCGTCGGCTCTACAAGCTGCCGATCGCGACGTTCGCCGACCCCACCGAGCTGCAGGCGCGCGACGGCAACGTCTTCGCCCAGACCGACGCCTCGGGCGAGTTCAACCTGCGCGAGGCGGGCAACGGCGGCGCCGGCACCATCGCGGCCTCGGCGCTGGAGGCGGCCAACGTCGACCTGGCCAAGGAGTTCTCGGACATGATCATCACCCAGCGGGCCTTCTCGGCCAGCTCGCGGATCATCGCGACCGTCGATGAGATGCTCGAGGAGCTGATCCGTATCCGCAGGTAGTGGCGCCCGCGCCGGCCCCGGCCGCACGCGCGCCGG
>JBBDQV010000138.1:0-9273 GCA_040905845.1 Alphaproteobacteria bacterium | reverse complement strand
CCCCCCCCCCCCGGCTCCCGGGGCAACGGAATATTAAAGCCCCGCGCGTACCGTGGTACCCGACCACGGCCCATGGTCAGCAACGACCGCGGAACCATGACGACCATGCCCACGCCGGACGCCGCACCGTCGCTCGACTCGCTGCCATCGCCCAACACCAAGCGATGGGTGGCGCGGCGCAAGGCGGCCGTTGTCGCCGCCGTCGCCAACGGGGTCTTGACGCTCGAAGAGGCATGCCGCCGCTACATGCTCTCGGCCGAGGAGTTCGCGTCCTGGCAGCGCGCGATCGAGGCGCACGGCCTGCGCGGACTGCGTACGACGAGAATCCAGGAGTATCGCTCGCGCGAGACCGCCGAAGTGCCGGCCGCGAAGACGCCGCGGCGCGAAGCGGCCGAGGCCATCTCCTAGCCCTAGGGCCGCGCCCGGCAAAAAATGCCCGCCATTAACGGCTGATTCACGGCGCGCTGCTAGCGTCGCCCGCACGAAGCCGCCCGCCAGAGCGGCGGGGTCCAGCGGGGGTCCAAAACGACCGTGAACAGTTTCGCCAGTCTGCTCAGGAACCTCGGCACGGTCCGTCTGATCGTCATGAGCGTGACGGTCGTTGCGGTCGTCGGCCTGCTGACCGTCTTCACGGGGCGCTTCACCCAGGAACCCATGACCCTGCTCTACGGCGAGCTCGACCTCGCCGAGGCGAGCGAGATCGCCACGCGGCTCGACGCCATGGGCGTGCCCTACGAGCTCACCGGCAACGGGACCCAGGTCCTCGTCCCCGCCGACGCCGCGCTGCGCATGCGCATGGCGCTCGCCGCCGACGGCCTGCCGAGCGGCGCCTCGATCGGCTACGAGATCTTCGACCGCGGCGACGCGCTCGGCACGGGCCGCGCCATCCAGGACATCAACCTCGTGCGCGCGCTCGAAGGCGAGCTCGCCCGGACCATTCGCACGTTCGCGCAGATCCAATCCGCCCGCGTCCACGTGGTGATACCCAAGCGCGAGCTGTTCGCCCAGGACAAGCCGTCCCCGAGCGCCTCGATCATCGTCAAGGTTCGCGGCGGCGCGACGCTCAGTCCGGGTCAGGTCGCCGCCATCCAGCACGTCGTCGCGGCTGCCGTCCCGGGCCTCGCGCCGACCAGCGTGTCCATCGCGGACGATCGCGGCGTCCTGCTGGCCCGGGGCGACGGCGAGAGCGACGGGGTCGGCGCGTCCGCCGCGGCCGCCAACGACGCGCGCGGCCAGTTCGAGGCCCGCCTCAAGCGCCAGATCGAGACTCTGCTCGAGCAGTCGGTCGGCTTCGGCAAGGTGAGCGCGGAGGTCAGCGCCGAGATCGACTTCGACCGCGTCACCGAAAGCGCCGAGGTGTTCGACCCGGACGGCCAGGTGGTGCGCTCGACCCAGACCGTCGAGGACGGCGCGACCAGCTCCGACAGCGAGGCGCAGCCCAACGTCAGCATCGCCAACGAGCTGCCGGAAGGCCAGGCCGAGGCGGCCGCCGCGCAAAGCTCGCGGTCGAACAACCGGACCGAGGAAACGGTCAACTACGAGATCAGCAAGACCATGAAGAACCACGTACGCGAGGGCGGAACCATTCGCCGCCTGTCCGTCGCGGTCCTCGTGGACGGCACCACGACGACCGCCGAGGACGGCACGTCCGCCTATCAACCGCGCACCCCCGAGGAGCTCGAGCAGCTCGCCGCGCTCGTCCGTTCCGCCGTGGGCTTCGACGCCGATCGCGGCGACGTCGTCGAGGTCGTCAACATGCCGTTCGCGGCGAACGAGGAGCTCGACCTGCCCGAGGACGACGGCCCCGTGCTCGGGCTCGGCAAGAGCGACTACATGCGGATCGCCGAGATGGCGGTCATGCTCGTCGGCGTCCTGCTGATCGCTTTGCTCGTGCTGCGTCCGCTCATGGCCCAGGCGTTCCGGGCGCAGCCCGTCGGGGCGGGCGCCGTCGGGCCCGGGGACGGCGCTCCCCAGCTCGCCGGCCCAGGCGCCCAACCGGCGCAGATCGCGGGGCCCGCGTCGCGCGCCGACGACGAGTCCATGATCGACGTCGACCAGGTCGAGGGCCGCGTCCGCGAGTCCGCGATGAAGAAGGTCAACGAGATCGTCGACAACCACCCGCAGGAGACCCTGAACATCCTGCGCAACTGGATCTACGAGGAGACCTGACCCGATGGCCGGGGCGGCGCGTCGGGACATCAAGAGCTTCAAGGGGTCGGAGCGCGCGGCGATCTTCCTGCTGTCGCTCGGCGAGGAGAAGGCGATCTCGCTCCTGTCCCAGCTCCACGACGACGAGATCAAGGAACTGTCCCAGACCATGTCGAGCCTCGGCAAGGTGTCATCCGAGGTCGTCGATCAGCTATTCGTCGAGTTTGCCGATCAGGTCTCGTCGACCGGCTCTCTGGTCGGCAGCTACGACACTGTCGAGCGCCTGCTCGGCAAGAGCCTCGGCGACGACCGCGGGCAGTTGATCATGGACGATATCCGCGGCCCGGTGGGCCGCACCATGTGGGACAAGCTCGGCAACGTCAACGAGGTCGTCCTCGCGAGCTACCTCAAGAACGAGTACCCGCAGACCCAGGCGGTGATCCTGTCGAAGATCCGCCCCGAGCACGCGGCGCGCGTGCTTTCGATCCTGCCCGAGGAATCGGCGATGGAGGTCGTGCTGCGGATGCTCAGCATGGAGCCGGTCCAGAAGGACGTGATCGAGAGCATCGAGACGACGCTGCGCTCCGAGTTCATGACCATCCTGGCGCGCACCAACCGGCGTGACAGTCACGAGGTCATGGCCGAGATCTTCAACAGCTTCGACCGCAACAGCGAGGAACGGTTCCTCGGCCTGCTCGAGACTGTCAACCGCGACGCGGCCGAGAAGATCCGCGCGCTGATGTTCACCTTCGAGGATCTGGTCAAGCTCGATCCGAGCGGCATCCAGACGCTGCTCCGCAATGTCGACAAGCAGAAGCTCGCGCTCGCGCTCAAGGGCGCCTCCGAGACCGTGCGCAACCTTTTCTTCACCAACATGTCCGAACGCGCCGGCAAGATGCTGCGCGAGGACATGCAGGCCATGGGGCCGGTTCGTCTGCGCGACGTCGACGAATCCCAGCAGTACATCATCCAGACGGCGAAGGAGCTCGCCAGCAATGACGAGATCATCATCGCCACCAGCAAGGAAGACGACGAGCTCGTTTACTAGGACCGCGAGGACATGGCGCAACCGGTCAAGTTCATGTTCGACACGCCGTTCGCGACGGCGCGGGGCGCACGGCGCCAGCGCGACACGTTCGATCTCAAGGAGTTCGAGGCGGCGAAACGGGCCGCCTACGACAGCGGGCTCGCCGACGGCGCGGCCAAGGAACAAGCGGCGACCGCCCGGCGCGAGGCCGAGGCGCTGGAGCTCGTCGCCGTCAGCCTGCGTGACATCGCCCTGGCTCGATCCGATGCTCACGCCGCCGCCGTCCATGGCGGCGCGGGGGGCCGCCGCGCCTCGCCATCGCCGTCGCCCGGCGATTCGCGGGCGGGCTGCTCGCGCGCGACGCCGCGGGCGAAGTCGAGGCGCTGCTTCGCCAGTGCCTCGAGACGCTGCACGGCGAGCCTCGCATCGTCCTGCGCGTCGCGCCCGAAACCTTCGACGTCCTGGGGCCGCGCATCGACGCCCTGGCGCCCTCCATCGGCTTCGAGGGTCGGGTCGTGCTGGTTGGCGACCCGTCGCTGGTCGGCAGCGCTTGCCGCGTCGAATGGGCCGACGGCGGCGTCGAGCGCGACGATCCCTCGGCCTGGGCGGCCATCGACGACTTGATCGATCGCCTCGCGCCGCCCGCCGCCGCGGCCGAGGCGGAGGACCCGGCGACACCCACTTCCGCCTCGGAGGAGACGGCATGAGCACGAACACGACGCCACCCGATGCCAAGAGCGCCGACCTCGGCCTCGTCGAGCTGCGCGGCACCGACGCCGCGCCGGACAATGTCGGCCAGCGGGGCGCCAGCGACCTCGAGGCCATCTACGATATTCCCGTCCAGGTCTCGGCGGTCCTCGGCCGAGCGACCATGCAGGTCTCGCAGCTTCTCAAGCTCGGGCGCGGCGCCGTCGTCGAGCTTGATCGGCGGGTCGGCGAAGCCATCGACATTTACGTCAACAACCGTCTCGTCGCGCGCGGCGAGGTCGTCGTCGTCGAGGACCGGCTCGGCATCACGATGACCGAGATCGTCAAGGCCACGCCATGACCGATGTGGCCCGCGGCCAGCCGGCGAGCCGCGTCGCGCCCGGTCGTGCCCGGGGCGGCGGCGTCGACCTCGCGACCCTGGGCGGGATCATCGCCGGGCTCGGCCTGGTCGCCGGCGCGATCGGGCTCGGCGGCGCGCTCTCGGCGTTCCTCGACGCGCCATCGATCGCGATCGTCCTGGGCGGCACCGTCGCGGTCACCGTCGCCAGCGTCGGCGCCGGAGGCGTCGCCGCGGTACCGGGCGCCGTCACCGCCGCGCTCAGCCGGCGCGACGTCGATCCAGTCGGCGCGGCCCGGCGCATGCTCGCGCTGGCCGACAAGGCGCGCCGCCAAGGCCTGCTCGCCCTCCAGGAGGACGTGCGGCGCCCCGGCCAGCCTGCGACCCTGCGCACGGGCCTCGGCCTCATCGTCGACGGCGCCAGCCCGGACGAAGCCGAGCGCGTCATGGTCGCGGAGGCCTTGGCCTTCGCCGACCGGCAACACGACGCGATCGACACCCTGCGCCGCGCGGCCGACGTTGCGCCCGCCATGGGCCTGATCGGGACGCTCGTCGGGCTGGTCCAGATGCTGAGCCAGCTCGACGATCCCTCGGCGATCGGCCCCGCGCTCGCGGTCGCCCTGCTCACCACGTTCTACGGCGCCGTACTCGCCAACATGCTGCTCGCCCCGCTCGCCACCAAGCTCGAGCGCGACGCCGACCGCGAGGCGCTCGTCAACGACATCCACAGGACCGCGGTCGGCTCGATCGGGCGGAGCGAAAATCCGCGGCGGCTTGAGACGCTGATCAACGCCTTGCTGCCGCCCGGCCTGCGCGTCCAGGCGTTCGATTAGAGAGTTGGGGAGAAGGAACCATGCGTCTGCTCATCGTGGGCCGGCTCGGCGGCCAGATCGGCGCGGCCACCAAGATCGCGATCGACCGGGGCGCGCGGGTCGCCCACGCGGGCACGATCGACGACGCGCTTGACGGCCTGCGCGCCGGGCGCGGCGCCGACCTCGCCATGGTCGACGTCGGGCTCGACATCGAGCGCCTGATCGGGGCCCTCGCCGACGAGCATTTCCATCTGCCGGTCGTCGCCTGCGGGGTCGATTCGGACGCCGCCGCCGCCGTTCGCGCGATCAGGGCGGGCGCCAAGGAGTACATCCCCCTGCCCCCGGACGCCGAGCTCATGGCCGCCGTGTTCGCGGCGGTGACCGAGGAACCGCGCACGATCGTTCACCGCGACCCCGCGATCGTCGGCATCCTCCGGCTCGCCGACCAGGTGGCGCCATCCGAGGCGACGATCCTGGTCACCGGCGAGTCGGGCACGGGCAAGGAGCTGCTCGCCCGCTACGTGCACAACAAGAGCCGGCGCGCGTCCCAGCCGTTCATAACGATCAGCTGCGCCGCGATCCCGGAGAACCTGCTCGAGTCCGAGCTGTTCGGCCACGAGAAGGGCGCCTTCACCGGCGCCGTGGCCCGGCGCGTCGGCAAGTTCGAGGAGGCGACCGGCGGCACGCTCCTGCTCGACGAGATCAGCGAGATGGATCTCAGGCTCCAGGCGAAGCTGCTGCGCGCCATCCAGGAGCGCGAGATCGACCGGGTCGGCGGCGGACGGCCGATCAAGGTCGACATCCGGGTGATCGCCACCTCCAACAGGGACCTCGCGCGCGAGGTGGCCGCCGGCCGCTTTCGGGAGGATCTCTACTTCCGCCTCAACGTCGTCACGCTGACGATCCCGCCGTTGCGCGCGCGCCCGTCCGACATCATCGCGCTCGCCGAGCATTTCGCGCGCAAGTACGCCGCGGTCAACGGGGTGCCGCCGCGCGCCCTCGACGAGTCCGCGCGGCAACGCCTGCTCGGCCACGGCTGGCCCGGCAACGTCCGCGAGCTCGAGAACACGATCCACCGCGCCGTGCTGCTCGCCAAGGGGCCCGAGATCGACGGCGACGCGATCACCCTGTTCGATCGCCTCGGCCGCGAGGCGGCGCCGCCGGCCCATGGGCGCATCGGCGCTCTGGCGGAAACCACGCTCGGCACCCTGGTCGGCCGGACCGTGGCCGACGTGGAGCGCGACCTGATCCTGGAGACCCTGGGCCACTGCCTCGGCAACCGGACCCACGCGGCGACCATCCTCGGCATCTCGATCCGTACCCTGCGCAACAAGCTCAGGGACTACGCCGCCGATGGCGCCCGCGTGCCGGCGCCGGGCGAGGCCGTGCGCGCCGCGGTCTAGCCGTCGATGGCCGATACCGCGCGCCCCCAGGCGGCGGCCGCGTCGCCCCTGCTCGACCGGCTGAACGGCCTGCTGCGCCACGGCGACGTGGTGCTGGCGCTCGGCGTCGTGTTCATCCTCGTCGTGCTGATCATGCCGATGCCGCGCTGGCTGCTCGACGTGATGCTCGCGGGCTCGCTGACCTTCTCGGTGCTGATCCTTCTGGTCTCGCTGTTCATCAGCCGGCCGCTGGAGTTCTCGTCGTTCCCGACGGTGCTCCTGGTCGCGACGTTGCTCCGGTTGTCGCTCAATCTGGCGTCCACGCGCCTGATCCTGGCCCACGGCCACGAAGGCACCCAGGCCGCCGGCCAGGTCATCCAGGCGTTCGGCAACTTCGTCATGCAGGGCAATTTCGTCATCGGGGTCGTGGTGTTCTCGATCCTGGTGATCGTCAACTTCATCGTCATCACCAAGGGCGCCGGACGCATCGCGGAGGTCTCGGCGCGCTTCAGCCTGGACGCGATGCCGGGCAAGCAGATGGCGATCGACGCCGACATGTCCGCCGGCCTGATCGACGAGAACGAGGCGCGCGCCCGGCGCAAGTCGCTCGAGGAGGAGAGCAGCTTCTTCGGCGCCATGGACGGCGCCGCCAAGTTCGTCCGGGGCGACGCCATCGCCGGCATCCTGATCACCCTGGTCAACATCGTCGGCGGCATCGTCATCGGCGTCGCGCAGACGGGCCTATCATTCGCCGACGCGGCGAAGTCGTACTCGGTGCTGACCGTCGGCGACGGCCTGATCACGCAGATCCCCGCGCTGATCGTCTCGACCGCGGCCGGCATGCTAGTATCCAAGGCCGGCGTGGACGGGCCGGCCAACCGGGCCCTGTTCGGCCAGCTCAGCGGCTTTCCCAAGGCGTTCGTGCTGACCGGGTCGCTGCTGGTCGTGCTCGCCATCCTGCCCGGCATTCCGATGCTGCCGTTCCTCATCCTCGCCGCCGCGGCCGGGTTCGCCGGCTGGCTCGGCCTCAAGAACAAGCAACGCGCCGCCGCGGCCGCCGCCGCGCCCGTCGAGGCCCCCGCGCCTCCGGCCGAGGAGCCGATCGCCGCGGCGCTCCACATCGACCAGATCCGGCTCGAGCTCGGCTACAGCCTGCTCGGCCTGCTCGACACCCAGAAGGGCCACCGCCTGACCGACCAGATCAAGGCCCTGCGCAAGCAGCTCGCCGGCGAGTTCGGCTTCGTCATGCCGTCGGTGCGCATCCAGGACAACATGCAGCTTCCCGGCAACACCTACCTCGTGCGGGTCAAGGAGGTCGAGGCCGGGCGGGGCGAGCTCAGGCCCCAGATGCTGCTGGTCATGGACCCGCGCGGCGAGCCGCTGGCGTTGCCCGGCGAGGAGACGACCGAGCCGACGTTCGGCCTGCCCGCCATGTGGGTCGCGCCCCAGCACCGCGAGGAGGCGTCGTTCCGCGGCTACACCGTCGTCGAGCCGGCCACGGTGATCACCACGCACCTGACCGAAGTGGTCAAGGACAACATGGCGGATCTGCTGTCGTTCAGCGAGACCCAGAAGCTCCTGGACGACCTCGGCCGCGAGCACCAGAAGCTGGTCGCCGACCTGGTTCCCGGGCGCGTCCCCGTCGGCATCGTCCAGCGGGTCCTTCAGGGCCTGCTCGCCGAGCGGGTGTCGGTCCGCGACCTGGCGACGATCCTGGAGGGCATCGGCGAGGCCGCCGGGTTCACTCAGAACGTGACACTGATGATCGAGCACGTGCGCGCCCGGCTCGCGCGCCAGCTTTGCGATCTCGCCGCCGACGCCCAGAGCGTCGTGCCCCTGGTCTCGCTGTCCGCCGATTGGGAGCAGGCGTTCGCCGACGCGATCGTCGGCAAGGGCGACGAGCGGCAGCTCGCCATGGCGCCGAGCCGACTCCAGCAGTTCATCGGCCAGGTGCGCCAGGCCTTCGAGCGCCAAGCCATGCTGGGCCACACGCCGGTGCTGCTGACGAGCCCGGCGATTCGCCCCTTCGTCCGCTCGATCGTCGAGCGATTCCGGCCCGCGACGATGGTCATGTCCCAGGCCGAAATCCATCCGCGCGCCAAGGTGCGCACCCTGGCCACCGTCTAGCGCCCGATGCGGCTCAGGACCTTCAGCGCGCCGACCATGAGCACCGCCATGCGCGAGGTGCGCGCCGCGCTCGGCGCCGACGCCGTGATCGTCGCCACCCAGCGTGGCCGCGGCGGGCGGGGCGTGCGGGTCACCGCCGCCGTGGAGGCCGAGGATCGGCCCGAGGATCTGGCCGAGCTCGAGCGCGCCGACGCCGGTTCGGTCGAGCCGGTGCTGGGGGCCTCGCTCGCGTTCCACGGCACGCCGCTCCAGCTCGCCGGCCGGCTGATCGACGCCGCGCTCGTCCACGGCGGCGCGCCGGCTCTGGCGCTGGCCGGCGGCCTCGAGCGGCTGTTCGGCTTCAAGCCCCTGCCCGGCCCCCGTACGGCGATCCGCGTGCTGCTCGTCGGCTCCCCGGGGGTCGGCAAGACGGTCTCCGCCGCCAAGCTCGCCGCCCGCTACGCGCGGGCGCGCCGGCCGTTCCGCCTGGTCACCACCGACGGCTTCCGCGCCGGCGGCGTCGACCAGCTCGCCGCGCTCGCCCGCGTCATGGACCACGAAGTCGCGACCGCCGACGGGCCGGAGGCCTTGCGCCGGGCCCTCGCCGACGTCGCCCCGGACGTCGCCGTGATCATCGACACCGCCGGCGTCAACCCGTTCCAGATCCGTGCCATGAGCGATCTCGCCGAGCTGGTCGAAGCGGCCAAGGCCGAAGCCGTGCTGACCGTGGCCGCCGGCGGCGACGTCGAGGAG
>JBBDQV010000137.1:834-26465 GCA_040905845.1 Alphaproteobacteria bacterium | reverse complement strand
GTCGCCGGCCGGGCCGACGACGCCGCTGATCAGGTTCTCGGAGAGCAGCGCCGTTTCGTCGAGGCCGCCGAGCGGCGGGGCGGGCCGGATGCCGACGACGAGCCGGGCGATCTCGGCCTCGGCGGCGCGGCGCGCCGCGACGGCCTCCGCGACCGTGACCGCCGCGAAGCGGACCACGGCGCCGGGCAGCAGGCGCCCGGCGGCCGGCAAGTCGGCGGAGATGACCGTCGCGACCTTGGTGTAGCCGCCGACGGTCTGTCGGTCGGCCAGCAGCAGGATGGGCTGCCCGCTGGCCGGTACTTGCAGCGACCCCTGGACGACGCCCTCCGAGACGATGTCGGCGCCATGACGATGGCGCAGGCGAGGCCCTTCGAGCCTGAGCCCCATGCGATCGGCGTCGCGCCCCACGACGTAGATCGCGGCGAGGAACTCGGCGAGGCTTTCTTCTTGGAACGCCTGGTCCTGAGGCCCTAGAACGACACGAAGGTTTGCTTTGTCCCGAACTGGTCTCTCGGCGAGGCAGCGGTCGCCCTGCCGCGACGGCTCGGGGAGAACGAGCGGGAGTCGGTCGCCGTCGCGCAGCGCCCGGCCGTCGAGCCCGCCGAAGCTGGCGCGGACGTACGTCGCCAGGCTGCCCAGGACGGGGCTCAGGGCAAACCCGCCCTCGATCGCGAGATAGCCGACGGCCGCGCCCTCGACGCGCCGGACCTGGAGCCGTTCGCCGCGCGCGAGCACGACGCCGCGCCACGGCGGAACGCCGCGCGAAGGCTCGCTGGCGATGACCGCGTCGACCGGGCCGCCGAGCGCGACGCGCACCGCGTCGCACGCGACCTCGAGCTCGGGGCCCGCGAGGCGGAACTCGAGCCCCGCCGTGCCCTCGGGATTGCCGATGACGGCGTTGGCGAGGCGCAGCGATGTCGTGTCGAGCGCCCCGCCCACGGGCACGCCGAGCCGCTGATGACCCCAGCGGCCGAGGTCCTGGACGGTCGTCGAAGGCCCGGCCCGAACGACGGCGAGCGCGTTCACGCCTGCTCCCGCAGGTCGTCGGGACCGAGCGTGCCGGCCTTGGCGCGTGCGAGCAGCGCCTCGTAGGCCGCGGCATCGACTGGCTCGAACCGCACCTTGTCGCCGGGCGTGAGCAGGGCGGGAGTGCTGCGGCGGAGGTCGAACAGCGCGACCGGCGAGCGCCCGATCAGGTGCCAGCCGCCGGGGCTCTCGTAAGGGTAGATGCAGGTCAGCCCGATGGCGATGCCGACCGAGCCGGCGGGCAGGCGCGTGCGTGGCTCGGCCCGGCGGTTGAGCGCGAGCGCGGGCTCGACGGGCCCCATGAAGCCGAAGCCGGGCAGAAACCCCAGCATGAAGACGTCGTAGGCGGGGCGCGTGTGCGCGGCGACGACTCCGTCGCGGCCGAGCCCGGTCCGTTCGCCGACCTCCGCGAGATCGGGCGCATAGTCGCCGTCGTAGCAGACGGGGAGGTTCCAGGTGCGCCCTTCAGGCCGCTCGACACCACCTTGGGGCAGCAACGGCGCAAGGCGTGCCGCGACCTCGGCCGGCGTCGTCGTGCAGGGATCGAGATGCACGGTCAGCGAGCAGAACGTCGGCACGGCCTCGATCACGCCGGGCAGCGCCGCTTCGCGCAGCGCCGCGTCGAACGCGAGGACCCGAGCGTTGACGTCGCGGTCGATCACTTCGCCGAACACGACCATCAGCGCCGTATCGCCCATCGGCACGAATCGGGGCGGCGATGCTTTCGCCTTGGGCTGTGCTATGGTTTCGGATGCCATTGGGGTTCTCCGAGGGGGCACAACTTGGCGGCACGCTCGATCAACATCAACGCCGATTTGGGCGAGGGCTACGGTGCCTATGCCATGGGGGACGATTCCGCGCTGCTGCGCATCGTCGCCTCGGCCAACATCGCGTGCGGGTTCCACGCCGGCGACCCGATGGTGATGGCGCGGACGGTGCGCGAGGCGGCGAGGAACGGCGTCAGCATCGGCGCGCACCCGGGCTTCGACGACAAGCAAGGGTTCGGGCGCCGGCCGATCCCCATGAGCGCCTCGGAGGTCGAGGCCATGGTCGCCTACCAGATCGGCGCGCTGGCCGGCATCGCCGCCGCCAACGGCGCGGCCGTGACCCACGTCAAGCCGCACGGCGCGCTCAGCAACATGGCGGCGGTCGACGACGACCTGGCCACGGCGATCGCGCGCGCGATCCGGGGCGTCGATCGCGAACTCGTCTTCCTGGCGGTCGCCGGCTCGGCCATGGCGCGCGCGGGCAAGGCCGCGGGGCTCAGGGTGGCGGAGGAGGCGTTCGCCGACCGGACCTACGACGACGACGGCAACCTGACCTCGCGCAAGCGGCCCGACGCGCTGATCCGCGACGCCGAGGTCGCGGTCGCCCACGTGCTCCACATGGTCGAGGAAAGCGCGCTGTTCAGCGTCGGCGGCAAGCGGATCCCGGCGCGCATCGACTCGCTGTGCGTCCACGGTGACGAGCCGACGGCGGTCGCCGTCGCCCGCGCCGTGCGCAAGGGGCTCGAGGGCGCGGGCTTCGCGGTCAAGCCGCTGCCCGAGATCACGCTCGCGGGCTAGACGAGGATGTTGCCGTGGCCCTGAAGCTCGCCGATCGCTGGTTCGAGTGGCGCACGATCGACGACGGCATCGTCGCGATCGGGGAGCCTCACATCCGGCCGTTCTACCGCTGCAACATCTGGCTCGTGCGCGGGCGCGGGCGCGACGCGCTGATCGATTCGGGGCTTGGCGCCGTATCGCTGCGCGCCGCGGTCGCGGACTTGCTCGAGCGTCCCGTGCTGGCGGTCGCGACGCACACTCACTTCGACCACATCGGGGCGCATCACGAGTTCGCGGAGCGCGCCGTCCATCCCGCCGAAGCCGACATCCTGGCCCGGCCGACGCTCGGCAACACGTACCTCGGGAAGTACGCCGACCACGACATGCTCACGGCGTTGCCCGCGCCTGCGTTCGACTTGAGGCGCCACGCCATCGCCTCGGCCCCGCCCACGCGCCTCATCGACGAGGGCGACGTGGTCGACCTGGGCGACCGCGCGTTCGAGGTCATCCACTTGCCGGGGCATTCGCCCGGCTCGATCGGCCTGTGGGAGAAGACGACCGGAGTCCTGTTCTCGGGCGACGCGATCTACGACGGGCCTTTGGTTGACGGCAGCGACGAGGCCGAAGTGCGCGACTACGTGCGCACCATGGAGCGGCTGCGCACCCTGCCGGTGCGCGTGGTGCACGGCGGGCATTTCCCGAGCTTCGGCCGCGAGCGCCTGATCGAGCTGGCCGACGCCTATCTCGCCGAGAAGGGAATCGTACCGGCTCGCCGACATGTCGTCGCTCCGTCCCCCTCGTGCTGAGCTTGTCGAAGCACGAGGGTGTTCAAGAGATTCCAGAGCATGTTCCGGCCAGGTGGAATCGGTGCACCGGCCGCCCTTCGAGACGCGTGCTTCGCACGCTCCTCAGTGCGAACGGCGGAGGGAAAGCCGTTCGTGTTGAGGAGGGCCGAAGGCCCGTCTCGAAGCACGGACGGCCGGGTGCACGACATCGGTTCCATCTGATCGCTAGCCTCGGGCTCGCCGGCTCACGCCCCGCGCGGCAGGACGACAACGTCCTCGGCGGCGGCCGTGAGCGCGAGTTCGTCGTCTGGGGCGATCCGGGCGGCGGGCGGCAGGTTGAGCCTGACGGACCGGCCGTCCACCAGCGAGATGGCGGTCGCGCGCACGTAGTTGCCCTGAAACACGGCGGAGGCGATACGGGCGTGGCCCAGGGCGAGGCGAGGGCGACCGTCGTCGTGGCCCTCGGGCGCGATGTGCTCGGGCCGCACGACCAGGACGACGGCGTCACCGGGTTCGCCCGCGCCGGGAACGACAAGCGGGCCGAGCGCGGTCGCGATCCGCGGCAGGGCGCCCTCGCGCGCCTCGACGGTGCCTTCGATCAGGTTGCTCTCGCCCATGAACGTGGCGGAGAACAGGGTCCTGGGCCGGGCGTAGACGCGGCGCGGCGGCCCGGAGTCCTCGATGCGGCCATGATTCAACACGACCACGGTGTCGGCGATGCTCATCGCCTCCTCCTGGTCGTGGGTGACGTGGATGAACGTGGTGCCGAGCCGCTTCTGCAGGGCGACCAGCTCGTCCTGCATCTGACGCCGAAGCGCGAGGTCGAGCGCGCCGAGCGGCTCGTCGAGCAGGAGCACGCTGGGCGCGACCGCGATGGCGCGGGCGAGCGCGACGCGCTGGCGCTGACCACCCGACAGCTCGTGGACGCCGCGCCGGCCGAACCCGGTTAGGTTGACGAGGTCGAGCGCCTCGGCCACGCGGCGCTCCCGCTCGGGGCGCGGCACCTTGCGCATGGCGAGCCCGAAACCGACGTTGCCGGCGACCGACATGTGCGGGAACAGCGCGTAGTCCTGGAACACTGTCGTGGTGGGGCGTTGGGCCGGCGACAGCTCGGTCACGTCGGCGCCGTCGATCAGGACCCGGCCGCGGCTCGGCCGCACGAAGCCGCCGACCATGCCGAGCACCGTGGTCTTGCCGCTGCCCGACGGGCCCAGGAGGACGACGAACTCGCCGCGCGCGATCGCGAGGTCGATCGCCGCCACCGCGACCGTCTCGCCGTAGCTCCGGCCCAGGCCGCTGAGCTCGACGTGGGCGTCAGCCACGACGGGCCCGCCGAAGCACCAGCGTCTCGACCGCGAGCACGAGCACGATCGAGACGGCGAAGACGAGGGTGCCGGCGGCGTTCGTCTCGGGGTTGAGGCCCGAACGCAGCATGCTCCAGATCGCCACCGGCAGCGTCACGTCGAACCGGGTCAGCAGGAACGCGATGACGAACTCGTCCCACGACAGGGTGAAGGCGAGGCAGAACGAGGCGATCAAGGCGGGCCACAGCATCGGCACAGTGATCAGCAGAAGCGCCTGCGCCTCGCTCGCGCCGAGGTCGCGCGCCGCCTGCTCGACGGTTGCCTGATGCTCGCCGAGCTGGGCGTAGCAGATCGCGAAGGCGAGCGGCAGGTTGATGACGAGGTGACCCGCGCCGACCGCCACGAGCGACTTCGGAATGCCGAGCGCATTGAACGTGATCAGCAAGCCCATGCCGATGATCAGGTACGAGACGGTCATCGGGGCCATGAGCACGTACTGGGCGGCGCCGGCCCAGCGCGGCCGGGCGCGCGCGAGGCCCCAGGCCGCGAGGAACCCGAGCACGGTCGCCGCGGCCGATGAGCCGAGCGCGACCGCGAGCGAATGGCCGAGCCCGTCCATCAGCCGGCGGTTGGCGAACACGTGCTCGTACCAGTCGAGGCTGAAGCCCTTGAACGGCGGCACCGGCAATCGGCCGTCCTGGAACGAGAACAGCACCAGCACGACGACCGGCAGGAAGATGAAGCCGTAGCCCGCGGCAAGGATCGCGATCGAGGGCAGGGCGCGCAAGCGGCGCATCAGACGCGGTCCATCCTGAGCCGCTTCGCGAACGCGAGGTAAGCCGCGGTGACGACGAGCATGAGCACGACGCTCATGGCCGAGGCGAGCGGGAAGTCCGCGCGCCGCGCGACCTGGAGCATGATCGCCTGGGGCAGCAGGAGCTCGCGCCCGCCGCCGAGGATCTGGGGCGTGACGTAATCGCCGATCGCGAGCACGAAGGTCAGGAAGGCGCCCACGGCGACGCCCGGCAGACTGAGCGGCAGGGTGATGCGGAGGAAAACCTGGAGCGGCGAGGCGCCGAGGTCGGCGGCCGCCATCCGGTAGGACTCCTTGATCTGAACCAAGCTCGCGAACGTGGTCAGCGTCAGCAGCATGACGAAGAAGTGGACGAAACCCAGCACGGTCGCGCCGCGCGTGTTGCCCATGCCCACGGGCGCGTCGATGACGCCGAGGCCGAGCAGTACCTGGTTGATGACGCCGTTCTCGGACAGAACGAGCAGCCACGAGTACGAGCGGATCACGTATGACGTCCAGAACGGCAGGACCGCGAGGACGAGCGCGAGCCGTTGCAGGCGCCGGGGCACGCGATAGGCGAGCACCCACGCGATCGGATAGGCCACGATCACGCTCAGCGCGGTGACGAGCAGGGTCACCTCGAGCGAGTTGGCGAGGGCGGCGAGCAGGGCTTCGTTGCCCAAGAATTCGCGGTAGTTGGCGAGCGACCAGCTCGCGACCGTGGCGCCGCCGTCGCGGGCCCACAAGCTGTGGGCGGCCATGACGCCGAGCGGCGCGACGAACAGGGCGAGCGTGACGGCGATCGCCGGCAGCGCGGCCCAGCGCGCGAGGCCGCCCCGGCGATCGGGGCGGCCGTCGCTCGCCATCGGTGCGCGACCCCTGGCCGCCGCGCTCAGGCTTGGAGGAACTCGGTCCAGACGTCGAGCATCGCCTGGTCCAGCGCCGCGTCGGGGATGAAGTAGTTGTGCGAGTTGGCGAGGAACCCCGGCTGCTCGTCCCAGCGCAGCGTCAGCTTCTGCCCGGCGTCGAGCGCGGCGGTGCGGTTCGACGGCATGGCCCAGTAGCAGCTCGAGGTGGCGAGCAGGCCCTGGCCCTGCGCGCCGACGATGTACTGGACGAACTGGGTCGCGAGGTCGCGCTTGGTCGACGCGGCGAACACGCCGATCGCCTGGCCCCAGCGAATCCCGCCCTCGTCGGGGATGACCCAGTCGAGCGCCGGGTTCTCCGTCATCAGGCCGGAGACGGCGTACTCGCCGCCGCTGATGATGATGTCGGCCGCGCCGGTGACGAGCGCGTTCTGGACCGTCACCACGTCGCCCACGACTGCGGCGAGCGTCTTCATCCTCAGCAGCTTGTCGCGGATCGGGCCGAGCTTGTCGGCCGTGAGCTCGGCCGGCTTGACGCCGAGACCGAGGCCGACCAGCTCCATGGTCGGGATGTAGTAGTCGTAGATCGCGTAACGCCCGGCGTACTTGTCGTTCCACATCATCTCGGCGCGCCGCATGTCGGCGGGATCGACGCGGTCGCGGTTGTAGGCGATGGCGTTGTAGCCGAACTTCTCGGGCACGGCGTAAAGCTTGCCGTCGCGATAGTGCAGGTCCGGCTGGCGCAGCTCGGGGAAGATGTCGCCCCACGGGAACGCATCGTCCGGCAACTCGGCCAGCAGACCCATCTCGGCGACGCGCGGCACGTCGACCGAATCGACGACGAACACGTCCCAATCTCCGGGCTGCGATTGCTCGACCAGCGACAGCGCCGTTCCCGTGCCCTCGTAGTCCTTGACGTTGACCTTGGCGCCGGTCGACTCCTCGAACGGAGCGAGCAGCGCCGGGTCGGTGTGGTCACACCAGACCAGCGCGTTGAGCTCCTCGCCGGCGAAAGCGCGGCGGCCGCCGAACCCTGCCATGGCCGCCGACAGAGCCCCGGCCGCGCCGGCTAGTGCCGTACGCCGCGTCGCTTCATACCGATTGCGGTTCATCGATGCCTCCCTGTTGTCGTTCGGCCGCATGGCGGCTCGGGAGACATTCATGGCAAGCGCGCGGTCCGAGGGCAAGCCCGCGAGGCAGGCGCCCGGATCGAACCCAATCGACGAGGTCAAGGAGCGGACAGGCCTGGGCGCGAGGTCAGCCGGCGGCCATCGTCTTGAGCGACCACTCGACGATCTCGCGCAGCGTCTTGCCGAGCGCGTCGTCGAACGCCGGGATGATCGCGGCAATGGTATCGGCCTCGGCGGCGATGAGCCGTTCAGCGGTCATGTTGCCGACGATCGCGCGCTCCGGAAATTTGACCAGCTTGGCGTTGAGCCGGACGTGGACGACGGGTCCCTTGCCCTCGTGGAAGTACTCGACCTGGAATTCGCGCAGCTCGGTCGCCAGCACGTAGTCGGCGCGCAGATTCACCGAAACCCGGCCGACGCCCACGATCCTGTCGGTGTTCTCGAACGACTCGATGATCAGGGCCTGGACCATGGCCGGCGCGCGATCGATCCAGTTCGACCGGGCGTAGTAGTCGAGCTTCATCGGCGTGTGCATCAGGGCGATGCGGCCGCTGTCGATGCCGGCGGGGGCGACGGGAATGTCGATCGCGAGCTGCGCCGTGACCCTGGGCAGGCCCTCCTGAAACGTGCTCTTGGGCGTCAGCACGAAGAGATCGGGCCGCTCGGTCGCCTCGGGCAGCAGCCCCGCGGCGCAGCCGCCGACGGCGAGAAGACCCGAAACGAGTAACGCACGGCGCGCCCACTGGGCGGGCGGTGGGGGTCCGTTCGCGTCGATGGCCCTGGTCATTGCGCCTCGTACCCTTGCTGCTGGCCGCCGAGCAGGAACCGGGTCGGGTCGCGCTCGACCTGGGCGGAGATGTGGGTGAGCACCGAGACGAGATCGCGCGCCTCGGTGATGAACTGCGACAGCTCGTAGAGCCCGGTCTCCGAGAACGCCTGGATGGGGCCGCGGTTCTCGGCGACCAGGCCGGTCAGCTCGTTGGCGAGCAGGGTCGCCGCCTCGACAGTCTCGTTGATCTTGCCCAGCGTGACCCGCGCCTCCTCGCCGACCCCCGCGACCTGTTCGTCGGCGGTGGCCGCGGTCTTCGTCACCTGGGCGAGCGTGGTCTCGACGCTCGTGGTCAGCCGCGCGGCGCTCGCGCGCAGGTCGCGCGCGAGAAGCTGGGCGTCCTCGGCCGTGACGCGGAGCGCGCCCACGGTCGCCCGCGTGTCCTCGACCGTCGCCGCGATGTTGTCGGCCTGGCCGGCGAGCGCGCCGCTCAGGTCACGCACGTTGGCAAGAGTTTGCGCGAACGCGTCCTGGTTCTCGTCGTTGAGCAGGATCATCGCCCGCTCGACCAGCTCGGTGAAGCGGGAGACCAGCTCGGGCACGGTCTCGAAGACGCGCTCGAGCTGTGAAGGCTTGGACGCGATCACCGGATAGCGCTCGCCCGCCTTGGCCTCGATCATCGGGGCATCGTTGCTGCCGCCCGTGAGCTGCACGAAGCTGAGGCCCGTGATGCCCTGGATCTGCAGGGTGGCGATCACGTCCTCGCGGATCGGCGTGTCGGCGTCGATCTCGATGGTCACGCGCACTTGCTCGACGTTGGCGGGATCGATCTCGATGGTCGAGACCGTGCCGACGGGAACGCCGTGGTATTGCACCGAGCCGCCGTCGCGCAGGCCGCTGACCGATCCGGCGAAGTAGATGTCGTAGAGATCGAACGAGCGGTCGACCTCGAGCTTGGCGAGCCAGACGACGAAGGTGACGCCGGCGGCGACCAGCGCCAAGACGAACGCACCGACCAACGCATAGCTCGCCCGCGTCTCCATGACGTCGCCTCACATGCCGAGAGCGGCGCGCGCGCGCGGACCGCGGAAATAGGCCTGGACCCAGGGATGGGGATTGCGAAGGTGGTCGTCCAAGGTGCCGACGACGATCTTTTTGTCGATGAGGACGGCGATACGGTCGCAGATCGCATGCAGGCTGTCCAGGTCGTGGGTCACCATGAAGACGGTCAGGCCCAGGCTCTGGCGCAGGTTGAGGATGAGCGAGTCGAAGTCCGACGCGCCGATCGGGTCGAGCCCCGCGGTCGGCTCGTCGAGGAAGACGATCTCGGGGTCGAGCGCGAGCGCCCGGGCGAGGCCGGCGCGCTTGCGCATGCCGCCGCTGAGCTCCGAGGGATACTTGCTCGCGGCGTCGGGCGGCAGGCCGACCAGGTTGATCTTGATGCGCGCCAGCTCGTCCCTGAGCGCGGGCGCGAGGTCGCTGTGCTCCTTCATCGGCACCTGGACGTTCTCGGCCACGGTCAGCGAGCTGAACAGCGCGCCGTCCTGGAACAGGACGCCCCAGTGGGTGCGCAGCGCCTTCATGCCCTCGCGGCCGAGCGTCGCGGTGTCGCGGCCCAGGACCTCGATGGTTCCCGCCGTCTGTCGGTTGAGCCCGATGATCGTGCGCAGCAGGACCGACTTGCCGGAGCCCGAGCCGCCGACGACGCCCAGCACCTCGCCCTGCACGACGTCGAGGTCGAGCCCGTCGAGGATGACCTGGGCGCCGAACTGGGTCCTGAGGCCGCGCACGCGGACGACGGGCTCCATGCCCGCCTCAGATCTCGAGGTACGAGAACAGGATCGAGAACCCGGCGTCGGTGACGATGACCAGGAAGATCGACTCGACCACCGACTGGGTCGTCATGCGCCCGACGCTTTCCGCGTTGCCCTTGACCTTGAGCCCGCAATAGCAGCCGACCAGCGCGATGATGAACGCGAACACCGGCGCCTTGACCATGCCGACCCAGAATGTCGTCGTCGTCACCGCCTCTTGCAGTTGGCGCAGGAACTGTCCGAGCGAGATGTCGAGCACGAACAGCGACATCAGCGCGCCGCCGAACAGCCCCATGAGGTTGGCGAAGAACGTGATCAGCGGGAGCGTCAGGATCAGCGCGAAGGCGCGCGGCAGGACCAGGAGCTCGATCGGGTCGAGCCCCAGGGCCTGGAGCGCGTCGACCTCCTGGTTGACTTTCATGGTGCCGATCTGGGCGGTGAACGCGCTGCCCGAGCGCCCGGCGATGATGATGGCGGCGATCAGGATGCCGAGCTCGCGCAGGATCGAGACGCCGAGCAGGTTGACCGTGAACAGCTCGGCGCCGAACCGGCGCAGCTGGTCGGCGCCCTGATAGGCGAGCACGACGCCGATCAGGAACGAGAGCAGCCCGACGATCGGCATGGCGTTGAGCCCGACCTGCTCCATGTGGTTGACCAGCGAGGTGAAGCGGAGTCGGCCGGGTCGCACGAGGGTGCGCGCCGCGACGAGGACGGTGAGGCCGAAGAAGCCAAGCAGGTCGCGCGCCTCGACGAGGACGGTCAGCGTCCCCTCGCCGACGTGGCGCAGCAGGTCGAGCAGGGCGTTGGGCCGCGCCCGCGCCATCGCCATGGGCTTGTCCGCCTCGATGACCCGATTGAGCAGGCCCTCGTGCTCGGGGCGCACGCCGGCGAAGGCGATGTCGAGCCCGGCGGCGGCGAGGCTCTGGCGCGTGCGGTGCAGCAACCAGGCACCGGCGCTGTCCAGCCGCTCGAGCGCGGAAAGATCGATCCATGCGGGGCCGGCGCCCGGCGCGACCAGCAGGCGCAGGCGCTCGTCCAGACCGGGCGCGGTCTCAACGGACCAGTCGCCGCGGGCCGCGAGGACCCACCCGTCGGGATGCTGGGCCGTCTCGAACCCGCCTGGATCGGTCATGCTGGCTGCAACATCCGCGTGGCCACGGGTCGGGAGGTAGCATAGAACGGCGGCGGGCGGTACGTCCCGAAGGGCGACGACGGTGCGGGAAGAGGCAAGGGGCGGCGACGGGGGCCGGCGCGGCGGCGTGCTCCGGGTATGCGTCACGTGCCGCTGGCGCGGGCTCGAGGTCTTGCCGGGGACCGAGCTCAGGCCCGGCCAGCGGCTCTACGATCTCGTGATCGGGCGACTCGGCGGTCCAAGCCCGGCGGTGCAGCCGATCTGCTGCCTGAGCAACTGCTTCAGGGCGTGCAACGCCGTGCTGTCCGGGCGCGGCAAGGCGGCGATCATGATGTCCGAGATGGCGCCGGAGCCCGACGTCGCGGCCCAACTTGTCGCCGCGTTCAGGCGCTACGGCGCGAGCGAGGACGGCGGCGGCGTGGGCGACCTGCCTGGCACCCTCCACGTCCTGCGCCCGGCATCCGGGTCGGGCAGGAGAGGGCGATGACGCGCCTGGAAGACGGCCGCCTGCTGACCGGCAAGGGCCGATTTCTGGCCGATCTCGCGGTCCCGGGGACATTGCACGCGGCGTTCGTGCGCGCGCCCGTCGCGCACGGCCGCCTGGGCTCGATCGACGCGGGCGCCGCGCGCGGCATGGCCGGGGTGACAGCCGTGTTCACCGGCGCGGATCTGCGCACGGGCGGCGTCGGCGCCCTGCCGTGCAATGTCCCGATCACGAGCCACGACGGAAGCGCCATGGCGTTGCCGCCACGGCCGGTACTGCCCGAGGCGCGGGTCGCCTACGTTGGCGAGCCCGTGGCCGTGGTCGTCGCCGAGTCCATCGAGGCTGCGCGCGATGCGGCCGAGGCGGTCGACGTCGCCGTCGAGGCGCTGCCGGTCGTGATGGGGCTCGAGGCCGGCGGCGCGGACATCTGGCCCGAGGCGCCCGGCAACGTCGCCTTCGAGCTGCGCTGGGGCTCGGCCCAGGCCGCCGAGGACGCCTTTCGGCGCGCCGCGACGCGGGTTGCCCTCGCGCTGCGCATCCCGCGCCTGATCCCGAACCCCTTGGAGACCCGCGGCGCGCTCGCGCTGCCGGACGGCCTGGGCGGGCTGCGCCTCCACGTTCCCAACCAGTCGCCTCACCGGCTGCGGCGGACGCTGGCCGAGACGGTGCTGAACCTGCCAGAGACCAAGCTCGACGTGGTGGCGACCGACGTCGGCGGCGGGTTTGGCGGCCGGCTCGCCTGCCTGGCCGAGGAGGTCGCCGTTGCCTGGGCCGCGCTGCGCCTCGGCCGGCCGGTGCGCTGGATCGCCGACCGCTCGGAAAGCATGCTGACCGACAGCCACGCGCGCGATGTCGCGGCCACGGCCGAGCTCGCGCTCGACGCCGCCGGCCGGTTCCTCGCGTTGCGCACGACCGCGCGGATCAACCAGGGCGCCTACGTGTCCCAGGCCGGGCCGGTGTGCGCGCTCGAGTACGGCGTCTCTATCGGCAGCGTCTACGATTTCGGGGCGATCGACGCGCGCGCCATCGGCGTGTTCACGAACACGGCCCCGACCGACGTCTATCGCGGGGTCGGGCGCGCCGAGGCCGTCTACGTCGTCGAGCGTCTGGTCGAGGCGGCGGCGCGGACGCTGGCCCTCGACAAGTTCGAGCTACGACGGAGGAATCTCCTCCAGAGCATTGATGTACCCGTAACAAACGACGTCGGGGCGACTTATGACAGCGGCGACTTCCAGGCCTCCGTCGCGGCCGCCCGCGAGCGCGCCGATGGCTCGGGTTACGCCGGTCGCCGCGCCGAGTCGCTCGGTCGGGGACGGCTGCGTGGGCTCGGCGTCTCGGCCTACGTCCACCCGACCGCGGGCGGCCCCGGCGAGGTCGAGACGGCGCGCCTCAGGCTGCACCCGAGCGGCGGCGCCACGCTGTTCCTCGGCACCCACAGCCACGGCCAAGGCCACGAGACGGTGTTCGCGCGGCTCGTCGCCACTCGGCTGGGCTTCGCGCCCGAGGCGGTCACGGTCGCCTTCGGCGATACCGGCCGCGATCCATGGGGCCGGGGAACCTACGGGTCGCGCTCGCTCGCCATCGGCGGCCCGGCGATCGCGCGCGCGGCCGACAAGATCGTCGCCAAGGGGCGGCGCATCGCCGCGCACCTGCTCGAGGCCTCGGTCGAGGACGTGACGTTCGAGGCCGGCACGTTCCGGGTCGGCGGCACCGACCGGACGGTGAGCCTCGGCGCCGTAGCGCTGGCCGCCTATGTGCCGCACAACTTCCCGCACGACGAGCTCGAGCCTGGGCTCGACGAGGCCGCGGGCTTCGAGTCGCTGGCGGCGACGTACCCGAGCGGGTGCCACGTCGCCGAGGTCGAGGTCGACACCGAGACGGGCGCGGTCCGCCTGGTCCGCTACCTCGCAGTCGACGACGTGGGTGTCGTGTTCGACGGGTCGATCGTCGACGGCCAGATCCACGGCGGCGTCGTCCAGGGCGTCGGCCAGGCCCTGCTCGAGGCCGCGGTCCATGACCCCTCGACGGGCCAACTCCTGGCCGGATCGTGGCTGGACTATGCCATGCCGCGGGCGGACGACGTGATCGCTCTCCAGACCGCGCGCACCCAGACGCCGTGCCGAACCAACCCGCTCGGCGTCAAGGGCGCCGGCGAAGCCGGGCCGGTCGCGGCCCCAGCCGCGGTCGTCAACGCGGTGCTCGACGCGCTGGCGCCGCTCGGCGTCACCGCGCTCGACATGCCGCTGACGCCCGAGAGGGTCTGGCGCGCGATCCGGGAAGCTAGAGCAGCACCCGATCGATTGGAATCGCCGCAGGCGATTCCTCGATCGGGTAAAGCTGCTCTAGATTGTTGAAACTTGAGCAACTTTATCCGATCAAATGGAACCCGGGCGGTTCCATTTGATCGGATGTTGCTCTAGCGGCGCGACCTGATGTCACCGGACCTTCTGGCCGCGCTGTTCGCGCTGGTGTCGGCCGCCCTGCACGCGACGTGGAACGCGCTGGTCAAGGTGCGCGGCGACCGGCTCGTGGTCATGGCGCTGATGACCGGGGTGTGCGCGGTCCTGGGCTTTCCGCTCATCCTGGTCTTCCCCGACGTCAACCTCGCGTGCGCGCCGTACCTCGCGGGCACCATCACGGTGCACACGGCCTACTACTGGACGCTGCTGCAGTCCTACCGGTTCGGCGACCTGTCGCACGCCTACCCGCTGGCGCGCGGCTCGGCGCCCATGCTGCTGACGCTCGCCGCGCCACTGACGCTCGCCGAGACCTTCAACGCCGCCGAGATCGCGGGCGTCGCGACGATCTCGATCGGGATTCTCACGCTGGTCGGCTGGCGCCGCGACAAGATGGGCGATTGGCGCGCGATCGCGTTCCCGCTCGCCACCGGCGTGATCATCGCGAGTTACACGACGCTCGACGCGCTCGGCGTCCGCGCGTCGGGCAGCCCCTACGGCTACGTCGGCTGGCTGTTCTTCCTCGACGGCATCCTGCTGCCGGCCTACGTGCTCGTGCGCCGACCGCTGGCCATGCGCGAGGCGGCGCGCACCTCGGCGCCCATGCTGCTCGCCGGCGGCCTCGCCATGACGCTGGGCTACGGGCTCGTGCTGATCGCGTTCAGCTTCGGCTCGGCCGCGCACGTCGCGGCGCTGCGCGAGACGAGCGTGATCCTCGCGGCCCTGATCGGGACTCGGCTCTTGGGCGAGCCGTTCGGGCTCAGACGCGTCGTCGCGGCCGTGCTCGTCGCCGTCGGCGCGATCATCCTGGAGCTGGGCGGCTGACGCTCAGTCGGCGGCGGCGCCCGCTGGCCGGCGGGGCCGCTCGGCGTAAACGATGACCAGGCCACCGGCGATGATCAGCCCGATTCCGGCGACGTTCGCCAGGCCGGGGACCTCGTCCCAGAACAGGAACCCGAACAGCGTGCCCCACAGCATCGCGACGTACTCGAACGGCGCCACCACGGCCGCCGCCGCGTGGCGATACGCCGCGATGATCAGGAAGTGCGCGGAACCCGCGATCAGCCCGACGACGGCGAGCAGGCCGAGGTCGCCGTCCTGGAAGCTCCACGACCCCGACCCGATCAGCGCGAAGGGCATGCTGCCAAGGAAGAACATGAGCCACGTGTAGAACGAGGTGACCGACGTGGGCTCGTTCGCCCCGAGCCGGCGCGCCAGCAGCGACGAGCACGCGTAGCAAAGTCCCGAGCCGAGGCAGTAGAGCGACACGACCTGGAACGATCCGACGCCGGGCTGCAGCGCGACCAGGACGCCGGCGAAACCGATGATCGTGCCGAGCCAGCGCCGCGCCGTGACGCGCTCGCCGAGCGCGATGGGCGAGAGCAGGGCGACGAACAGCGGCGAGGTGAACACCAAGGCGACCGCCAAGGCGAACGAAAGCCCGCTGGTCAGCCCCTTCAAGTAGAGCGTGTAGGACGCGATGATGAGGGCGCCGCGCGCGAGCTGGGCGGCCAGCCGAGGCGTCCGCAGCCCGAGCCACGCCCGCTGCACGTGAAGCATGACCAGGACCGGCAGCACGGCGACGAAGCTGCGCAGGAAGACGACCGCCATGATCGGCAGCCGATCGGTCAGCCCGCGCACGATGGCGTCGGATACCGTGAGCAGCGTCATCGCCGCCGTGATGCACAGGATGCCGAGCAGGGGGGACGTGGCGTCCCGGCCGGGGGTCCCCGTCACGGGACCGAACGCCCCAGCCGCACCGCGGTCAGCCCCTTGGTCGGGTTGCGCGCGGGCATGACCAGGACGCAGTCGGGGTAGGGCGTGCGGACCGGCTCGCCGTCGTCCTCGGCGATCACCGTGCCCGCCTCGGCGACGACGTCGAACCCGCGGAACCCGCGGGCGAAGGCGAATCGATCGGACTTGATCGTCACCGCGTCGGTCACCTTGACGACGCGCTGCGGGCTGGTCGGACGCGTGACGCCGTAGCGCTCGATCGCCCGGTCATCGACGATCCCGAAGTGCCGGAGGAACAGCAGCGTTGTCGCGAGCGCGACCGTCGCGCTCGGCCGCTCGAAATGGGAACCGGATTCGACCAGGAGCGACAGGCCCGGATGATCCGGCGCGTCGAACTTGCCGTAGTCACGGAGACGGCGCCCGGACTTGTGGCCGGCGTCGAGCACGACGTGGGACGGGAAGCCGATGGCCCTGGCGAGCGCCAAGTTCTTCCCCCGCGTGCCGGCGAGCAGCATCGCGGCCTGCGGCAGCTCGGTCGAGTGGAGGTCGAGCAGGTGATCGGCCTCGTCGATGACGGGTCTCAGCGCGCGGGCGCGCTCGAGCTCGCGGCTCGCGCGCGGCCCGTCGAGCGTCGCCGCGTCCCACACGCGGTTGAAGTCCTCGTCGAGAAACCGCGAGACGAACGGATACTCGGGGTCGAAGCTCTCGTAGGCCGCGACGTTGGCGAAGCCGAAGGTGAGCGTGCCGCGATCGGGGCGCAGCCCGTCGTCGAGCAACCGGGCGAGGGCGTGCGCCCCGCATACCTCGTTGCCGTGGGTCAAGGCGTTGACCAGGACGTGAGGCCCCGTGGCACCGCTCCGGAACGTCCAGACGTAGGGGATGCCTCGATTCCCGCCCCGGAACCGAGCGAGGTCGATGGGCGCGAGGTCGATCGTCGGGTGGTTGGGATCGGGCATGTCGGGGGCGGTCAAGGGGCCGTTGCGCCAGCGTGGGCAACGGTAACGGATTGATGTAGATCACGGAATATCCTCGATGACGAGCCATGCTGCGCGCGCCACGAAGCGCGATGCCGCGGCGAGGGAAGGGTCCGGGCCATGGATTTTTCAGCGTTCTTCGAGAGCCAACTGAGCCGTCTCAAGGGCGAGGGCCGCTACCGCGTCTTCGCCGAGCTCGGACGCCACGCGGGCCGCTTCCCCGAGGCCCGCTTCCGGGGCCGGGACGGCGAACGCGACGTGATCGTCTGGTGCAGCAACGACTACCTGGGCATGGGCCAGCACCCCAAGGTCATCGCGGCGGCGCGGGAGGCCTTGGCCCGCTACGGCGCGGGTGCCGGCGGCACCCGCAACATCTCCGGCACGAGCCACCCGATCGTCGAGCTCGAGCGCGAGCTCGCCGATCTGCACCGCAAGCCGTCGGCGCTCGTGTTCGGCTCGGGCTACATCGCCAACGAGGCGGCGCTCTCGACGCTCGCCGGCATGGTGACCGGCTGCATCGTCTACTCCGACGCGCTCAACCACGCCTCGATGATCGCCGGCATCAAGGCCAGCCGCGCCACGAAGCGGATCTTCCGGCACAACGACCCCGATGACCTCGGGCGCCTGATGGCCGCGGACGACCCGGTGGCGCCCAAGCTGGTCGCCTTCGAGTCGGTCTACTCCATGGACGGCGACGTGGCCCCCATCGCCGAGCTGTGCGACGTGGCGGCGGCCCGCGGCGCGTTGACCTACCTGGACGAGGTCCACGCGGTCGGCATGTACGGCCCGCGCGGCGGCGGCGTCGCCGAGGCGCGCGGCCTGCTCGACCGCGTCGCCGTCGTCAACGGCACGCTGGCCAAGGCGTTCGGCGTCGTCGGCGGCTACGTGGCTGGGCCGACGCCGATCATCGATGCCGTGCGCAGCTTCGCGCCCGGGTTCATCTTCACGACCGCGCTGCCGCCCGCCATCGCCGCAGCCGCGATCGCGAGCGTCCGTCACCTCAAGGCGAGCGACGCGGAGCGCCGGAGCCATCAGGAACGCGCGGCGAAGGTCAAGCGACGACTCGCGGAAGCCGGGCTTCCGGTCATGCCGTCGGAAACGCACATCGTCCCCGTTCTGGTCGGTGACGCCGCGCTGTGCAAGCGGATTACCGACGCGCTGCTCGACGACTTCGGGCTTTACATCCAGCCGATCAACTTCCCGACCGTGCCGCGCGGCACCGAGCGCCTGCGCATCACGCCGACGCCCTTGCACACGGACCGCATGATCGACGACCTGGTCGCCGCGCTCGGCGCGGTGTGGCTGAGGCTCGGCGCGCGCGTCGCGGCGTAAGCCCGCGGCGCCGGCCGGCGCCATCCCTGCTCATTGGAGGGCGCGTGTCGCAGCTCCTCGCCATCTTCGTGACGGTCTTCCTGGCCGAGCTCGGCGACAAGACCCAGCTCGCCACCTTGCTTTTCGCCGTGGATCGCAAGGCCGCGCCGCTGATGGTGTTCCTGGCGGCGGCGGCGGCGCTGGTCGCGTCCACGGCGCTCGCCGTGACGCTCGGCACTCTCGCCGAGCGCGCGCTCCAGGCCCTACCGCTCAAGCTCATCGCCGGGGTCGGCTTCGTCGCCATCGGCCTGTGGACCATCGCCCAGCACTTCGGGCGCGCCTGAGAGTCGGAACGAGATTCCGGTTGCGCCGGGCCGGCGCGGATACCAAGTTCGTCATCAGCCACACCGCCGAGAGGGAGCGATGGTCACTACGCCTAAGGGCGCCGCGGCGCCCGAGTTTCCGCGCCCCGTCCGGGTCGATGACCTCGACGAGGACGAAGCGCGCGAGATCGTGCTGTCGGCGACCGAGGACGAGCGCAGGGCATTGGTCGCGCGGTTCGGGCTTTTCGATCTTGCTCGCCTCGAGGCCCGCTGCGTCCTCAGGCGCTCGGGCGAGACCGTCCGAGCCGAGCTGTCGCTCTCGGCCGAAGTCGTCCAGAGCTGCGTCGTCACGCTCGATCCGGTTCCTGCCCGGATCGAGGAGACCGTGGCGGTCGCCTTCGCGGCCGCGGCGAGGAGACTCGAGCGCGCGGTCGACATCGACGTCGACGCCGACGACCCGCCCGAACCGATCATCGGGAACGCCATCGAGCTCGGCGAGGCGATCTCCGAGGCGTTCGGTCTGGCGCTCGACCCCTACCCACGGAGCCCCGGGGCCGCCTTCGACGGCTGGTCCGACCAAGGAGGGGGCGGCCGCGAGAACCCGTTCTCGGTGCTCGCCCGGCTCAAGCGCTGATCGGCAGCGCGCCGCTTGCCGCGCCAGCCCGAACTTGCTAAAGCTCGGCCGAGCCCAGAAGACCCTGCCGGATCCTTGAACCATGGCCGTCCCCAAGAAGAAGATTTCCAAGTCGCGCCGCGACATGCGCCGGTCGCATCACGCCTTGGCCCGACCGAACCTGGCCGAATGCCCGAATTGCGGCGAGATTAAGCGGCCCCATCACGTGTGTCGCGCCTGCGGCCACTACGATGGTCGCGAGGTCATCGCCGCCGCTTCGCCGGCCGCCACCTAGAACCCTGCCGGGCGGGGAGGGACCTCTTGTCCGCCGCCAAGACCATCGCGCTCGATGCGATGGGGGGTGATCGAGCCCCCGAAATGGTCGTCGCCGGGGCCAACGTGGCGCGCCAACGGCACCCCGACGTTCGCTTCCTGCTGGTCGGCGACGAGCGGCGGCTGTCGAAGCTGCTGGAGCGGTTTCCCAGGCTCGCCTCGGCGAGCGAGTTGCTGCCGAGCGATTCGATCGTCTCGGCCAACGACCGTCCGGCCCAGGCCCTGCGCCAGGGCCGCCGGTCGAGCATGCGGCTGGCCATCGACATGGTGCGCGACGGCCGGGCCGGCGGCATCGTCTCGGCCGGCAACACCGGCGCCCTGATGGCCATGGCCAAGACGGTGCTGAAGACGCTGCCGGGCATCAAGCGCCCCGCCCTGGCGTCGCTCTTGCCGACGGTGCGCGGGGAATCCGCGTTCCTCGACCTCGGTGCCAACGTCGAGTGCGACGCCGAGAACTTGGTCCAGTTCGCGGTGATGGGGGCCCTGTTCGCCCACCACGTGATGGGCATCCATAACCCGACAGTCGGGCTGCTCAACGTCGGCAGCGAGGACGTCAAGGGGCACGACGAGCTGCGGCTCGCCAACGAGGCCCTGCGCGCCGGCGACTTCCCCATGGACTATCGAGGCTTCGTCGAAGGCAACGACCTCGCGGCCGGGCGCGTCGACGTGATCGTCACCGACGGATTCACCGGGAACATCGCGCTCAAGGCCATCGAGGGAACCGCCAAGCTCTACAGCGAGTTCCTGCGCGCGACGTTCCGGCGCTCGATCGTCTCGAAGCTCGGCTACCTCTTGGCCCGCCCCGCGCTCAACGCGCTGCGCAACCGTGTCGACCCGCGCCGATACAACGGCGGCATGTTCCTCGGCCTCAGCAGCGTGGTCGTCAAGAGCCACGGCGGCACCGACGCCTACGGCTTCGCCAACGCCATCGGGTTCGCCGTCGACATGATCGCGCACGGCTTCAACGATCGCGTCCGGGCCGAGATCGAACGCTGGAAAACCTCGCGCGGTGACCTGCCCCGGGCGGCCGCCTTGTGACGGTGACGCGAGCTCTGGTCGTCGGCTGGGGCGGTTATCTGCCCACCAATGTCGTCACGAACCAAGACCTGTCGCGGCGCGTCGAGACCACGGACGAGTGGATCGTCGAGCGCACCGGGATACGCGAGCGGCACATCGCGGCGGACGGCGAGCTGACCTCCGACCTCGCCACCGCGGCGTGCACGGGCGCGCTCGCCGTGGCCGGCCTTGCCCCCGAGGACATCGATCTCGTCATCGTGGCGACGACCACGCCCGACGAGACGTTCCCGGCGACGGCGACGATGGTTCAGCGCAAGCTCGGCATGACGTCGGGCGCGGCCTTCGACGTCCAGGCTGTCTGCGCCGGCTTCGTGTTCGCCCTGGCGACCGCCAACAACTTCATCCGCGCGGGACAGGCGCGCACCGCCCTGGTGGTCGGCGCCGAGACGTTCTCCCGGATTCTCGACTGGGACGACCGCGCGACCTGCGTGTTGTTTGGCGACGGGGCCGGCGCGTTGGTGCTGCGCCGCGCCGAGGGCGCCGGCACCAGCGCCGACCGCGGCGTGCTCTCGACCCATCTCCATTCCGACGGGCGGTACCACGACATGCTGTTCGTCGACGGCGGGGTGTCCTCGACGCGTACCGCCGGCGTCGTCCGCATGGAAGGCCGCGAGGTGTTCCGCCATGCCGTCGCCCACCTGTCCGAGGTCGTCGGCGAGGCGCTCGCCGCCAACGGCCTTGCGATCGCGGACATCGACTGGCTCGTGCCGCACCAGGCCAACAAGCGCATCATCGACGCGACCATGAAGAAGCTGGGCCTGGCCCAGGAACACCTGGTACTGACCGTCGATCGCCACGCCAACACCTCGGCCGCGTCGATCCCGCTCGCCCTGGCCGAGGCCGCCGGGGACGGGCGCATCCGGCCCGGTCATCTGGTGATCATCGAGGCGATCGGCGGCGGCTTGACCTGGGGCTCGGGCGCGATCCGTTGGTAGACACGGTGTCGGTCTATCTCGACCTGGGCCTCAACGGTCCGCGTCATGTCTTTGATATTGACGACTTTTCCAGGCCATACTAACGTGTCGTCTCGGTTCGACAGGGGGGCTCTCGAATGGCGGGAAAAACGATAAAAACGATCACGCGAGCCGATCTGACCGAGGCGATCTACCGCGAAGTCGGTCTGTCGCGCAACGAATCGGCCCAGCTCGTCGAAACCGTGCTCGATGAGATCAGCAAGGTCCTGACCAAGGGGCAACCGGTCAAGATCTCGTCGTTCGGCAGCTTCTCGGTGCGCGAGAAGGCGCAGCGCGTCGGTCGCAACCTCAAGACCGGCGCGGCCGTGCCCATCCTGCCCCGCCGCGTGCTGGTGTTCCGCGCCTCGCACGTGCTCAAGGACCTCATCAACAAGGCGGCGGCCGGTTCGCGCTCGTGACCAGCGAACTGCCGTTCGATCCCGGTTCCACCGATGACGACCGCGCCGAGAAGGCGGCCACCGCCTTCCGCACGATCAGCGAGGTCGCGGACGAGCTGGCGGTGCCGCAGCACGTGCTGCGCTTCTGGGAGACGAAGTTCAGCCAGGTCAGGCCGCTCAAGCGGGGCGGTGGGCGGCGCTACTACCGGCCCGAGGACATCGAGCTGCTGCGCCGCGTCAAGAGCCTGCTCTACACCGAGGGCTACACGATCAAGGGCGCGCAGAAGCTGTTGCGCCAGGGCGCGGCGCGGGGCCGCCCGGCCGCCAAACCGGGGCCCATGGCCGAGGATCTGCGGCGCAAGCTCGTGGCCCTGCGCGCCGAGCTCGCGGCGTGCCGCAAGCTGCTCGACGAGCTATGAGTCGAGGCCGCGCGCGGCGGCCGGGAAATTGTTCTTGATGGCCCGGATCGCGCCGCGCTAAGGACCGGGGAACGATGGGTCGCGTCTCGTGACGCCCTCATGGTTCGACAAGCTCACCATGAGGGCCGAGATGGAATGACCTCACCCTGAGCCTGTCGAAGGGTGAGGTCGGGCTGATGAGGCGCAGCGCGGCGATGACGGAGCGTGGCGCAGCCTGGTAGCGCACTAGTCTGGGGGACTAGGGGTCGGTGGTTCAAATCCACTCGCTCCGACCAACAAAATCAAGGGGTTGGCTGGCAACGGCTAACCCCTTGATCGCTTCAAGGTAAGCGTGGAGTAAGCGCCACGGGCCGTCCGCTGCCCGCGCGCGGTACACTTCGCGCGAACCGACTCCCGACTCGCGTGCCGCCCACGCCGGCCATTCGTCTTTCTCGCCCTGGCGGATTCACGAGAGCGGATTCTCCGCGACCAGTCCGACGACGAAGAGAGCAGCGAGGCGATCTCGAGAGCGTTCGGCATGCTTGCGGCGCACACGGTCTCGATGACGTCCGAGTCGTCGAAGCGGAAATCGTTGTCGCCGGGTCGGTTCATCCCTCGGAACGGACGTGGGACTCGGGACCTCTCCAGGGCCGGGTGTAGCCAATGACAGCCGTGCGCGCCATGAATTGGACCGTCACTCGCTGTATCCGTCACGCTCCTTGCCAATTAGCGCAACCCCGTAGTAGATTTAAAAATGAATCTAAACAGCTACAACCATCAACACGTTCACTACAGAGGGGGGCCACAATGACTTCTATTAACAATATCGCGAAGAATTTCTTCGATGCTTGCGAGACAGGCAAGGGGTGGGAAGGTTGCAAAGTTCATTGCATGCCCAACGCGACGTTTTCTTCGCAGGCGGAACCATTGGCGAATATGAAAACATTAGCGGAGTATACGGAGTGGATGAAGGGTCTCCTCACGATCCTCCCTAACGGAAGCTACGAGGTTAAGGCATTTGCCAGGGACGACCAGCGCAACAGCGTCTGCGCCTATGGTGTCTTCTCGGGAACCCACACGGGTCAGGGTGGTCCCGTACCCCCCACAGGCAAGAGTGTGGCCGCCGACTACGTGTATGTCATGGAGTTCGGTGGCGACAAGATCCGACACATGACGAAAATCTGGAACGCAGGCTGGACGATCAAGGCACTGGGCTGGGCGTAGCTGGCGATAGCGAGGCTTCGGTCTCAGGGAAGGGCGTCCTCGCGAACCGCCGCCGATCTTGACCCCAACCCCTGTCGTGACGGAGGTCATACAGCAGACTCGCTCTGTCCCGGCATCGGACTACAATTCTGGCAACGCGGGAGGGCCAGACGTGGAGCGTCGGCAACTTTCGGCAATGCGGCGTCGTTGCCGGTCCCGTACGGACGACCCGGTTGCATTGTCGCGTTGCCCGGCTGGGCCCACGGTTTAACGGAGCCCACAAGTGGAGGATCAGCGCACCGAAAGAAAGCTCGCGGCAATCCTCGCGGCCGATGTTGCCGGCTATAGCCGGCTTATGAGTCAAGACGAGGAAGGTACTCTGCGCCGACTCAATGCGCATCTCGGCGAGTTCGTCGAGCCCCGCATCGCGGCGTGTCGGGGGCGCATCGTCAAGCGCTCCGGCGACGGCCTGCTGGTGGATTTCGCGAGCGCGGTCGAGGCGGTGCGCTGCGCCGTCTCGGTCCAGACCGGCATGGCCGACCGCAACCGCGCCGCTCTCGCGGATCATCGCATCGAGTTCCGGATCGGCATCAACCTCGGCGATGTCATTATTGACGGAGACGACATCCACGGCGACGGGGTCAACATCGCGGCCCGTCTGGAGGGCATCGCCGAACCGGGGAAGATCTATGTCTCCCGCGCCGTACGAGATTCGGTTCGTGATAAGCTCGAGGTGATCCTCGAGGACCTTGGCGAAAGGCCGCTCAAGAACATCGCGAAGCCAGTGCGGATTTTCCGCATCGGCGGTGTCGAGCCAGCGGCGGGCACCGGCTTCCGGACGCGCGGCCGGCCTTGCCCGACAAGCCGTCGATCGCGGTGCTGCCGTTCGCCAACATGAGCGGCGACCCCGAGCAGGAATATTTCAGTGACGGCATCACCGAAGATCTGATCACCGATCTCTCCAAGGTTTCTGGCCTGTTCGTGATCGCGCGCAACTCGTCGTTCGCTTACAAGGGCAAGGCAACGAAGGTTCAGGAAATCGGTGGCGAGCTCGGCGTCAGGTTCCTGCTGGAAGGTAGCGTTCGCAAGGCCGGCAATCGCGTCCGGATCACCGCGCAGCTGATCGATGCCGCGAACGGCGGACATCTTTGGGCCGACCGGTTTGATCGCAACTTGACCGACATCTTCGCGACCCAGGACGAAGTCGTGCGCAAGATCGTCGACGTGTTGGCGGTCAAGCTGACGCAAGGCGAGGAGCAAAGGCTGCGCCATCGCGGCACCGACAACCTGGAAGCGTACGACATCTGGTTGCGGACCCGGGGATTGCTCGGTCGCGGCACCCGCAAGGACGTCGCTCACGCCCGCGCCATGCACTGCCGAGCAATCGAGATCGACCCGAAGTTCGCCGCCCCCCACGCCGGGTTGGCGATCGCAGCCATGACCGACTACGTCAACGGGTGGGCTTCCGATCCGGCTCAGGCCTTGGACGAAGCCGAACGCTGTGCTCGGCGCGCCATCGAGCTGAACGAGCAGGAACCGACCGGCTATCTGGCGCTCGGCGGCGCCTTGATGTGGCGCCGCGAACACGATGCCGCCTTGGCGGAACACCGCCGGTCGATCGAGCTCGATCCGAACTATGCTCAGGGTTATGCGGGAGTTGGCATGACCTTGATTTATGCGGGCCGGGCCTCGGAGGCGCTGGAGCCGTTGGCGACGGCGATGCGGCTGGACCCGCACTACTCGAACTTCCTGCTGCACGTCTTGGCGCTGGCGCACTTCAGCATGGGCCGCTACGAGATCGCCGTCGATCGGTTGCTCGAGCGCATCGCCCTCAACCCGAACACCGACGCTAGCCGCATGTTGTTGGCGGCCTGCTACGGCCATCTGGGGCGCGTCGACGACGCGCGCGCGGCATGGGCGGAACTCCTCCTGAAGGTCAATCCCGGCTTCTCGCTGGCGCAGCGTGCGCGGGTTCTGCCCTACAGGGACGCCGCCGATTTTCAGCGGATCGCCGACGGTCTTGCGAAGGCCGGGTTGCCGTAGTGGCGCGACACAAACGCACAATTCCCAATCGCGTCTGGGCAGAGCCACAAAGTTAAGAATCCTCGTAGGGTCTCGGGGCCGAAGAATCGTCCACACCCGTCGGAGTCGAATCGCTAGCAGGCTATTGAAAGACGACGCGCGGGAAGCGTCATTATTCGAGACGCGGGG
>JBBDQV010000137.1:0-824 GCA_040905845.1 Alphaproteobacteria bacterium | reverse complement strand
GTGCTTCGCACGCTCCTCAAGATGAGGTTAAGTCTTTGAAGAGAAACAACCTCATGCTGAGGAGGGCCGATGGCCCGTCTCGAAGCATGAGGAGCGGTCCGCGAGGACCGCGTCTCGAAGCATGGCAATTTGCTTTTTCAACAGCCTGCTGGAGGCGGTTCGATTCGTATCCAGGCGGACTTTCGTGTCCGGATTTTCAAGGTCCGGAGCAACCGGAAGCGGAAACGCGCATTGCCCGGCGGACAAATCCCGGGGTTCACATTTGTGGGCTACAATCCCGGCGCAGCGGGAGGGCCCAAGGTGGAGCATCCGCGACGCAGGCTCGCCGGTATCTTGGCGGCGGATGTGGCCGGGTACTCGCGGCTGATGGCGGCCGACGAGGCGGGGACGCTGGCGCGCTTCAAGCTGTTGCGGTCCGATCACCTGGAACCGGCGATTCGAGCTCATGGCGGACAGGTAGTCGGCGAGGCGGGCGATAGTCTGCTGGTCGAGTTCGCGGCCGCCTCCGAAGCCGTGGCCTGCGCCGTCGAGGTGCAAAGGAAGCTCGCGGAACTGATCGCCGAGTTGCCCGAGGACCGCCGCATGCGCTTCCGCATGGGCGTCAACCTCGGCGAGGTCATCGCCGACGGCGTGACCATCCATGGCGACGGCGTCAACCTCGCGGCGCGGCTCGAGAAGCTCGCGGAGCCAGGGGGCATCGTGGTCGCCCAGTCCGTCCACGTTCAGGTGAAGGGCAAGGTGCTTTACCGCTTCGAGGACATGGGCGAGCAGACGCTTCACAACATCGCCGAACCGGTCAGGGCGTACCGGGTCGACGTGATGGC
>JBBDQV010000136.1:15948-27378 GCA_040905845.1 Alphaproteobacteria bacterium | reverse complement strand
GACGTCCTGGTCGAGGTCCACGACGAGGCCGAGCTCGAGCGCGCGCTTCGTCTCGACGCGGACCTGATCGGCATCAACAACCGCGACCTCAGGACGCTGGCGGTCGATCTCGCCACCAGCGAACGGCTGGCCCCACTGGTCACGGCCGGTCGCCCGGTCGTCGCCGAGAGCGGCATCAAGCGTCACGACGACCTCGCGCGGCTCGGCGCGGCGGGCATCCGCAGGTTCCTGGTCGGCGAGTCGCTGATGCGCGAGGCCAACGTCGCGGCGGCGACGGCGCGCCTGCTCGGCGGCGTCGGCGTGGCGCGCGCCGCCGAATGAGCCGGTTGACCCACCTCGACGCGGCGGGCAAGGCCGCGATGGTCGACGTCTCGGCCAAGCCGGCGACGGAACGGGTCGCCGTCGCGCGCGGCCGCGTCAGGATGAAGCCCGCGACGCTCGCCCTGATCGCCGAGAACGGCTTGCCCAAGGGCGACGTTCTGGCAACGGCCCGCATCGCCGGGATCATGGCGGCGAAGCGCACGGCCGAGCTGATCCCGCTCTGTCATCCGCTTGCTCTTGCCTCGGTCAAGGTCGAGCTGGCGTGCGACGAGGCGGCCGGCGCCGTCACCATCGAGGCGACGTGCAAGACGATCGGCCCGACCGGCGTCGAGATGGAGGCGTTGACCGCGGTCAGCGTCGCCGCGCTGACCGTCTACGACATGTGCAAGGCGGTCGACCGCGCCATGACGATCGAGGGCGTCGAGCTCGTGCGCAAGTCGGGCGGCCGGTCCGGAAGCTTCGAGCGAGGACCCCGCCATGCTCGCCGTCGATGACGCCGTCGCCCGGGTCGTCGCCGCCTGCCGCGCGCTGGCGGCCGAGCAGGTCGCGCTGTCGGACTCGCTGGGGCGCGTGCTCGCCGAGGACATCGTCGCGCGCCTGACCAAGCCGCCGTTCGACTGCTCCGCCATGGACGGCTTCGCCGTGCGCGCCGGGGACGTGGCGCGCGTGCCCGCGACCCTGACGCTCATCGGCATCGCCCACGCTGGCGGTTCGTTCGCCGGCTCGCTCGGCCCCGGCGAGGCGGTGCGCATCTTCACCGGCGCGCCCCTGCCCGCCGGCGCCGACACGATCCTGATCCAGGAGAACGCCGATCTCGACGGCGCGCGGGTGACCGCTCGGGTGTCCGTCGGCGCCGGGCGCCATGTCCGCCGGGCCGGCATCGACTTCCGGCAGGGCGAACGCGGCCCGCGCGCCGGCACCCGGATGGACGCGCGCGCGATCGCGCTCACGGCGGCGATGAACGTGCCGTGGCTGCGCGTGCATCGCAGGCCGCGCGTCGCGATCCTCGCCACCGGCGACGAGATCGTCATGCCGGGCGAGCCGGTGGGACCAAACCAGATCGTCAGCGCGAACTCTCTCGCGCTCACCGCGCTCGTCACCGAAGCAGGCGGGGTTCCCGTCGCGCTCGGCATCGCGCGCGACACGCCCGAGTCGCTGCTGTCCGCCATGGCCGGGGCGGCGGGCGCCGACCTGGTGGTGCTGACCGGCGGCGCCTCGGTCGGCGACCACGACCTGGTCCGGCCGGTTCTGTCGAAGGCGGGGCTCGAGCTCGACTTCTGGAGCATCGCCATGCGGCCCGGCCGCCCGCTCGTGTTTGGGACCTACCTCGGCGTGCCCCTGCTCGGCCTTCCCGGCAACCCGGTCTCGACGCTCGTCTGCGGGCTTTTGTTCGTGCGCCCGGCGATCGAGCGAATGCAGGGCCTCGCGGAGTCCGCTCAGAGGCTCGAGCGCGGCATCCTCGGCCGCGATCTTGCAGCCAACGACCAACGCCAGGATTACCTTCGCTCCGCTTTGGTCCGGAGCCCCGACGGAACGCGCGTCGTCACGCCGTTCGACCGGCAGGATTCGTCGATGCTGGCGACGCTGGCCGAGGCCGGCGCCCTTGCCATCCGCCCGCCTCACGCGCCCGCCGCCAAGGCGGGCGACCCGATCGCCTACATGCCGCTCTGACGCGCCGCGAAGGCTCACCGGAACACTTGACGGCGTGCTGGAACTAAACTAGAACATGCGTCGACGTTTTGGTTTTGTTCCATATCTGGTGGCGAGAAGGTCATGCTCACGAAAAAGCAGCACGAGCTCCTGTTCTACATCCATCGCCGGCTTCAGGCCGACGGGGTGTCCCCTTCGTTCGAGGAGATGAAGGAGGCGCTCAAGCTGCGCTCCAAGTCGGGCATTCACCGTCTGATCACCGCGCTCGAGGAGCGCGGGTTTCTGCGTCGCCTCGCCCACCGCGCCCGCGCGCTCGAGGTGATCAAGCTGCCGCCCGGCGGGGCGCCGGTCACGGGCTTCACGCCGAGTGTCATCCGGGGCAGCAAGGCCGAGGCCCTGGGCGCTCGGCGCGCGGACGAGACGGCGCCGGCGACGGGCCAAGGCACCGTGGCCCTGCCGCTCTACGGCAAGATCGCCGCCGGCACGCCGATCGAGGCGCTGCGCGATCCCGCCGAATCGTTCGAGGTGCCGGCCAGCCTGGTCGGCGCCGACGAGCATTACGCGCTCCGCGTCGATGGCGATTCGATGATCGACGCGGGCATTCTCGACGGTGACGTGGCGCTGCTCAGGCGTTGCGACACCGCCGAGAACGGCGACATCGTCGTCGCCCTGATCGACGAGCAGGAGGCGACGCTCAAGCGGCTCCGCCGCAAGGGCGCCTCGGTCGCGCTCGAGCCCGCCAACGCGCGCTACGAGACGCGCATCTTCGGGCCCGACCGGGTCCGCATCCAAGGCCGCCTGGTCGCCCTGTTCCGCGCCTATTGATCGGCTAGAGCAGCATCCGGGCGACCCATTGCCCGGATGCTGCTCTAGGCTCTTGAAATCTAGAGCAATTTCATCCGATCAGATCAATCCACGCGGATCGATCTGATCGGATATTGCTCTAGCGTCCAAGGCCGCTCGCCGCGCGACTCGGCGACCGTCTCGACGCGCGACCCGTCGGCGCCCAGCCACACCGCGTGGGCGCCCCGGCGGGCGAGGTCGCGCCGGTCGATGACGAGCCGAGGCTGCCGGCAGCCGATCGCCGCTTCACCCAAGACCACCAGCACATCGGCGTTGGCGCACTCCTCGGCCAGCGCCGCCGGGTCGCGGACGACGGCGACGGTCCAGCCGGAATTGCGGTAGATGCACGCGGCCGCGTCGCAGGCGAGCCAGCCGAGCGGTTCGCCCGGGCGAGGCCATTCGGTCCAGTACGTCTGGCCAGCGCGACGGAGCCACGTCTCGGCGACGATGCCGCCGGCGCGGCGCGACGAGACCGCGAGTCGCCCGTCCGGCCCGCGCACGGCGACGATCCGCGCCTCGCCGTCGACCAGGACATCGGGCGGGACCGCGACCGCCCAGAGCGCCGCGGCGATCACGAGGCCGCCGGCGCCGAGCCAGCGCCAGGGTCGGCGCCACAGCGCGAGCCACAGCCCGCCGCCGACCAGCGCGACGAGGCCCGCGAACGGCATGGCCGGCACGACCAGGGCCGCGCCCGGCCAGGCCGCGACGATGCGCGCGGTCGCCAGGATCGCCTCGACGCCCCAGCCCATCGGGACCAGCCCGAAGCGCTCCGCCCCGAACGGCGCGAGGCCGAGCGCGACGAGGCCCCAGGGCATGACCCAGATCCCGGTGATCGGCACCGCCACCATGTTCCCGATAACCCCGTAAGACGTGAAGCGATCGAAGTGAAAGGCGACGATCGGCGCCGTCGCGGTCCCAGCGACGAACGAGGTGAGCGCGGCGCCCGCGACGTAGACCCAGGCGCGCCGGACGAGGCCGGCGCCGCCGACCCCGAGCCACGATCGGTCGCGAGCTTCCTCGGCGACGGCGATCAACGCGACGACCGCGGCGAAGGAGAGCTGGAAGCTCGCGCCGAGCAGGCTGTCCGGCGCCGCGATGAGGATTCCGGTGGCCGCCAACGCCACGAGGCGCATGGAGAACGGCGAGCGATCGATGAGCACGGCGAACAGCGCGACCGTGGTCATCAGGAAAGCGCGCTGGGTCGGCACCGCGGCGCCGGACAGCGCGAGGTAGCCGGCCGTGGCGAGGATGGCGGCCGCGGCCGCCCATTTCTTGATGGGATAACGCAGCGCGACCGGCTCGATCAGCGCGAAACCGGCGCGCGCCGCGAAGAAGACGAGCCCGGCGACGAGCGAGAGGTGGAGGCCGGAAATCGACAGCAGGTGGAAGAGGCCCGAATCGCGCATGGCGTCGTTGACCTCGTCCGGAATCCCGGCACGCTCGCCGATGAGCAGAGCTGCCGCCACCGCCCCGGTTGGCACCGGCAGTGCCGCCCTGAAACGGGCGGCGAGATCCTGTCGAACCGTTTCCAGCCACAGCCCGACGCCGTCGCGTGCATCGCTCCGCGCGACGATCTCGCCGCCGCCGAGGACGAAGCCGACGCCGCCCAGGCGCTCGAAGAACGCCTGGCGCGCGAAGTCGAACGCGCCCGGGGCGGCCGGGGCCGGCGGTGGCCCGACGACGGCGAGAACACGAACCCGATCGCCCGCCGACGGCGTCGCTTGGCGCCAACCCTGGGCGACCAGGCGAACCCGCTCCGGCACGGGCCCGGCGGGCCAGCGCGCGACCACGATGCGGTCCAGGAGCAGCCGAACGCCATTGCCGCGCGGCTCGACGTGGAGGACCCGGCCCTCGAGCTTGACCGGCCAATCGATCGCGGGGGCGAAGATGGTCGCGACCCGCGCGGTCTCGATCTGGGCCGCGGCGAAGCCGAGGACCACCGCCAATCCGGCGATGCCGAACCGGGCGAGCACGGCGCGCCGGCGCGCGCCCAGCACGATCGCCAGCGCGCCGGCGCACGCCGACGGCCCCAGCCAAAGCCATGGCTCGGCCTTCAGGGCGAAGTAGACCGCGATGCCGAACCCGACGCCGACAGGGAACCAGAGGATCCAGCGATCCTGCTCGTCGCGGGCGCGGGCGCCGAGCCAGCCGGCCACGGCCCATGCCCGTCGCGCCGCCCATCGAGGTCCCCGCTCCACGCCCGTCCCCGCCTTGATGCCGATGGGTACCGCCCGCCAGTACCGAGCTTCGCGGCCGTGGCGCGAAACTCCGCGATCGGGTACTAGATCGCTCCGACCGCGGAACCGAGGGTATCCCATGACCGAGGAGAGCGGCGAGGCCGCGGAGAGCGTCGCGGCGCGCGTCGACGCTCTGCTCCCGCGTGACATCGCGGCGGCGGCGGAGCGCGTCGGCGAGGCGAAGGCGGCGCTCGACGCGACGACCCTGCTTGCGCTCGCCGTGCTCGCGGGCGCCTTCATCGGACTCGGCGCGATGTTCTCGGCGACGGCGCTGGCGGGCGCCGCGGCCCTGCCCTTCGGCGTCGTGCGCGTGCTCGGCGGCGTCACGTTCTCGCTCGGGCTGGTCATCGTCGTCATCGGCGGGGCCGAGCTGTTCACGGGCGACTGCCTGATGGTCATGGCGCTCGCGGCCCGCCGCATCACGCCGGGCGCGCTGGTCCGCGCGTGGACGATCGTCTACGTCGGCAACTTCATCGGTGCCGTCGGCACGGCCGCGCTGGTGTTCCTGGCGGGCCAGCACGAGTTCGGCGCCGGCGAGGTCGGGCGCGTCACCCTGACCATCGCCCGTGCCAAGGCCGAGCTCGGCTTCGGCCAGGCGGTCGTGCTCGGTGTGCTGTGCAACGTGCTGGTCTGCCTCGCCGTGTGGCTGAGCCTCGGCGCGCGGCGCATCTCCGGCAAGGTGCTCGTCATCGTGCCGCCCATCACCGCCTTCGTCGCCGCCGGCTTCGAGCACTCGATCGCCAACATGTACTATTTTCCGCTCGCGCTTCTCCTGAAGGCCTCGGCGTCCGCCGAGTTCTGGACATCGATCGCCGCCCAGCCCGCGGATTTCGCCGCCGTGACCGTGCGCGCGGCCGTCGCCAACCTGATCCCGGTCACCATCGGCAACGTCATCGGCGGCGCGGGCCTGGTCGGCCTGGTGTACTGGTTCATCTACCTGCGCCGGGATCACGCCGCGCCATGACCGTGGTCACGCGCTTCGCGCCGTCGCCGACCGGCTTCCTGCACATTGGCGGCGCCCGGACCGCGCTGTTCAACTGGCTCTACACCCGCCACCACAAGGGCCGGTTTCTGCTGCGCATCGAGGACACCGACCGCGCGCGTTCGACGCCCGAGGCGATCGCCGCGATCATCGACGGACTGACCTGGCTCGGGCTCGACTGGGACGGCGAGGCCATCTACCAGTCGCGCCGCTCGGCGCGTCACGCCGAGGTCGCCCACGCGCTGCTCGCCGAGGGCAAGGCGTATCGCTGCTGGTGCACGCCGGCGGAGCTCGACGCGATGCGCGAGCGTGCCCGCGCCGAGGGCCGGCCGGTCCGCTACGACGGCCGCTGGCGCGACCGCGACCCGTTCGAGGCACCGTCGGGAGTCGAACCGGTCATCCGGCTCAAGGCACCCCAGGACGGCGCCACCGCCATCGCCGACGGGGTTCAGGGCGACGTCACCGTGGCCAACGCGCAGCTCGACGACATGGTGCTGCTGCGCGCCGACGGGTCGCCGACCTACATGCTGGCCGTGGTCGTCGACGATCACGACATGGGCATCACCCAGGTCATCCGCGGCAGCGACCATCTGACGAACACGTTCCGTCAGGTCCAGATCTTTCGGGCCATGGGCTGGCCCGAGCCGGGCTACGCTCACATCCCGCTGATCCACGGGCCAGACGGCGCCAAGCTCTCCAAGCGCCACGGCGCGCTCGGGCTCGAGGCTTACCGCGACATGGGGTTCCTGCCCGAGGCCATGCGCAACTACCTGCTGCGGCTCGGCTGGAGCCACGGCGACGACGAAACCATTTCGACCGAGCAGGCGATCGCGTGGTTCGGGCTCGAGTCCGTGGGTCGCTCCCCGGCCCGGTTCGACATGGACAAGCTGATCGCGCTGAACGCGCACTACCTACGCGAAGCGGACGATGACCGCTTGGCCGAGTTCGTCGTCGGGCGCCTGGGGACGCCGGTCGACGCGGCGGGGCGCACGCGCCTGCGCGCCGGACTGGGCGGCCTCAAGACCCGCGCGCGCACACTCGTCGAGCTCGCCGAGACCGCCCGGGTCTATGCCTCAGGCCCCACGATCGCCATCGAGGACAAGGCGCGCGCGCTGCTCGGCGGCGACAACCGGCCCCTCCTAGCGGGTGTGCGGCGACGGCTCGCGGCGCTGCCCGATTGGTCGCCCGCCGCGCTCGAGGCCGCCTTACGCACCAGCGCGCAGGCCGAAGGGCGCAACCTCGGCGCCCTCGCCCAGCCGCTGCGCGCCGCGCTGACCGGGCACACCGTGTCGCCCGGCATCTTCGAGGTGATGCACGTGCTGGGGCGCGAGTTGACCCTGGCGCGCATCGACGCCGCCATCGAGTGACCGAGCCGCGATTGCTCGTGCGTCGGTTCGGCGTTATCAATGGTTCGGCGGCGGAGCGGATCCGCGGGGAGGATGCGACGATGGCGACGAAGAAGTACAAGGCGGTCGAGGGCGGCGAAACCGCGACGCTCAGCGTCGGCGAAGGGAAGGACGCCAAGGAGGTCAGGTTGCCGGTCCTGTCGGGGACGATGGGGCCGAAGGTGATCGACGTCCGGTCGCTCTACGGCAAGACCGACTACTTCACGTACGACCCGGCGTTCATGGCGACCGCGAGCTGCGAGTCGAAGATCACGTACATCGACGGCGACAAGGGCGTGCTGCTCCACCGGGGCTATGCGATCGCCGAGCTCGCCGAGCGCGGCGACTTCATGGAGGTCTGCTACTTGCTGCTCAACGGCGAGCTGCCCAACGCCGAGGCGAAGGCGAACTTCTCGCGGACGATCACCTACCACACGATGGTCAACGACCAGGTGAACTACTTCTTCCGCGGCTTCCGCCGCGACGCGCATCCGATGGCGGTCATGGTCGGCGTGGTTGGCGCGCTGAGCGCCTTCTATCACGACGAGACGGATTACAACGAGCCGCACGCGCGCATGGTCGCGTGCCATCGCCTGATCGCGAAGATGCCGACGATCGCGGCGTCCGCCCACAAGTATTCGATCGGCCAGCCGTTCGTCTATCCGCAGAACGGGCTCAGCTACGCCGAGAACTTCATGCACATGATGTTCGCCACGCCGTGCGAGCCCTACAAGGTGAGCCCGACCTTGGCCAAGGCGATGGACGTGATCCTGATCCTGCACGCCGATCACGAGCAGAACGCCTCGACCTCGACGGTCAGGCTCGCCGGCTCCTCGGGCGCCAATCCGTTCGCCTGCATCGCCGCCGGTATCGCGACCCTGTGGGGCCCCGCCCACGGCGGCGCCAACGAGGCGGTCATCCGCATGCTCCGGCGCATCGGGACGAAGGACCGGATTGCGGAGTTCATCGGCCGCGCCAAGGACAAGGACGACCCGTTCCGGCTCATGGGCTTCGGCCACCGGGTCTACAAGAACTACGATCCGCGCGCCAAGATCATGCGCCAGGTCGCGCACCAGGTGCTCGACGAGTTGGGCTTGCGCGACGACCCGCTGCTGCCGATCGCCATGGAGCTCGAGAAGATCGCGCTCGAGGACGCGTACTTCGTCGAGCGCAAGCTCTACCCGAACGTCGACTTCTATTCCGGCATCATCCTGCAGGCCATGGGCATACCCTCGCGCCTGTTCACCGCGGTGTTCGCGGTGGCGCGCACGGTCGGCTGGATCTCCCAGTGGAACGAGATGATGGAGGATCCGGGGCGCAAGATCGGCCGGCCGCGCCAGATCTACACGGGCTATGCGCAACGGTCCTACCTACCCCTGAACAAGAGGCCCTAGACCGCCATGGCCCGGCGCGCGATCCACCACAACGACGGCGCCGGCCGGCGGCGCGCCGAACGGCCGCTGTTCGAGCGCATCGGGCGGCGCGGCGTCCTGGTCGCGCACGTGGCGGCCAACGACAACCGCGCGACCGGGTTCGCGCCGTGGCAAAGCCTGGTCGCGCTCCTCAGGCGCCTGCGCGGCCAGCCGAGGCACTGAGCCGGCGCGCCGCGAGCACGTCGAGGACCGCGCGCGCCGCGGTTCGGCTGGGCGGCTGGGCGACGTCGTTGAGCATGGCGACGACGCGCTCGAGGCCCAACCTTTGGCGCGCCCTGGCGGCCTCGTCGTCGATCAGAAGTCCCAGCGCGGCCGCGAGTCGCTCCGGCGTACAGCGGCCCTGAAGCAGCTCGGGGACGACTATCTCCTTGGCCAGGATGTTGACGGGACTGACCCAGGGAATGGTCACGAGCCGGCGCGCCACGAACGCGGTCACCGCGCACGCTCGATAGGCGACCACCATCGGGACGCCCGCGGCCGCGAGCTCGAGCGTCACCGTTCCGGACGCCGCGAGGGCCGCGTGGGACGCCGCGAACGCCGCGTACCTTTCGTCCGCCGTCGTGACGACGCGACCGGTCACCGGCCATTGCGCGACGCCGGCCGCGACCTGCCCCGCCACCGGCGGCACGGTCGGCACCACCGCGGCCAACCCGGGATGGCGTCGCGCCAGCCGGCCGAGGGCGGCGCCGAACACGGGCAGCAGGCGCGCCACTTCGTCGGGTCGGCTGCCCGGCAGCGCGGCGATCAGAGCCTGGCGCTCGCCGAGCCCGATCGCGCGCCGGAACCCGGCCCCGTCGGCCGCGCCGATGGGCTCCTCGATGACCGGGTGCCCGACGTAGGTCGCCGCGAGCCCGACCGCGTCGAAGTAGGGTTTCTCGAACGGGAACAGCAGGAGAAGATGGTCGAGGAACCGCGCGATCTCCCTGGCACGGCCCGGCCGCCACGCCCAGACGGAAGGCGCGACGTAATGGATCAGCGGCACGCCCTGCGCGCGCACCCGGCGCGCGAGCCTGAAGTTGAAGCCGGGCGAGTCGATCGTGATCACCGCATTGGGCGCCAGGGTCGCCGTGTCGGCGGCGGCCTGGTGCAGGCGACGCCACAGCAGCGGCAACCGTTCGACGACGGCGCCGAGACCCATGACGCTGAGGTCCGCCATGGGGAACAGCGGGATCAGGCCCTGGGCCATCATGCGTTCCCCGCCGACGCCGGCGAACCGGGCCCGGCCGCCGGTCAGGTCGCGCAGCGCCGCCAGGAGCCGTCCGCCGATGACGTCGCCGGACGCCTCGCCGGCGACCACGACGAACCTCGGGCCGCGCGGACGCACGAGTTTCACGGCGGCTCGGCGCGCACGCCGACCACGAACAGCCCGCGGGCATCCGCCGCCGCGCGCACCGCCGCGCGATCCAGGATCAAGGCCCGATCCGCCTCGACGGCGATCCCGGCCAACTCCGCCTCGCTCACGACCGCGACCGTGGCTGGGCCGATCGCGGGCAGGTCCACGCGCCGCTCCTGGCCCGGCTTGGCGACCTTGACGAGCACGCCGCCCGGCTCGACGCCGCGCAACGCCGCGCAGCGTCGGACGAGATCGTCGGTCCCTTCGGCCGCCTCGACGCCAAGCACGCGGCCACGCTGCACGACCACGGCCTGGCCGACATCGAGCGAGCCGAGCGCGCGGGCGACTCGAACGCCCAGCGCGATGTCGGCGACTTCGTCCCGGCCCGGTATCACACGCCCGACCGGTCCCAGCGTCGCGAGGACATCGTCGAGCACGTCCTCGATCCCGACGACCCTGAAGCCCTCGGCCTCGAGCTCGGCGACGATACGCGCGAGGACGCGATCGTCGCCTAGGCCGGGATTGGCCAGCGAGGCGAGCATCCGGAGGCCGCGCGCGTCGAGCCCGAGCTGGCCGAACGACGGGCGCGGTACCGCGCCGGCGAGGACGACCTCGCCGACGCCCTCCTCGGCGAGCCGGCGCAGCGAGTCGCCGACCGCCCCGAGGCGGACCCACGCGTGCGGCACGACGGCGATCGGCGCGGCGTCCGTGATGCCCGTCAAGGCGAGCACGAACACGTCCCGGCCGCGGGCCCGGGCCGCCTCGACGATGCGCCCCGGCAGCGGGCCGGCGCCCGCCAGCACCCCGAGCCTAGCGGTCAAATCCGTCCCTGGGCTGACAGATCGCGCGCGCCGAATCCGCGCGGATGAACGCGACGATGTCCATGACGGGCCCCTTGCCGTCGAACAGCGCCGCGACATCGTCGAGCCGCTCGGACATGGAGCCCTCGCGGGCGAACAGCAGGCGGTAGGCGTTGCGCAGGGTATGGATGTCCTCGCGCTTGAAGCCGCGCCGCTTGAGCCCGACGACGTTCAGGCCGGACAGATGCGCCCGGTCGCCCACGACCGAGCCGTAGGGAATGACGTCGTGCTCGACCCCCGACATGCCGCCGACCATGGCGTGACGGCCGACGCGGACGAACTGATGCACCGCCGACAGCCCGCCGAGCACGGCGAAGTCGCCGACCGTCACGTGACCCGCCAGGGTCGCGTTGTTGGCCAGCACGACGCCGTCGCCCCCCCCGCAA
>JBBDQV010000136.1:0-15938 GCA_040905845.1 Alphaproteobacteria bacterium | reverse complement strand
CGCGACGTGGGCGCCGACCATGAACAGGCAGCCGTCGCCGACGCGGGTCACCATGCCGCCACCTTCGGTTCCGGGGTTCATGGTGACATATTCGCGGATCGTGTTGCGGCGGCCGATGACGAGCTCGGAAGCCTCGCCGCGGTACTTGAGGTCCTGGGGCGCGAGCCCGATGCACGCGAAGGGGAACACGCGGGTCGCCTCGCCGATGCGCGTGCGGCCATCGACGACGACGTGACTCCGGAGGACGACGCCCGGTCCCAGCTCCACGTCGGGACCGACGATGCAATAGGGGCCGATGACGGCGTCGTCGGCGAGCGTGGCGTGGGGATCGACGACGGCGCTGGCGTGGATCGTCGCCATCAAGTATCGAAGATCATGGCCGCGAACACCGCCTCGGCCACCAAGGTTCCATTGACCCGCGCCTCGGACGCGAACTTCCACACCGGCCCGCGCTGCTGACGCTTGGAAACATGGACGTAGAGCGTGTCGCCGGGCAGGACCGGCTTGCGGAACCGCGCGGAATCCACCGACATGAAGTAGACGAGCTTGCCCTCGAACGCGGCGCCGAGCGTATGAACCACGACCACGGCGGCGGTCTGGGCCATCGCCTCGATGATCAGAACGCCCGGCATGACCGGGTGGTCGGGGAAATGACCCTGAAAGAAGGGCTCGTTGATCGAGACGTTCTTGATCCCGACGGCGCTCTCGCCTTTCACCAGGCCGACCACCCGGTCGACCATGAGGAACGGGAACCGATGCGGGATCAACTCCATGATACGCTCGATGTCGATGACCTCTCCGACCGTTTCCGTGACGATGTCGTTCATGACTTGTCGCTCTGCTGCTTGCCCGCACGCATGACCGAGGCGACCTGGCGACGCCATTCGGCGATCGGCACGGCCGGCGCCCCCGCGTAAACGCGGTCGGGGGCGAGATCGCCCTTGACGCCGCTGCGCGCCGCGAGCACGACACGGTCGCCCACGGTCAGGTGCCCGGCGAGGCCGGCCTGGCCGCCGATCACGACGCGATCGCCGAGCCTTGTGCTGCCCGCGATGCCGACCTGACCGGCGATGACGCAACCCCTTCCAATGACGACGTTATGCGCGATCTGGACCAGATTATCAACGACCGTGCCCGTGCCGATCACGGTATCGCCGATCGTGCCCCGATCCACCGTCGAATTGGCGCCGATCTCGACGTTGTCGCCGATCATCACGCGGCCGACGTGGGCGACCCGCAGGTGCCGCCCGTCCCGCGTGGCGAAGCCGAAGCCCTCGGAGCCGACGCGGGCCCCTTCGTGGATCGCGCAGCCGGCGCCGATGACGCAGCAGGCCAGCGAAGCCCCGGCTCGGACCACGCTCGAGGGCCCGATCACGACGCCGGCCGCCACGACGACATTGGCGCCGATGTGGCACCGGGCGCCGATCTCCGCGTCCGGGCCGATCACCGCTCCGGCTTCGATCCGGGCCGACGGATCGATCCGGGCCGACGGATCGATCCAGGCGGTCGGATGGCGCGCCGGCTCGACCGGGGCTTCGGGGTAGAAGCCGCGCAGGGCCAGCGCCAGGGCGAAGTACGGTTCGGCCGTGGTCAGCAGGGCGGTTCCGTGGGGCGCTTCGGGAACATCGGCCGGTCTGACAAGGCAGGCGCCCGCCCGGGTCACGCGGAACGCATCGAGATAGCGACGGTTGTCGAGGAAACTGAGCTCGCCGGGCCCGGCGTCGGCCAGGGTGGCGACGCCCGTCACCGGTCGTACCAGCGTCGTCGAGTCGACCGCGACCGCGCCGGTCAAGGACGCGATCTCGCCGACCGTCAGCGCCCGCGGCTCGCCATGGAATCGCGGATCGGCCATTCACGGTTCGGCGTTGAAGTCGACCGTCACCGAGGGCAGCCGGCGGTTCACTTCAGCCATGACTTCGTCCGTCAGATCATACGTCGAGGCGACGAGCAGGACCTGACGCATGGGAAGGACGATGTTGAACCCACGCTCCTTGGCCAGGTCGCTGAGGATCGCGATGACCGTCTGCTTGATCCCTTCCGTGCCCTTGTCGAGCGCGCGGTCGAGCACCTGCTTGCGAGCCTGCACGAGTCTTTGCACGCTCGTCACCTTCTCCTCGAACTCGCGCCGCTTCAGCGCGAACGCCTCCGGGCTCAACACGGCGCGCTGCTGCGCGAGATCCTGATCCTCCGCCCGCAGCGTCGTCTCCTGCTCCTCGATCTCGGCCTGGAACAGCTCGCGCTGCCGATCGACCTGGCGCTGCAGCTCCGTCCCGGCCACGGACTCGCGGAGCACGCGCTCGAAGTCGATGACGGCGATGACGCTCGGCTCCAGCCCTTGCGCCAACGCATCCCGCGCCGCCGGGCCATGGAGCCCGAGACCGACGAGCGCGGCCAAGACTATCCTGACGAAGTTTCCCGACATGTCCTAGAACCGTGTTCCAAACGAGAAGCGGAAAAACTCAGTTTCGTCGAAGTCCTCCTTGACGATCGCCTTGGCGAAATCGGCGCGCAACGGCCCGATCGGCGAATCGTAACTGATTCCGACGCCGACGGACACGCGCGGGTCCTCCGAGTCGAGCACGCCAGGACCGCTCGCGTCGGTGCTCCAGGCGCTACCGACGTCCACGAAGGCACGCCCCAGGACGCCGAGCTCGCGCGGCAGGCCCACCGGGTAGGTCAGCTCCGCCGACGCCGTCCAGAACGCCTTGCTGCCCAGGGAATCGAGCGTTCTTTGATCGCGCGGGCCGATGCCGGTCGTGTCGAAGCCCCGAACGTTCTGCCCGCCGACGAAGAAGCGGTCGTTGATGCGCACGTCGTCGCCGAAAATCCCGAAGATGTGGCCCTGGCGCAGCGTCAGGCTGCCGATCCAATCGTCGGCGAACGCATGGTATCCCGTCGTCACGAGCTGGTGACGCAGATAGTGGACGCCCCCGCCGAGCCCGGCGAAGTCCTGGCTGAATCGAACGAGCAGGCCCTCGGTCGGGAAAACGCGATTGTCCAGGGCGTCGAACGTGATCTCGTGACCGACGAGCGAGGTGACGGCGGATCCTTCCTGCTCGCGCACGAAGCGCGACGCCGACGGATCGACGTCGGAGACCCTGTCGCGCCGCAGCGAGTAGCGCACCGAATGGGTCACACGCTCCATCAGCGGATAGCCCATGCGCAACGCGAAGCCCAGGGCGTTCTGGTCGAACGAGCTGTCCCGCTGCCGATTCCTGCGCGTGTTGAAGACGTCGAACCCGGCCGAAAGCTCGTCGCGGCCGAGGAACGCGGGCTCGGTGAAGCTCAGGTCGACGTCCTGCCGTCGGAACGACAGCGTCGTTTCGAGGGAGAGATCCTGGCCCTTGCCGAGCAGGTTGCGCTCCCGGATCAAGATACCGCCCAGCGCGCCGTCGAGCGTCGAGAATCCGGCGCTGAACGTGAGCTCGCCGGTCGATTTCTCGGTGACCTCCACGTTGACCACGGCCTGGTCCGGCGCCGAGCCCTCCTCGGTCGTCACCGTGACGGTGTCGAAGAAGTCCAGATTGCGGATGCGCTGCTCGGACCGTCGCAGCTTGGCGGTGCTGAAGGCGTCGCCTTCGGCGATCTTGAACTCGCGCCGAACGACCCGGTCGAGGGTGCGCACGTTGCCTTCGACGTTGATCCGCTCGACGTAAACGCGCGGGCCCGGCGTGACGTCGTAGGTGATGTCGATGATCCTCGCCTCGGTGTCGCGGTTCAGCCGGGGAACCACGTCGACGAACGCGTAGCCGAGATCGCCGATGGCATCGACCATGTCCTGGATCGTGTCCTCGATCAGGTCGGCGTTGTAGCGTTCGCCCGTGAACGTCCTCACGTAGGGGTGCAAGTCGGTGGACCGCAGGTCCGGCACGGCGCTCTTCACGCGCACGGTCCCGAAGTCGTACCGATCACCCTCCTCGACCGTGAAGGTGATGAAGAAATCGCCACGGTCCGCCGTGAGGTCCGCCGTCGCGGCGACGATCGCCACGTCGGCGTAGCCCTTGGACAGGTAGAACCGTCGCAACAGCTCGCGATCGAACGACAGCCGGTCGGGATCGTAGGTGTCGTCCTCGGTGAAGAAGCGGTACCACGCCGACTCCTTGGTCAGGATGACGTCGCGCAGCTCGGCGTCGCTGAACCGCTCGTTGCCGACGAAGCTGATGCGCCTGACCTTGGTGCGCGCCCCTTCGTCGATCTCGAAGATCAGGTCGACCCGGTTCTGTTCCTGGCGGATGACCTTGGGCTCGACGGTCGCAGCGAAGCGGCCACTGCGGCGGTAGATCTCGAGGATGCGCGCGACATCGGCCTGGACCTTGGCCCGCGTGTAGACCACGCGCGGGCGCAACTGGACCTCCGCCTCCAGCTCCTCGTCCTCGATCCGGTTGTTACCTTCGAACGCCAACTGATTGATGATCGGATTCTCGATCACCCGCACGACCAGGTCATCACCCTCGCGCCTGATGGTGACGTCGGCGAAAAGCCCGGTCGCGAACAGCTGCTTGAGCGAGCGATCGACCGCCGCCGCGTCGCCGGGCTCCCCGGGGCCGACCGCCATGTAGGAGCGGATGGTCTCGGCCTCGACGCGCTGGTTGCCTTCGACACGCACGTTGGCGATCAGGCCGCTTTGAGCCGATGCCGAGCCCGGCGCCAACACCGTCAGGCCGGCCAGAGCGATCAACCCGGCGGCGCCGATCATGGTCCAGAAGTGGCGCAGGATTGGCACCGCGTCGACACGCCCCGTGGTCAGAGTCCCCGTTCCCGACGCCCCGCGGGCGGACCACCCTGCCGGAGCCCGAGGGCGGTCCCGCTCCACCGTCCCCGGTGCCCTGTTACTACACGATTGCGGCGGCCCGTAAAAGGTGGCGCTGGCGTGTGTTGCGTTCAGATGGGTTCACGGTCCCTGAATTGTCACGCCCGGGCCGGCCGCAGGCCGGAACCGGGCATCCAAGCCACCGCACGGGCGCGCTCGGCCCTGGTTCCCCGGTTCGTCGCTGCGCGGCGCCCGGGGATGACATCGATGAAATTGGAAGCCTATCGAGTCTAGGTGATCGGCATTCGCCCTAGGACCACAGATTCGCGACGAACTCGACCACCCCGACTTGGATCAGGTCGTTCCAGGTCGCCAGCACCATGAGCCCGACGACGAGGGCCAGACCGATGCGCAGGCCGAACTCCTGGGCACGCACGCCGAGCGGGCGGCCGCGCAGCGCTTCGATCGAATAGAACGCGAGGTGCCCGCCGTCCAGCATGGGGATGGGGAACAGGTTGATCAGACCCAGGTTGATCGACAGCATCGCCATGAACCAGACCATGGTGACGAAGCCGTCCTCGGCGACCTGCCCGGACATCTGAGCGATGCGCACCGGGCCGCCCAGCTCCTCGGTCCCGCGCGTGCCGGCGATCATCTGGCCGACGGCATCGAGCGTCGCCCACGAGATCGACCAGGTCTCCGCCACGGCCTGCCACGCGGCCGAGGCGGGGTCGAGCCGACGAAAGACGACCGCCCCCGAGCGGGCGATGCCGAGCTCGCCGATGCGGTGCACGACGCCGAAACGGTCTTCCTGCTCGACCAGGCGCGGGGTGACGTCGAGCGCCACCTCGGCGCCGTCGCGCAGCACGACGACCTGGAGCAATTCGCCGGGGCTCGACCGCACGACGTCCTGGATGTCCTCGAAGCGCTCGACGGGCGCGCCGTCGATGCGGACGACGACGTCGCCCGCCGTGAAGCCCGCGGCCTCGGCCGCGCTGTCCGGCTTGACCGACGTGACCTCGGGCGGCGTGACCCGCTGGCCCGCGGTCGCGAACAGCGCCGCGAGGACGACGATCGCGAACAGGAAGTTCGCCAGCGGACCGGCCCCGGCGATCGCCGAGCGCTGGCCGACGCGCTTCATTGCGAACGAGTCGGTCGTCGTCGCGCCGGCTTCTTGCTGCTCGCCGAACATCTTCACGTAGCCGCCGAGCGGCAGCAGGCTCAGCTTCCACCGCGTGCCGGCGCGATCGGTCCAGCCGCGCAGCTCGGGCCCGAACCCGATGGAGAACACCTCGACCCGGACGCCGTTCCAGCGCGCGACGACGTAGTGGCCCAGCTCGTGAACGAACACGATGACCGAGATGATGACGACGAACGAGACGCCGTTCGTCCACAGGAAGTTCACGAGGTCCATGGGCTCACGCGACAGCCGTTGCCTTGATTTGGTGATCGATGGCCCCGGCCGCAACCCGCCGCGCCTCGGCGTCGAGCGCCATCACGTCGGCGAGCGTGCTGGGCGCGGCCGGCGCGACGCGGTCGAGCGTCTCGGCCACCACGTCGGCGATCGCCAGGAACCCTATGCGCCCGGCGAGGAAGCTCGCCACGGCGACCTCGTTGGCGGCGTTCAGCACGGTCGGCGCGCCCCGCCCCGTCCTGAGCGCGTCGCGCGCGAGCCCGAGCGCCGGGAACCGAGCGGCATCGGGCGCCTCGAAGGTGAGTTGGCCGATCGCGGCGAGGTCGAGCCGGGCCGATGGCGCCGCGACGCGGGCGGGCCAGCCCAGCGCGTAGGCGATCGGCGTCCTCATGTCGGGCGTGCCGAGCTGGGCGAGCACGGAGCCGTCGATATAGGCGACCAGGCTGTGCACGACCGACTGTGGATGAACGACGACGTCGATGCGGTCCTCGGCCATGGCGAACAGGTGGTGCGCCTCGATGATCTCGAGGCCCTTGTTCATGAGGGTCGCCGAATCAACCGAGATCTTGGCGCCCATGGACCAGTTGGGATGGGCGACCGCCTCGGCGGGCGTCGCCTTGGCCATTGTGGCCTTGTCCTTGGTCCGGAACGGCCCGCCCGAAGCCGTCAGGATGATGCGCTCGATGCCTTCGCGCCGCTCGGAATCGAACACCTGGAAGATCGCGTTGTGCTCCGAATCGACCGGCAGCAGGGTCGCCCCGCTGGCGGCGACCTCGGCCATGAAGAGATCGCCGGCGCACACCAGGCATTCCTTGTTGGCCAGCGCGACGACGGCGCCACGGCGCACCGCCCTGAGCGTCGGTTCGAGTCCGGCCGCGCCGACGATCGCCGCCATGACCCACGAGGCTGGCCGCTCGGCGGCCTCGCACACGGCCGCCGCGCCGGCGCCCACTTCGATCCCTGTGCCGGCCAGCGCCCGCGCCAGGTCGCGATAGTGCTGCTCGTCGGCGACGGCGACGAAGCGCGGCCGGAATCGGCGGGCTTGCTCGACCAGGAGGTCGACACGGCCGCGCGCCGTCAGCGCCTCGACCCGATAGAGCCCGGGCGAGCGCGCGATGAGATCGAGCGTGTTGCACCCGATCGAGCCGGTCGATCCCAGGACCGTGACCACGCGGCTTCCAGCGTTGGCCGTCATCTAGAGCCCTCCCCGCAGAAACCAGGGCGTCACGCCGCCGGCGGCCATGACCACCGCCATGCCCGGCGCGGCGACCAAGAGGCTATCGAGCCGATCGAACAGGCCGCCATGGCCCGGGATCATGCGCCCGCTGTCCTTGCGATGGTAGCGCCGCTTGACGATCGATTCCAACAGATCGCCGATCTGCGCGGCGACGCTCAACGCCAGCGCCACCGCCAGCGCGAGCCAAGGGTTCGATGCCAGCCCCGCCAGGGCCGCAACGATGCCGACCAGAGCCGCGGCCGCGAGCCCCCCCAGGGCCCCCGATCTGGTCTTGCGCGGGCTCCAGCGCGGCGCGAGCGGGGCGCCGCCGATCGCGCGGCCGACGAAATAGGCGCCCGCGTCGGTCGCCCAGACCACGGCGAAGAGGAACAAGACGACGGCCGTCCCGTCATGCGGCCGCTGGCGCAGGCCCAACAGGGCGATCATGGGCAGAGCCACGTAGGCGATGCCGAGCGCGGCCCATAGCAGGCCGTGTCGCGCTCGGGCCGCGAACGCGAGAGCAGCCGTCAGCCCGACGAACAGGGCGACATAGCCGAGCGCCGCGACGATCGAGACCCAGACGCCCATCGACCACGCCGCGAGAATACCGACGCCCATGACCGCCGCGGACGCCCCGGTCATGGCGCGCCACTCCCACGCCAAGCCCAACGCGGCGGCCAGCGCCAGCCCCGCGAAGACCCAGCCGCCGGCGACCGTCGCGGCGACCGCGGCGGGGACGAGCACCACCGCCGCCATGACGCGCGGCCCAAGGTCGCCCTGGCCCCGGTCAGCCGTTCGTGCCGCCATACCGACGTTCGCGCCGATGGTATTCGGCGACCGCCTGCTCGAGGTCACCCTTCCTGAAGTCCGGCCACAGCGTCGGCAGGTAGACGAGCTCGGTATAGGCCGATTGCCAAAGCAGGAAGTTGCTGAGCCGCTGCTCGCCGCTGGTCCGGATCAGGAGGTCCGGATCGGGCAGATCGCGGGTATCGAGGTAGCGGCCGAACGTTTCCTCGGAAACCTCGGCCGGGGCGATGCGCCCGGCGGCGACATCGGCCGCGAGTCGTCGGACCGCCCGGACGATCTCCTGGCGCGAGCCGTAGTTGAGCGCGATCGTCAGCGTCAAGGCGCCGTTGCGCTCGGTCGAGGACTCGGCCTCGTCGAGCAGCGCCCTGATGTCCGGCGACAACCCGTCGCGGTCGCCGATGAAGCGCATCCGCACGCCCCGGCGCGCGAGCTCGCCGATCTCGTTGCGCAGATAGAGGCGCAATAGACCCATGAGGTCGTCGATCTCGCGCTCGGGACGTTTCCAGTTCTCGGACGAGAACGCGAAGATGGTGAGGTAGTCGATGCCGAGCTCGAGGCAGCTGACGACCGCGCGGCGCACCGACTCCGCGCCCTGACGATGCCCCGCGACGCGCGGCAAGCCCCGCGCCCGCGCCCAGCGGCCGTTGCCGTCCATGATGATGGCGACGTGCCGTGGCGGGCGCGCGGACACGCGTTCTGGCTGGGCCGCGCTCATGGCATCAGACGTGGGCGATTTCCGCCTGCTTGTGAGCCACCATCTCGTCGATGGTCTTGATGTGGCTGTCGGTGATGGACTGGACCTCCTCGGACCACAGCGCCTGCTCGTCCTCCGAGATCTCGTTGTCGCGCAGCATGTGCTTCAGCGTGTCCATGCCGTCGCGCCGGACGTTGCGCACGGCGACCCGCGCCAGCTCGGCGTACTTGCCGGCGACCTTGGTCAGCTCGGCGCGCCGCTCGGCGTCGAGCTGCGGGATCGGCACCCGGACGAGCTGCCCGTCCGAGGAGGGATTGAGCCCCAGCCCCGCGTTCCGGATGGCGTTCTCCACCGCCTTGACGTTGCCGCGGTCCCAGACCTGGACCGTGATCATGCGCGGCTCGGGCACGTTGATAGTCCCGAGCTGCGGTATCGGCATGTCGGTGCCGTAGGCCTGGACCGTGACGGGTTCGAGCAGCGAGGCCGACGCCCGTCCCGTGCGCAGGCCCGCGAACTCCTTGCGCAGCGCCTCGAGCGCGCCGTCCATGCGGCGCTTGAAATCGGTCAGATCCGGATCAGCCATGCGACACCTCCTCCCCGATCAAGGTGAAGGTCCCCTGCCCCTGGAGCACGCGGCCGAGCGCGCCCTGCTCGCGCAGCGAGAAGACGACGATCGGCAGGCTGTTCTCGCGCGCGAGCTGGATCGCCGCCGCGTCCATGACGTCGAGGTCGCGCGACAGGACCTCCTTGTAGTCCAGGCGGTCGTAGCGCACCGCCTCCTTGACGCGGCGCGGATCGGCGGAATAGACGCCATCGACGGTGTGGGTGCCCTTGAGCAGCAGGTCGCATCCCATCTCGACGGCGCGCAAGGCCGCCGCCGTGTCCGTGGTGAAGAACGGGTTGCCGGTGCCGGCGGCGAAGATGACGACGCGCCGCTTCTCCATGTGGCGCATGGCGCGGCGGCGGATGTAGGGCTCGCACACGGATTGCATCGGGATCGCCGACAGCACGCGCGTGGGCACCTCGATCTTCTCCAGGGCGTTCTGCAGCGCCAGGGCGTTGATGACGGTGGCGAGCATGCCCATGTAGTCGGCGCTCGCCCGCTCCAACCCGGCCGTGGCGCCCGCCAGGCCCCGGAAGATGTTGCCGCCGCCGACGACCAGGCAAAGCTCGACGCCGAGCCCGTGGGCGACCATGACCTCGCCGGCGATGCGTTCGACCGTCGCGGCGTCCAGCCCGTAGGTCTGGCTACCCATGAGGGCCTCGCCCGAGACCTTCAGAAGGACGCGGCGATACCTGGTCGCTCCGGCCATGTTGCCCCTTTGATGCCCGCGTCCGAGTTCGGTTTCGGACGCTCTCCGGAACCGACCCACGGCGTTCGCGCGGCACCTTACACGATCGCCAGGCGCATGGCACTCCCGGACCGGCCGGGCTCAGCGCGTGAGCTGGGCGACCTCCGCCGCGAAGTCGGTCGAACCGCGCTCGATGCCCTCGCCGACCTCGTAGCGAGCGAGGCCCGCGACCGTGACCGGCGCGCCGAGTTCCTTGGCCGCGCGCTCGACGACCTGGGCCACTCGGCTTTCCCCGTCGACCACGAAGAGTTGCTCGAGCAGCACGACGTCCTGGTAGAACTTGCGCAGCCGACCTTCCACCATCTTCGCGATGACGGCCTCGGGCTTGCCCGACTCCTTCGCCTGCTCGGCCAGCAACCGGCGTTCGCGCTCGACCGCCGCGGGGTCGAGGTCCTTGACGGCTACGGCCTCGGGGTTGGCCGCGGCGACGTGCATCGCGATCTGCTTGCCCAAAGGGGCGAGCCTCGTCGCATCGCCGGTCGAGTCGAGCGCCACGACGACCCCGATGCGGCCCATGCCCGGCGCCACCGGCATGTGAACGTAGCTCGACACGACGCCGTGCTCGACCCCGAGCAGGACGGTGCGCCGCACGCCGATGTTCTCGCCGATCTTGGCGACCAGGTCGGTCGCGGCCTCGGCCACGGTCTTCCCCGAAGAGAGCTTCGCCGCGCGCAGCCGCTCGATGTCGCCGCCGGCCCCGAGGGCGGCCTTGGCGACGGCGCGGGCGAACGCCTGGAAGTCCTCGTTGCGGGCGACGAAATCGGTCTCGGCGTTGACTTCGACCATGGCGCCCGCCTTGCCCTCGACGGCGACGGCGATCACGCCCTCCGCCGCGACTCGGCCGGACTTCTTCGCCGCCGAGGCGAGCCCCTTCTTGCGCAGCCAGTCGACGGCCGACTCGAGGTCGCCGCCGGATTCGCCGAGCGCCTTCTTGCAGTCCATCATGCCGGCGCCGGTCTTGTCGCGCAGCTCCTTGACCAGCGTTGCGGTGATCTCGGCCATGGCGCTTGCCCTTCAGCCGGCGATCGGCGCGCCGGCTTCGGGCACCTCCGCGCCGGCATCGGCCATCGCAGATTCGCTCGGCAGCGTTCCCACGGGCACGTCCTCGCTCGCGCCCACGTCCTCGCCGCGCTCAGCCATCTCCTGCTGGATGCCGTCGAGCACGGCCTGCGCGGCGAGCTCGCAATAGAGGTTGATGGCGCGGATGGCGTCGTCGTTGCCCGGGATCGGCATCGCGATGCCGTCGGGGTTCGAATTGCTGTCGACCACCGCGATGATCGGAATGCCGAGCTTCTGGGCCTCGGCGAGCGCGATCGCCTCCTTGTTCGTGTCGATCACGAACAGCACGTCGGGCAGCCCGCCCATCTCCTTGATGCCGCCGAGCGCGCGATCGAGTTTGTCGCGCTCGCGCGTGAGCTGGAGAACTTCCTTCTTGGTCAGGCCGGCCGTGTCCTCGCCGAGTTGACGGTCGAGCTCCTTCAGCCGGTTGATCGAGTTCGACACCGTCTTCCAGTTGGTCAACATGCCGCCGAGCCAGCGGTGGTTGACGTAGTACTGGCCGCAGCGCTTCGCCGCCGCCGCGATGATGTCGGCGGCCTGACGCTTGGTTCCGACGAACAGCACGCGGCCGCCGCCCGACGCGACGCTGCGCATGGTCTCGAGCGCGCGCGCCAGCATCGGCGCCGTCTGCTGCAGGTCGATGATGTGGATGTCGTTGCGAATCCCGTAGATGAAGGGGCTCATCTTCGGGTTCCAACGCCTGGTCTGGTGGCCGAAATGGACCCCGGCCTCCAGGAGCTGACGCATCGAATAGACGGGCATGGCCATGACTTCGCTTCTCCGGTTGATCCTCCGCGGACAGTGAGCCCAGGGCATTCGGGCACCGGATCGACTGGCCGGGAACGTCCCCGGAGCCGATGCGTCCGCGTGCGTGATTGGTGGCGCGGTGCTTTTAGCCCGAGTGGCGATCGAGAGCAAGCCTGGATCGATGGCGGCTCCTACCCCGGTCCGGCCGCGACGTGGGCGCCGGCGACGCTCGCGAGGCGGCTGATCAGGTCGGGGCTCAGGGCATAGCCGTCCGGCAGATCGATGACCACTTCCTCGCGCCCGTTGCACGGAACCACGAAGCGGACCCGGCCCCGGCCCCGCTGGGCCTGGCTGAGCGCGGCCTGGACGCCAGCCACGGCGCCCGGCTCCGCCAAAGCCACCGAGAGCATCCGGATCGTCCCTCCCGCGGCGCTCAAGGGCTCGACATGGCGGGCCGCGAGCTTGACCGCATCGTCGTCGCGCCTGGCATCGACCGTCAGCACGAGCGGCACGCCGGCCTCGAGCAGCTCGCGGCTCGCCGCGAGCACGTCGCTGAAGAGAATGACCTCGTACGTCCCCGACGTGTCGCTCATCTGGACGAAGGCGAACCGTCGGCCCTGGTTGCCGACCCGCTCGCGCCGGCCGAGCGGCACTCCGGCGACCCGGTACTCCGTGCCCTCCCCCGCCGCCAGCCGCCGCTCGATCGAGGCCGCCGGCACGACCTTCAGCCCGTTCAGCACCACCTCGTAACTCGCCAGTGGGTGCGCCGAGAGGTAGAAGCCGATCGCATCGTGCTCGTGCTTCAGCCGTTCCGCCGGCGACCAATCGGGGACGATGGGCACGGTCAGCGGCGGCGGCGCGGCGACCGGCCCGTCGCCGAACAGGCTGACCTGCCCGGCGTCCCGCTCGCGCGTGGCCGCCCCGGCGCGCCCGACGACGGCTTCGACCGCGGCCAGCGCCGCCGCCCGATTGGGCAGCAGCCCGTCGAACGCCCCGGCCCGTGCCAGGCTCTCGAGCTGACGCCTGTTGACCTGCCGCGAATCGATCCGGTCGGCGAAGTCGCCGAGACCGCGGAACGGGCCGCCGCGCTGGCGCTCGGCGACCAGGGCCTCCATGGCGTGCGCGCCGACCCCCTTGATCGCGGCGAGCGCGTAGCGGATGGTGCCCGCCCCGTCCGGCCCCACATCGACCGAGAAGCTGGCCTCCGACCGATTGACATCGGGCGGTAGCAGCGGAATCCCGAGTCGTTCGGCCTCTTCGCGATAGAGGTTGAGCCGGTCGGTGTTGGCCAGCTCGAAGCCCATCGAGGCGGCCAGGAACTCGACCGGATGGTTCGCCTTCAGGTAGGCGGTCTGGTACGCGACCATGGCGTAGGCCGCGGCGTGGCTCTTGTTGAAACCGTAGTCCGCGAAGCGCGCCACCAGGTCGAAGACCTTGACCGCTTGCGTCCGCTCGACGCCGCGCGCGACGGCGCCGCCGATGAAGACCTCGCGCTGCGCCTCCATCTCGGCCTTGATCTTCTTGCCCATCGCCCGGCGCAGCAGGTCGGCGGCGCCCAGATTGTAACCGGCCAGGATCTGGGCGATCTGCATCACCTGCTCCTGGTAGACGATGACCCCGTAGGTCTCACGCAGAACCGGCTCGAGCTGCGGCAGCAGATAGTCCGGTTCCTCATCGCCGTGCTTGCACGCGATGAACCGGGGGATGTTGTCCATCGGTCCGGGCCGGTAAAGCGCGACCAGGGCGACGATATCGGCGAAGGCGTCGGGCCGCAGTCGGCGCAGCACGTCGCGCATGCCCGAACCTTCGAGTTGGAACACGCCCACGCTGTCGCCGCGCCCGAGCAGCTCGTACGTCGCGGGATCGTCGAGCGGCAGGCGCTCGAGATCGAGCGTGACGCCCCGGCGCGCCAGGAGCTCGCGGGCGCGCGCGAGCACGGAAAGGGTCTTGAGGCCGAGGAAGTCGAACTTGACCAGCCCGGCCTTCTCCACGTCCTTCATGGAGAACTGGGTCACCGGCATCGAAGAGCGCGGGTCGCGGTAGAGCGGCACGAGCTGGTCGAGCGGACGGTCGCCGATCACGACCCCCGCCGCGTGGGTCGAGGCGTGGCGATGCAGACCTTCGAGCCTCTGCGCGATGTCGAGCAGCTTGGCGACGCGCGGGTCCGAGTCGCGCGCCTCCTGGAGCTGCGCTTCGCCCTCGATCGCCTTGGCCAGGGTGACCGGATGCGCCGGGTTGTACGGCACCATCTTGCTGAGCTTGTCGACCTGGCCGAACGGCATCTCGAGCACGCGGCCGACGTCGCGCAGCGCGGCGCGCGCCTGCAAGGTGCCGAACGTGATGATCTGGGCGACTCGGTCGCGGCCGTAGCGGTCGCACACGTAGCGGATGACCTCGTCGCGCCGCTCCTGGCAGAAGTCGATGTCGAAGTCCGGCATCGACACGCGCTCGGGGTTGAGAAACCGCTCGAACAAGAGCCCGTGGCGCAAGGGGTCGAGGTCGGTGATGGTGAGCGCCCAGGCGACCACCGAGCCGGCGCCCGAGCCGCGGCCCGGGCCCACGGGTATACCCTGGCGCTTCGCCCACTGGATGAAGTCGGCGACGATCAGGAAGTAGCCGGGGAACTTCATCGACTCGATGACCTCGAGCTCGTAGTCGAGCCGGCGCCGGTAGGGCTCGGCGGCCCGTTCCCGCAGGGCCTCGTCCTGATCCGGCGCGAACACCGTTTGGGCCAGCCGGTGCTCGAGCCCTTCGCGCGCCTGGCGGCGCAGCTCATCCGCCTCGGTGGTGCCTTCGGGGGTCGTGAAGCGCGGCAGGATCGGCGGCCGCTTGGGCGCCATGACGGCGCAGCGGCGCGCCACGACCAGGGTGTTGTCGACGGCCTCCGGCAGGTCCGCGAACAGCGCGCGCATCTCGGCCGCGGTCTTGAAGCGGTGCTCGGGGGTCAACCGGCGCCGGCCCTGTCGCCCCACGGTCTCGCCGTCGGCGATGCAGAGCAACGCATCGTGTGCCTCGAACATGGTCGCGTCGGCGAAGTGGACGTCGTTGGTGGCGACCAGCGGCAGGCCACGGGCGTAGGCGAGCTCGATCAGCAGCGGCTCGACCCGGTCCTCGGACTCAGTGCCGTGGCGTTGGAGCTCGACGTAGAGGCGGCCGGGGAAGCTCGCCGCGAGCCTGTCGAGCAACGCGCCGGCGGCCGGTCCCTGGCCTTCGAGGAGTAGGCGGTCGAGCGGACCCGTCGGGCCGCCGGTCAGTGCGATCAGGCCGACCGCGCGCTCCCCCAGCCGTCGCCACGCGACGCGCGGCGGCTCGCCAGGCTCGCCGTCCAGATGGGAGGCGCTGACCAGCGCGGAGAGGTTCGCGTAGCCTTCGTCGGTCTGGGCGAGCAGGGGCAGATAAGTCGGCCGGCGCCGCTGGCCCGTCCGCTCGTCGGTGTCCGCCGCGGTCAGCGCGCAGCCGATGATCGGCTGCACCCCCGCCGCGGCGCAGGCCGAGGAGAACTCGAGCGCGCCGAACAAGTTCGCCGTATCGGTCATGGCGACCGCCGGCATCCGGTCGGCGCGGCACAGCCTGGCGATGTCGGCGATCTTCAGCGCGCCCTCGGACAGCGAGAACGAGGTGTGGACGCGCAGGTGGACGAAGTCGGCGTGGCTCATCGATTGCCGAGGTTGGCACGGCGCGAGGTCTTTGTCAGGCGCCCTCGACGGTTCCGCTGCCGAGCGCGAGAATCCGGTCCATGCGGCGGGCGAGATCGTGGTTGTGGGTCGCCACCAGGGCCGCGACTCGGCGCGCCCGCGCGACCTCGAGCATGGCGGCGAACACGACCTCGGCGGTCGCGGGATCGAGGTTGCCGGTCGGCTCGTCGGCCAGCAGCACCGCCGGATCGTCGGCGAGCGCGC
>JBBDQV010000135.1:0-27580 GCA_040905845.1 Alphaproteobacteria bacterium | reverse complement strand
CCTTGCCGACCGCATCGGCCGTGATGTCGTCGTGGGTCGGGCCGATGCCGCCGGTCGTGAACACGTAGTCGTAGCGCCCGCGCAGCGCGTTCAGCGCCTCGACGATGGCGTCCTCGTCGTCGCTCACCACGCGCGCCTCGCCGAGCACGATGCCGAGCTCGGCCAGGCGCGTGGCGATGGTGCGCAGGTTGAGATCCTGGGTGCGGCCCGAAAGCAGCTCGTTGCCGATCAGGAGCACGGCGGCGGTGACGGTCTCGGCCATGAGGTCCCCCTTGACTGCCCATGATAGCGGAGCCGCGCGCGGCGCCCAACCCGGCGCGTCCCTTGTTCAATCGGCGCGCGAGGCCGTGTAGAGTGCGCGGCGCGAATGGAGGATCATGGCAATGGCTGACGTGACGGCGCACGGCAACGGCGCGGGCGCCCGGTTGCCCCAGGGCTGGGGCGTCGACAACGCCTTCATGCCGCTGCGCGACGTGCTGCTGGCCAAGCCGGACAACTTCAAGTGGCTGCCGATGAACTCGATCTCGCGCCACACCTTCGCGAACATGGAGAAGGTCGGGTTCCGCTTCGACAAGCAGACGGCGATGCGCCAGCACCGCCAGATGGTCGACATCTACGAGAGCCAGGGCATCCGCACCCACTTCATCGAGGTCGACGATGGGCTTCACTATTCGATCTTCGCGCGTGATTCGAGCTTCATGACCCCGTGGGGTGCGGTGATCGCCTCGATCCAGACCCCGGCGCGCCAGCGCGACTACGCCGTGGCGGCGCGGTTCTACCTGAATGCCGGCATCCCGATCTGGCGCTGGGTGACGGCCGGGTTCTTCGAGGGCGGCGACTTCGTCATCGTCGAGCCGGAGTCTGTGCTGCTCGGCTACGCCGGCGACCGCTCGACCAGGGAGGGCGCCGAGCAGGTCGCCGGCTGGATGCGGGACAAGGGCTGGGAGGCGATGACGATCCCCCTGCCGCCCCAGTTCGTCCACATGGACGCGGTGCTCGTCATGCTCGGCCAGAAGGTCGCGCTCGTGTGCACCGATGCGCTCGAAACCTACGTCATCGACTGGCTGAAGGCGCGCGGCATTCGGTTCATCGACGTGCCTTACCGCGAATGCGTCAAGTTGGGCGGCAACGTCGTCTATCTCGGCGACGACCGCATCATCTCGATGGCCCACAACAAGAACCTGAACGAGCGCCTGAGGGCCGAGGGTTTCGAGGTCTTCGCGCCCGAGTTCGACATGTTTACGCTCGGCGGCGGCGGGGTGCACTGCGCCTGCCACGAGATCAGGCGCGACAGCGCCGCTTGAGCGGCACGGCGATGGCCCTCCCCGCCCTGCCCGCGTCCTGGTACACCGACGCCGGCGTCCATGCGCGCGAGCGCGCCCGCATCTTCGCCGCGAGTTGGGCCCTGTTCGGCCCCGAGCGCGAGGTGGCGGAGCACGGCCAATGGCGCGGGCGCTGCGTCAACGGCTGGCCGATGATCGTCGTGCGCGGTACGGACGGCGCGCTGCGAGGCTTCCACGACGCGTGCCGGCATCGCGGCGCGGCGCTCGTCGGGGACCGCGCCGGACGATCGGAATCGCTGCGTTGCCCCTATCACGGCTGGACCTATCGCCTGGACGGCTCGGTCGCGCTGGCGCCGCGCTTCGGCGACGGCGAGCTCGGCGCGGCGGCGGATGGGCTGTTGCCGATCGCGGTGGCAACCTGGCGCGGGCTGGTCTTCGTCCGTGTCGCCGCCGACGGCCCCGACCTCGCCGCTTGGCTTGGCTCGATCCCGAAGCTGTGTGAAGGCTTTCCGACCGCCGACATGGACTACCACGGCGACTTCGTCGTCGAGGGCGATGCCAACTGGAAGACCTATTGCGACAACACCGTCGAGGGCTATCACCTGCCCCACGTCCACCCCCGGCTGAGCGAGGCCGTGGAACCCAGGACGATCGAGATCAAGCCCTACGACGAAGGTCGCTGCGTCGCGTTCCACGTCACCTACCGATCGACCGGCGCCGGCATTCGTGGCCGTGACGGCCTGTGGTTCTATCGATTTCCGGGGTTCCAGGCGACGCTCAGCGCCAACGCGTTCAAGGCCGAGCGGATCGAGCCGCTGGGACCTGGCCGGCTCAGGTCGACGAGCTGGCAATGGTTCCGCGGCATCGACGCGAGCGCGCGCGACGACGCATTCGCCTGGGCGCGCTCTATCGTCGAGGAAGACCTGGGCATCTGCGCGAGCGTGCAGCGCAACATGGAGGCCGGCGCCTTCGAGCGCGGCGTGCTGTCGCCGAAGGAAGAAACAAACGTCGCGCTGTTCCAGGGCCTGGTGCGCGCCGCGCTGGAGAGCGCCTGAGGCGTTTCAAGGAAAGGAAGCCCAATGTCCGGAGTCCTGGTCGTCACCGGCGCTAGCCGGGGCATCGGCGCCGCGGTCGCGCGGCTCGGCGGAGGACACGGCTATGCGGTCGCCGTCAACTACGCGGAGCGCCGCGAGCGCGCCGATGCCGTCGTCGCCGAGATCGTCGGCAAGGGCGGCAAGGCGATCGCGGTGAAGGCGGACGTCTCCAGGGAACAGGACGTCGAGCACCTGTTCACGACCGTCGATCGCGCGCTCGGCCGCGTTACCGCGCTGGTCAACAACGCGGGAATCGGACCGGGCTTCGGGTCAATCGAGGACATCGCGCCGGGCGACATGCGCCGGACCTTCGAGGTCAACACGTTCGGAACGTTCCTGTGCTCGGCGGCGGCGATGCGGCGCATGGCGCGGCGCCACGGCGGCCAGGGCGGCGCGATCGTCAACGTGGGCTCGGCCGCGAGCCGGACCGGCGGCGTCGGCACCTTCGTCCACTACGCCGCGAGCAAGGGCGCCGTCGACACCCTGACCATCGGGCTCGGCAAGGAAGCGATGGCCGAGGGCGTGCGCGTCAATTGCGTGCGTCCTGGCGTCACCGACACCGAGATGCTGCGCGGCGGCCCGGACGCATCACCCGATCCGGCCAACGACGCCTGGCTGGAGGGGGTCCTGAAGACCCTGCCCATCGGCCGGCTCGCGGCCGCCGACGAGGTCGCGCGGACGATACTCTGGCTGCTGTCGGACGAGGCATCCTACGTGACCGGCGCGATCCTCGACGTGTCGGGCGGCCGCGCCACGCCCTGACCGATCAGGCCATGGCGGCTATCGCCGCGGCCGGCGTAATGACAGCGGCCTCGGTGGTCACACGGTTCCGGCCTGTGTTCTTGGCCTCGTAGAGGGCTTCGTCGGCACGACGCACGAGATCTTCGGCGTCGTCGCCCGCGCCAAGGACCGAGATGCCGATCGACAGCGACACCTGGCCATAGTCCGTGCCCGAGTTGCGGCGCACGATCCGTCGCGACGCCATGGCCGCGCGTACATGCTCCGCGACCGTGACCGCCTGGTCGAGCCGCGTGTCCGGCAGGATGATCGCGAACTCCTCGCCGCCATAGCGCGCCGGCAGATCGCGACCCTTGACCGAGTCGGTCAAGGTGCGCGCCACCAACTTCAGCACCTCGTCGCCGACCTGGTGGCCGTAGTTGTCGTTGAACTTCTTGAAGTGGTCGATGTCGAGCATCAGGAGACAAAGCGGTGTCCCGTCCCGCTCGGCGTGGGCGATCCCCGCCTTAAGTCGGTCGTCGAAGGCGCGCCGGTTGGCGATCCCGGTCAAGGTGTCGGTGACGGAGTCCCGCCGAACGTCCTCGAGCTTGCTCTTGAGCTCGCCGATCTGCATCCCATGCGCCGCGAGTTGCGACTCGAGCCTCGTGTTCACCTCGTGCATCTCGCGCGTCGCCGCGAGCAACGCCTTGACGGCATTGGCCCCACCCTGCCCCAGCGGGTCCTCGGCCAGGGCCTGCTCGTAGGTTCCCAGGGCGTGCCCGTAGGCCTCGGCGTCGGTCCCGGCCTTCGCCAGTTGGGCCATGACGCCGCCCATGGCGGCCTCGGCGGCCTCGGAAGAGGCGACGACCGCGCGGTGTTCGAACTCCTTCGAGCAGAACGCGCGGTGAAGCCACTCGTGGGTCTGCTCGTCCACCGCCAATCCCATCTCGAGGATGCGATCGGCCATCATCTTCAATTCGGAGCTGTCTCCCGAGCAGTAGGCGAACCAGACCGCGAAATTGCGGGGATTGACCGGGATGCCCCGCGCGCGCATCAGGGCCATCGCCTTGTCCGCGATGGTATCGCAATCGTTCCCTGGGGACGCGGCCATGATCAATCACACCTCGCGCCGCCGGCGGCGACCAGCGCGTCAGCAGTCGAACGATCGTGCCGGAGCCGGGTTAATAGGTCGTTACGCCAGGGCGTCGTAATCGAAACGAACTATCTCCAGATCCAGGTCCCCCGCCGGCCGCCGCCAGGTGACCACGTCGCCGACGGCGGCGCCCATCAAGGCCCGTCCGAGCGGTGAGGCCCAGCTCAACCGGCCGGTGGCGACATCCGCCTCGTCCTCGCCGACCAGCATCACGGTACGGTCCACGCCGTTCTCGTCGCGCGCGGTGACGGTGGCGCCGAACCCGATGCGATCGGTCCGCGCATCCCCCATGGCGACGACGATCGCACGCTCGATCCGGCCGTGCAGCCAGCGGAGATCGCGGTCGAAGCGGGCCATCGCGTCCTCGCCGGCGAGGCCCCGTTCCGCCGCTACCCGATCGCGCTCGCGTGACAGCTCCTCGTAGCGTGCACGGAGCCGCGCGAGCCCGCTCGACGTGATGTAGTTCTGCTCCGGACCCGGCGGCCGCTCGATCGGCTGCTGGTCTTGGCCGATGTCGTCCTCGCGGACGAATGCCCGACTCATGCTCTCTCCCGCCTCGATGCCCGGCGCGAACCTCAGTAAAGATGACACGCGACGACGTGAGGCGGAACGCCGGTGTCGAGCGTTCGGAGCGCCGGCACCTCGCGGCGACAGCGCTCGGTCGCGTGGGGACAGCGCGGATGGAACGCGCAGCCGGTGGGCGGGTCCTCCGGGTTCGGCATTTCGCCCCCGACCGCGCCGCGCTCGCGCCGATGCTCCGGGTCCGCCACCGGAATGGCCGCGAGCAGCGCCTGGGTGTAGGGATGCGCCGGCCGGCGGTAGAGTTCCTCGGTCGCCGACGTCTCGACGACGCGCCCGAGGTACATGACCGCGATCCGATCGCTCATGTACTCGACCACGCCGAGGTCGTGCGAGATGAAGACGTAGGACAGGGCGAGCCGGGTCCGGAGCTCCACCAGGAGATTGAGGATCTGGGACTGAACCGAGACGTCGAGCGCGGAGACCGGCTCGTCGGCGACGACGAGCTTGGGCTCGAGCGCGATGGCGCGGGCAATGCCGATGCGTTGGCGCTGCCCGCCCGAGAACTCGTGGGGGTAGCGAGAGGCGGCACCCGGCTCCAGCCCGACGAGGCCGAGCAGCTCGGCGACCCGCGCGCGTCGCGCCGCGCGGTTTCCGACGCCGTGGATGGCGAGCGGCTCGGCGACGATCGCGCCGACCGTGAGCCTCGGATCGAGCGAGGCGTAGGGATCCTGGAAGACGATCTGCATGTCGCGCCGGCGCAGCCTGAGGCGGTTGCGGTCGAGCGCCAGCAGGTCCTCGCCGTCGAATCGAATCGCGCCGGCGGTCGGCTCGATCAGCCTGAGCATGACGCGGGCGAGAGTCGACTTGCCGCAGCCGGATTCGCCGACGACTCCGAGTGTCTCGCCGCGTTCAAGCCTCAGGCTGACCCGGTTCACGGCGGCGACCGCCCGGCGCCCGTCACGCGAACGGAAGACGCGCGTCACGTCGTCGAGCTCGAGCAGCGGGGCCGGCTCGGTCATGGTGCCGGGTTCCAGCAGGCCGCGTCGTGGCCCGGCGCGACCGGCCCGAGATCCGGTCGCTCGGTCCGGCAGCGCTCCAGGACGCGCGAGCAACGGTCGGCGAACGCGCAGCCCACGCCGCGACGACCCGGCGGTGGGACCATGCCGGGAATCATCGGCAGACGCGCGCCGCGCGGCACGCCGCGCGGCGAGGACGCGAGCAAGCCAAGTGTGTAGGGGTGGCGCGGCCGCCGGAACAGCGCACGCGCGGACGCGCGTTCGACGATGCGCCCGGCATACATGACGACCACGGCGTCGCACACCTCGGCGACCACCCCGAGGTCGTGGGTGATGAGCAGAACGGCCATGCCGAGCTCGTGCCTGAGCCGGCGCAGCAGCTCGAGGATCTGGGCCTGGATCGTCACGTCGAGCGCCGTGGTCGGCTCGTCGGCGATCAAGAGCGCCGGCCGGCAGATCAAGGCCATGGCGATCATGACGCGCTGGCGCAGCCCGCCTGAAAGCTGGTGGGGATACTGCTCGAAGCGCCGCTCAGGCGCGCCGATGCCGACCTGGCGCAGCATATCGACGGCCGCTTCGCGCGCCGCGCGACCGCCGGCGCCGCGATGAAGCCGGAGCACTTCGGCCACCTGAGTGCCGACGGTCATCGTCGGGTTCAGGCTCGTCATGGGCTCCTGGAAGATCATGCCGACCCGATTGCCGCGCGCGTGCCTGAGGTCAGCGCCTTCGAGGCAGAGCAGGTCCTCGCCGTCGAGCAGGGCGCGCCCCGCCTCGATCCGCGCCGGCGGCATCGGCAACAGGCGCAGGATCGACATGGCGGTGACGCTCTTGCCGCAGCCGGACTCGCCGACCAAGCCGACGGTTTCGCCGGCCTCGACGGTGAAGCCGACGCCCTCGACGACCGGCACGCGCGCGCCCTCGCCCGCGAAGCTGACGGTGAGGCCGGAGACCTCGAGCAGCGGCCGCGCGGGCACGGGCACGCTGGCCGCGCCGATCATTCGAAGACGATTTTCGGGAAGTACAGCGAGACGACCCAGTTGGGCCTGTCGACGATCTCGCTGATGCGCAGATCGCCGGCGACGCTGCACAGCATGTACGCTTCGACCGCGCCGAGCCCGTGCCGCGTCCCGAGCAGATCGATCATGCCGCCGACCGCGTCGCGCGCCGCGGCCATCAGGTCCGGCCCGATGCCGGTGGTCACGTGATAGCCCTTGGCGTCCAGGTGGCGCGCGACCGGTCCCGGCGTCTCGAACCGCGGGTAGCGCAGGTTCGCGCCCTTGATCAGGTCGAGGCGCAGCGCGACCTTCATCTGGCTCTCGATCGCCGTGCCGCACACCTCGCCGTCACCCTGGGCGGCGTGGGTGTCGCCGATGGAGAAAAGTCCGCCCGCGACCTCGACGGGCAGGTAGAGCGTCGCGCCCTCGGCGAGGTCGCGCACGTCCATGTTGCCGCCGACCCGGCGCGGCGGCACCACGCTGTGCCGGCCCGGTTCGGCGGGCGCGAGTCCGATCGTGCCGGCGAACGGCTTCAAAGGCACCCGCCCGCCGGGGCCGTAGGCAGCGGGCGCGAGTGAGGCCGTGTCGTATTTCCAGATGTGGAGCGCCGGGTCGGGGAACTGGTCGGCGAGCAGCCCGAACCCCGGGATGATCGCCGTCCAGCCCCAGCCCGAGGCGGTGAAGCCCAGCGTCTCGACCTTGATCGCGTCGCCCGGCTTCGCCCCGTCGACGAACACCGGCCCCGAGGTCGGGTTGACCTTGGCGAAATCGAGGCGCGCGATGTCGGCGACCGTCGAGGACGCCGTCAACTGCCCGCCCGAGGAATCGACGGTGTCCAACTCCAGCACCGTGCCGGGCGCGACGGTCGCGACCGGCGCGATGCTGTTGTCCCAGCCGAAATGATGCTGGGCGCGATGGATCGTGTGCCGCGACCTACTGAGCATCGGTCGCGCCGACCACGTCGTAGTGGACCGGGATGTGCACGGGATCGACGAAAATGGCCATCGAATCGCCCGTCAACCGCGCCGAGTGCATGGTAAACCGCTCCTCGTTGAAGATCGGGATCCACGGCGCGTCCGCCAGGACCTTCGAGAAGATCTCGGTCCATTTGTCGAGCCGTGCCTGGGCCTGGGCCGGATCGGTCATCGCGTCGGCCTCGCCGGCCATCGCGTCGACCTCCTCGTTGCAGTACCAGGACCAGTTCCAGCCGCCCGGCGCCGCCGCGCCGCAACCCAGGATCGCCCAGTAGAAGTTGGACGGGTCGGGGAAGTCGGCGATCCACGCCATGCCGCCGGACCAGATCATCGGCGCCTCGCCCTCTGTGCCGCCGGCCTGGATGACGACCGAGGGGTCGAGCGCCTTGATCTCGACGGCGACGCCGATCGCGGCCAGGTCCTGCTGGATCGCCTGGGCGATGCGCGGGTTGGGATCGGTGTTCATGGCGTAGAGCACCGACTGGAAGCCGTCGGGATAGCCCGCCTCGGCGAGCAGCGCCTTGGCCTTGTCCGGATCGAACGCGTAGCCGGTCTCGGCGGTGTTGTACGCAGGCATCGCCGGCGGCAGCGCCTGGTTGGCGACCACGGCGCGCCCATTGATGATCTGGACGATGCGGTCCTTGTTGATCGCCATGTTGAGCGCCTGGCGGACCTTGACGTTGTCGAGCGGCGGGACGCGCGTGTTGAGCGTCACGTAGCCGGTGTGGAGCTGGCCGCCCTGGACGACCAGGGCCTTGAGGTCGGCGTTGTTCATGACCTCGACGAAGCGGGCCGGAGGAATGCCGTCGCCGAGCAGGTCGACCTCGCCCCGCTCGAGCCTGAGCAACGCCACCGAGGGGTCCTGGCCGATCTCGAACACGATCTGGTCGAGCCGCGGCCGATCGGGAACGTAGTAGTCGGGGTTCTTGGCGAACACGACGCGCTGGCCGAGCGTCCACTCGGCGAGGCTGAAGGCTCCCGTGCCGACCGGGTTCTTGCCGAAGTCGGCGCCGTATTCCTCGACCGCCTCCTTCGGAACGATGAAGGCGAAGTTGAGCGCGAGCTTGTGCAGGAAGGGCGCGTCGGGCCGGTTCAGCTCGATCACGACCGTTCGATCATCGGGAGTCGTGACCCCCGAGAGTTCGGTCGCGGACCCGCCGGCGAGTTCGGCGTAGCCCTTGATCGTGTCGTAGTAGCTGGCGCCGGGGCTCTGGGTCGCCGGGTTGATCGTGCGCTCGAGGCTGTACTTGACGTCCGCCGCGGTCATCGCGCGGCCGTTGTGGAACTTGACTCCCTGGCGCAGATGGAACGTGTAGGTCAGGCCGTCGTCCGAGATCTCGTAGCTCTCGGCCAGGTCGGGCACGATCTCGGTGGTGCCCGGCGCGTAGTCGATCAGGCCGTCGAACAGGCTCTTGATCATCGACCAGTTCTGCCAGTCGTAGCCGACCGCCGGGTCGAGCGTCGCCACGTCGGACTGGTAGGTCACGGTCATCGAGCCGCCGGCCTCGGCGGCGAACGGCAGGCATGCCGCCAACCCGGCCAAAAGCGCGCCGCGCAGGATCCTGGTTGCCATCATATCGTTCCTCCCCTGTTCGCGCCGTTCTCGGCGGCGATCGAAGGCGGGACTCTAGTGGAGGCGGACCCTGGGATCAATCAACGAGGTCGCGATGTCGGCCAGCAGATTGCCCAGGATGATGGCGACCGCGGCGGTCAGCGTCACGCCCATCATGATCGGGATGTCGACCCGTTGGATCGCCTGCCAGGCGAGCTGGCCGATGCCGGGCCAGCCGTAGACGGACTCGACGACCACCGCGCCGCTCATGAAGATGCCGACGTCGAGCCCGATCATGGCGACGATCGGCAGGACCGCGTTGCGCAGGCCGTGGCCGAGCACGACGCCGGGCTCGGTGAGTCCCTTGGCCCGCGCGGTGCGGATGTAGTCCTGCCCCAGCACTCCGACCATGCTCGAGCGCATCATGCGCGAGTAGAAGCCGCCCCCGGTCAGCCCGAGCGTGAGCGCCGGGAGCACCAGATGGCCAAGGGTGCCGTAGCCGCCCAGAGGGAACAGGCCGAGCAGGTAGGCGAAGACGTAGAGCAGCAGGAGCCCGACGACGAACTGCGGCGCCGAGACCCCGACGAAGGACAAGGTCATCACCGCGCGGTCGGCGAAGCGGCCACGCTTGGTCGCGGCGAAGATGCCGGCCGGAAGCCCGATCGCGAGCTCGAAGACGATCGCTCCGGCCATCAGCAAGAGCGTCGCGGGCAGCCGGCTCCAGATCAGCTCGGCGACCTCGGTCTTCTGGGCGTACGAGCGGCCGAGGTCGCCCTGGACCAGGCGCCCCAGGTAGCGCGCGTACTGCACGGGGATCGGCTGGTCGAGCCCGAGCTGATGGCGGATCGAAGCGACCGTCTCGATGGTCGCCGAGCGGCCCGCGATCATGCGCACGGGATCGGCCGGAATCAGGAAGGCGAGCGAGAACGTCACCAGCGTCACCCCGATCAGGATGACGACGGACTGGGCGACTCGCCGGGCGAGAAACCCGATCACGAGCGCCGTCCCCGCTGGGTCGGGTCGAGCGCGTCGTTGAGCGCCTCGCCCACCAGGTTGAACGCGAGCGCCGCCACGATGATCGCAAGGCCGGGGAAGAACACCAGCCACGGCGCGCTCAGGAAGTAGGACTGGCCCTCGAAGATGATGCCGCCCCACGACGGCGTCGGCGGCTGGACCCCGACGCCGAGGAACGACAGCGTCGCCTCGAGCAGCACCGTGGTCGCGATGCCGAGCGTGCTCCACACCAGGATCGTGGGAACCAGGTGGGGTACGATGTGGCGCGCGAGGATGCGAATCCGCCCGGCACCGAGGGCGCGCGCGGCCTCGATGAACTCGCGCTCGGCCAGGGCCGTGGTCTGCGCGTAGACCACCCGCGCGATCTGCACCCAATTCACCAGCGCGATGACCAACGCCACGATCCAGAGCGACGGCCGCAGGATCGCCGCCAGAGATATCGCGAGCAGGAGCGCCGGGAACGCCATCATCAGGTCGGTAAACCGCATGATCGCCGCGCCGACCCAGCCGCGCAGGAACCCGGCGGTCGTGCCGAGCAGGGTGCCGATGACCACCGCCGCGCCATTGGCCACGACGCCGACCGTGAGCGAGGCGCGCGCCCCCCAGATCAGACGGGACAGCAGATCGCGCCCGAGCAGGTCGGTGCCGAGCGGGAAGCGCTCGCTCGGCGGCAGCGGCGCGCCCTCGATGGTCAGCCCGTCGAAGAACTGCTCGGCCGGGTCGTGGGGCGCCAGGAGCGGCGCGAGCACGGCGGCCGCGACGACGGCGAGCACCGTCACCGCTCCCGCGATCGCGACCGGATCGCGTACCAGACCCTTCACGCCGTGCGCCATGGCGCGGCAGTTCGCCCGACCCGACGGTCGCTGTCAACGCGGCGCCGGGCCCAGCCCCAGCTTGGCGCACGCCAGCCACAGGAACTCGTAGACGACAGTGGCGGCGAGCCACGCGGTCATGCCTTGGACGTCGTATTCCGGCGAGGTCGTGTTGACGTCGAGCCCGACCACGTCGAGCCCGGCGAGCGCGCGCACGAACCCGAGGCCCTCGGCGGCGCCGAAGCCGCCCCACGCCGGTGTGAACACACCCGGCGCGACCGAGGGGTCGAACACGTCCATGTCGAAGCAGATGTGGACCGGCCTGCCCTGCATGGTCGCGCACACCCGCGCCGCGAACGCCTCGGCGCCCAAGGCCCGCGCCTGGTCCAGCGTCACGATCGCATAACCGAGACGCTCGGTGTAGCCGAACACGCCGGGTACGTAGGTCGTCCCGCGCATGCCGACGTGGATCGAGCGGGCGGCGTCGACCCAGCCCTGGTCGGCGGCGTAGGCGAACGTGGTCGCGGGGTTGAGGTGGATCGCGTTGCCGCCCGCCGGGTCCGGATACGCGTCGGTGTGGGAATCGAAGTGCAGCACGCAGAGACCCGGGTAACGCTCGGCCAGCGCCTTGATCACCGGTACGCTGGTGACACCGTCGCCGCCCAGCCCGATCGGCATGGCCCCGGCCGCGACGATGCGCCCGATCGCGCGCGAGGCACGGTCCACGGCATCGTCCACGTCGGCGGGACGCAGCGGCACGTCGCCGCAATCGACGAGCCCGAGCGCCGCGACCGGGTCGAACGCCTCGGCGAGCTCGGGGCGGTAGCGGCGGACCATGTCGGTCGACATACCGCGGATCGCCGCCGGACCGTTGCGCGCGCCAACCCGGCGCGCGTGCCGGCCGGCGTCGAACGGCAGGCCCACGACGGCCGCCTTGGCGCCGTCCAGGTCCCACGTTTGCGGCACGCCCAGATAGGTGCCGACGGTGCGGAACAGCTCGGGATCGTGGATCGAGGTCATCGTGTTTCCTGCTTGCGCCGCTCGCGGCTTGAAAGGCTGACAGGAGTGTTGCAAAGCTCGACGCCCGTGGGTAGTGCCTCGCGACGCCCGCATGGTTCGACAAGCTCAGCATGAGGGCCTCTCAGATCAGCCTCACCCTGAGCCTGTCGAAGGGTGAGGCCGGCATTCGAGTCACGGTATCGAGCCGCGCCGTGACCGCGGCGGAGGGCAACGTGCGGCCGGTTCCCCTTGGACTGCGTTGGAAGCAATCGTTCGCGGCGCGCCCCGAGGACACGGCCGCGGCCAAGGGCAACACGGGCGTCGAGGTCGTCTCCACGGTCAGCCTGATCCTGATGATCGAGGCGGCGTGCGGCAGGCTGCTTCAGCCCTATTTCGAGGCCGACGACGCGACGGTCGGCGCACGGGTCGAGGTCGACCACATCGGGGCGGCGCACGTCGGTCGGCCCGTCGACGTCGAGGCGCGGCTCGAGGCCATCGACGGCCGCCGCTACTCGTTCGCCGTGGACCTCGAGCAGGACGGCCGTACGGTCATGACCGGCCGGCACGTCCGGGTTCAGGTTTCGCTCGCCCGCTTCCTCGGGCGGGCTCCGGCGGCGAGCGATCCTGGTCCCGAGGTCGAATTCTGGTTCGACGTCCACAGCCCGTGCTGCTACCTGGCGTCGCACCGGATCGGTTGCGTCGTGCGCGGCCACGGCGGCCGGGTGCGCTGGCGCCCGGTCCATCTGGCCAAACTGATCGAGGCGATCGACGGCCGCCGCCCGCTCGAGGAGAACGCCGCCTTTGTCGCCTGGTACCGCCAGGACATTGTCGACCAGGCCGAGCTGCTGGGGCTGCCCTTTCGCCAGCACCCGAACTACCCGCTGCGCCCATCGCGCGCCCTGCGCGCCGCCCTTTGGGCCGAACGGCAAGGCGCCGCCGAGCCGTTCGTCCAGGCCGTCATGCGCGCCTATTGGGCCGAAGCGAGGGACATATCGGACGTCGGTGTCCTCGCGACCCTGGCCGAGGCGGTGGGCCTGCCGCGCGAAGCGATCATCGCAGCAACGTCGGATGCCGAATTCAAGTCCGCGCTCGACGCCAACCTGGCCGAGGCCATCCGGCGCGGCCTGTTCGGCGTGCCGACCGCCGTGTTCGATGGCAAGCTATACTTCGGCAACGATCACCTGGACCTGTTGGACCGGCGCCTCGGCGCGTGGCGCGCGGCGCAGGCGAAGGGGGCAAAGCCATGAACGAAGAGCCGGATACGCCGACCCAGGACCAGATCGCGGCGTTCCGGCGCGACGGTGTTGTCGTGCTGCGCGGGGTGTTCGCCGACTGGGTCGAGCGGTTGCGCGAGGGCGTCGAGCGCAACATGGCGAGCCCGAGCGCCGACGTCCGGCTCTACCACGGCGGCGACGGATCGAGCCTCTTCTTCGGCGACTACTGCAACTGGGACCGGATCCCCGAGTACCGCGCGTTCGTGTTCGATTCGCCCGCGGGCCGCGTCGCCGCATGGCTCATGGGATCGCGCACCGCGCGGCTGTTTCACGAGCACGTCCTGGTCAAGGAGCCCGGCGCCGACGTGCCGACCCCGTGGCACCACGACCAGCCCTACTACTGCGTCGACGGCAATCAGAACGTCAGCCTGTGGCTCGCGCTCGACCCGGTGCCGCACGAGCGTTCGGTCGAGTTCGTCGCCGGCAGTCACAACTGGGGTCGCTGGTTCCGGCCGGAGCGGTTCAACCGCACGGCGCTTTACGAGGGCGACGGGCTCGAGCCCGTCCCCGACATCGACGCGAACCGCGCCAATTTCTCGATCCTATGCTGGAACCTAGAGCCGGGCGACTGCGTGGCGTTCCACTTCCTGACGCTCCACGGCGCGCCGGGCAACACCTCCACGACCGCGCGTCGGCGCGGCTTCTCGACCCGCTGGATCGGCGACGACGCCCGCTTCGCGGTGCGCAAGGGCACGACCTCGCCGCCCTTCCGGGGCGTCCGGCTCAAGCGCGGCCAGCCCATGGACGCGCCCGAGTTCCCGCTCGTCTACGGCGCCCGATGACCGATCACTTGCCCGGCAACGCCGTCGTCATCGGCGGCGAGCAGCCTCACCCTTCGAGACGCCGCCTACGGCGTGGGGGCGGGGGCAACCGCCCCCACGCCTCAGGGTGAGGCTAACTCCTTGACGATGAACAACCTCATGCTGAGGAGCGGTCCGCGAGGACCGCGTCTCGAAGCATGGCGACGGGTTCGTCAACAGAGCTCTACGCGAGGAAGCGGGCGTCCTCGCGCACCTCGATCAGCGTCGGAACGTCGCGCGTCGGCGCACACTTCAGCGCGGCCTGGAAGGCAGCGAGCGAGTCCGGCCGCTCGGCGTGGCAGGCGAAGGCGCGGGCGAGCGCGAGGAAGTCCGGATTCCTGAGCTCGACCCCGATCCGCGGGTACCCCTTGGCCGCCATGTCGTCCTTGATCTGGCCGTAGGCGTCGTTGTTCCAGAGAACCACGGCGAGCGGCAGCTTGTGATCGACCGCGGTGGCCAGCTCCTGCGCCGTGAACAGGAACCCGCCGTCGCCGACGATTACCGCGCCGGGCCGCTCCGGGGCGGCGAGCTTGGCGCCGATCGCGGCCGGCAGCGCGAAGCCGAGCGTCCCGTAACCGACCGGAAAGAACCAGCTGCGCGGTCGGCGGCACGGGAATAGGGCGTTGCCGGTGTAGGCGAGCTGGGTCGAGTCCGCGGCGACAAAGCCGTCGTCGGGTAGCGCCGCGCGCATGGCGTCGAGCACCTTGCGATGCAGCCGCTGCTTCGGGGTGAGAACGGCGAGATTCTCGATCCTCCGGGACTCGAGCGCGGCGCCATCGCCATGGCCGCGCGGCGCGTTTGGCGTGGGTCCGAGCTCATCGAGCAAGGCGTCCACGGCGACGCCGGCGTCGGCGTGAAGCGCGACCGCGGCTGGATAGTCGCGCACCAGGGCGGTCGCGTCGATGTCGAGGCGGATCAGGTTGCCGCCGAGCTCGAGCTTCGGCGCCATCCAATGGTCGGTCATCGAGATCTCGGTGGCTATGGCGACGACGACGTCGGCGTCACGCAACACCGCACGGGTCCCCGGCAGGCGCAAGGTGGCGCCGAGGCACAACGGGTGCGCGTCGGGCACCACGCCCTTGCCGCCGCGCGTCAGCACGACCGCGGCGCCGGTCCGCTCGGCGAGACGCTGGACGCTTGCCGCGCTGGCCTGGGCCCCGCCGCCCGCCAGGATCACCGGTCGTTCGGCGCGGGCGAGCAGCGCGGCGGCGCGCGCGATCGCGGCGCGATCGGGCGACGGCGGCGCCGGCAGCGCACGTGCCGAAGTATCGAAGCCGGCGGGCTCGGCCAGCACGTCGATCGGCACCGCGATGTGCGCGGGTCGCGGCCGCCCGCTCGCGAACATGGCAAAGGCGCGGGCGATCAGCTCGGGCACCTCGGCGGGCCTGAGCGCGGTCGCGCTCATGCCGGCCAGCGCGGCAGTGGAGCCTTGCTGGGAGGGCAGCTCGTGGAGCTCGCCGCGCCCCATGCCCAGGTCGCCGCGCGCGTTGACGCTCGAGATGATCAGAACGGGAGACGATTCGGCGTAGGCCTCGCCGATCGCGGTCGCCGCGTTGGTCACGCCCGGCCCGGTGATGAGGACGCAGACGCCGGGCCGGCCGCTGACGCGGGCGTATCCATCGGCCATGAACCCGGCGCCTTGCTCGTGGCGCACGACGACGTGACGCAGCCCGGCGGCCGCGATGCCCCGGTAGAGCTCGAGGGTATGGACGCCGGGAATGCCGAACACGGTATCGACGCCGTAGGCCTTCAACGCCGCCATGAGCGCGATGCCGCAGGTCGGTTGGGTCTGGTCCATGAGCACCTCCTGCCCTCCCCTAGCGTTTTGTATCCAAGGTGACAACGCCATTGCTGACACGCTGGCCCGCACCCGATAGCTTCCGCGCGCGCCTGGGAGGGGAACGCGATGCTGTTGACCAGCGAGGCCTATCGCCAGTCCTTGAACGACGGCCGCCAGGTCTGGATCGACGGCGAGCGCGTGCGCGACGTGGCGTCGCACCCCGCGTTCAAGCCCATCGTCGATATCCGCGCGCGGGTCTACGACCTGGCGCACGAGCCCGCGACGCGCGAGCGCCTGTCGTTCGCCGGCGCCGATGGCCGTTGCTCCGTCGCCTGGAAGCCGCCGCGCACCAAGGCGGACTGGACCGCCAAGCGTGCCTGGATCGACGCCGTCATGCACGACATCGGCGGCGTCGCGATCCGGCTCGGCGACGAGACGATCGGCGCGCTGTGGTCGCTGCTCGACGGCAAGGACGTGCTCGACGAGGTCGACCCCCAGTTTACCGCGAACATCGAGCGCCACGTCGCGCGCGTGCTCGAGCGCGACCTGTTCCACGTCTCGGCCAACACCGACCCCAAGGGCGACCGGTCCAAGCGGCCCCAGGACCAGGACCCCGACATGCTGCTCCACGTCGTGCGCGAGACCGAGTCCGGGATCGTCGTGCGCGGCGCCAAGTACGAAACGGCAGCCGCTTACGCCCACCAGGCGTTCGTCAAGCCGACGATCGCCAACTGGGGCGACGCGACCATGTCCGACTATGCGCTGGGCTTCGTCTGCCCGATGAACGCGCCGGGCCTCAAGCACATCTGCCGGTCGGGCTTCGCGGACCGCGTGAGGCCCGAGGACTATCCGATCGCCAGCCGGTTCGACGAGGTCGACACGCTGCTGGTGTTCGACGACGTACACATACCCTGGGAGGATGTGCTGTTCTACCGGCACACCCGCGCGGCCTCGTTCATCCGCGGCATGCTGCACCGCTACAGCGCGTTCCCGTTCGTCGCGCGCCTGCTCTACGTCGCGGACATGCTGATCGGCACCGCGCTGTTCAACGTGCGCCAGACCGGACTCGACAGGCAGCAGGCGGTGCGCGAAAAGCTGGCCGAGCTCGTGTGCTATCGCGAGGGCATCGCGGCGCACCTCACGGCCGCGATCGAGAACGCCCAGCCGACGGCGGGTGGGCTCCTGATGCCCAACCAATCGCTGATCTACGCCGGGCGCGTGCACGCGTGCTCTCGGCTGCCCGCCGCCATGCACCTCGTCCGCGAGCTGTGCGGCGGGCAGATCTGCGTCACCCCCGACAAGGCGGCGTTCGACGATCCCGAGATCGCCCCATGGCTCGCGAAGTACTACACGGTCGGCGAGCACTGGTCGGCGGAGGATCGGCGCAAGCTGCTGGCGTTCGGACGCGATCTCCTCAACTCGGGCTACGCAGGGCACCGGCTGACGTTTCAGCTGTTCGCCCAGTCGCCGCCGTTCGCCCACCTCGCCGCCGTCTACCAGACGTTCGACTTCGCCGCGCCGCTCGGCTTCGTGCACAAGGCGGCGGGGCTTTCGGACCGCGTCATCGACCAGGGAGCCTGAGCATCATGGCGCACACCCGCATCCGCAAGTTCGCGACGGAGGATTGGTACAAGGGCAGCCAGAACCTGGGCGCCGAGTTCTGCATGGCGGTGCGCGCCGGCAACCACGTGTTCCTGCGCGGCCAGACCGGCCACGACCTGGAGGGGAACTTTCACGGGCTCGGCGACGCGGGCGCCCAGACCGAGCAGGCGATGAAGAATGTCGCGGTGCTGCTCGGCGAAGCCGGCGCCAGGCTCGAGCACATCACCAAGATCACCGTCTTCATCACCGACCGTGCCTATCGCGAACCGGTCTACCAGGCGATCGGACGGCATCTGAAGGGCATTCACCCGTGCTCGACCGGCCTGATCGTGAAGGGACTGGCGCGCCCGTACATGAACATGGAGATCGACGTCGAGGCGGTGATCCCCACGACCGACGACAGATAGCCCGCCCGCACCGCCACGGAGGCACACGATGCGATTCGTCACCGATCTGCCGCGCAAGATCCGCGAGATCGAGAACCTGTGGATCCCGATGCGTGACGCCTGCCGGCTCGCGGCGCGGGTCTGGCTGCCCGAGGACGCCGAGACGAGCCCGGTGCCGGCGATCGTCGAATACATCCCCTATCGCAAGCGCGACTTCACGGCCTACGGAGATTCGTTCACGCACCCGTGGTACGCGGGCCACGGCTATGCGTCGATCAGGTTGGATCTGCGCGGCAGCGGCGATTCCGACGGCGTGCTCCACGACGAGTACCTGCCCCAGGAGCAGCAGGACGCGCTCGACGCGCTCGCCTGGATCGCCGCGCAGCCTTGGTGCACCGGCAAGATCGGCATGATGGGCATCTCCTGGGGCGGCTTCAACGCGCTCCAGGTCGCCGCGCTCCGCCCGCCGCAGCTCAAGGCGATCGTCACGCTCTGCTCGACCGACGACCGCTACGCGACCGACGTCCACTTCATGGGCGGCTGCCTGTTGAAGGACGGCATCAGTTGGGGCTCGGGCATCTTCACGGTCATCCTGCGCCCGCCGGATCCGCTGATCTCGGGCGCGAACTGGCGCGAAAAGTGGCTCGAGCGCTTGAACAACGCGACCGTGCCGCTGGCCACCTGGCTGCGCCACCAGCGGCGCGATGCTTATTGGAAGCACGGCTCGGTTTGCGAGGATTACGGTGCGATCGAATGCGCTGTCTACGCGGTCGGCGGCTGGGTCGACGGCTACTCGAACGCGATCCTTCGTTTGCTGCGGAACCTGAGAGCGCCGTGCAAGGGCATGATCGGACCGTGGACCCACACCTATCCGCACCTCGGCGTGCCGGGCGAGCCGGTCGGGTTCCTTCAGGAGACGCTGCGCTGGTGGGACCACTGGCTCAAGGACATCGACACCGGGGTGATGGCCGAACCGCGCCTCAACGTCTGGATGCAGGAGCGTATCGCGCCCAACGCGACGATGCCCGAGAGCCCCGGCCGGTGGATCGCCGAGACCACATGGCCGCCGCGTGGCATCGCGCCGAAGACCTTTCATCTCAACCTCGGGCGCCTCGGCGAGGCGGCCGAGCCCGAGGTCGCGCTCGGCATTAGCTCGCCACAGACGACCGGCACCATGGCCGGGGAATGGTGCCCGCTCGATTCGGGCGGCAACGGACCGGAGTTCCAGTCGGACCAGCGGCAGGATGACGGCCGCTCGTTCTGCTTCGATTCCCCCCCTCTGGACGAGCGCATCGAGATCCTCGGCGCGCCGGTCGTCGAGCTCGCCGTGGCGATCGACAAGCCCATGGGCCTCGTGTGCGCGCGGCTGTGCGACGTGGCGCCGGACGGGTCCTCGACGCGCGTCAGTTTCGGTCTGCTCAACCTGACCCACCGCGACAGCCACGAGCACCCGACGCCGCTCGAGCCGGGTCGGACGTACATCGTGCGGATCGCCCTCGACGACACGGCCTACGCCTTCGTTCCCGGTCATCGCATCCGGCTGGCCGTTTCGACCGCGTACTGGCCGATGGTGTGGCCGTCGCCCGAGCCCGTGACGGCGAAGTTGCGCACCGGCGTGAGCACTCTGGCGCTTCCCGTCCGGACGCCACGGCCCGAGGACGGCCGGGTGCCGTTCGCCACGGCGGAAGCCACGCCGCCGCTCGCCAGAACGTACCTCCGCGAGCCCAAGACCAAGCGCGGCTACACGCGCGATTTCGCGACCGGCAGGACGGTCTACAGCCACGAGGAAGACCGCGGGACCTACCGGCTCGATGCCATCGACCTGACTCTCGCGTACGAGGCGCTCGAGCGCTACAGCATCACCGACGACGACCCGACCGAGGAGCGCACCGAGATGAAGCGCAAGGTCTCGCTGAGCCGGGGGACGTGGAACGTCCGCATCGAGACCCTGGTCGAACTCAAGTGCGACGCGACGACCTTCCACCTCGCCGCGAAGCTCGAAGCCTTCGAGGGCGAGGAGCGTATAGTCTCCAAGGATTGGCGCGAGGTCATCCCGCGCGACATGATGTAGTGTCGCGGCAACCACGAAGGAAAGATCGCCATGCCCCGTGAGATGTCGCGCCAGCGCGCCCGGCGCCATGAGGCGGGCATCAAGCAGGCGCCCTGGCGCCAGCTCGCCAACCCCTATCGGCCGTTCGAAGTCCTGAGCGCCGACGAGCTCGAGGCGATCCACGACTCCTCGCTCGACGTGCTCGAGAACCATGGCCTCGAGTTCCTGAGCTACGGCGCGCTCGATCGGCTCAAGGCCGCCGGCGCCGACGTCGACCGCTCGACCAGGATGGTGCGGTTCGACCGCGGCCTCGTCATGGCGAAGATCGCCCTGGCGCCCGAGACGTTCACCCTGGTCTCGCGCAACCCCGAGCGCAACGTCACGTTCGGCCGGAACCGTATCGCGTTCGGCTCGGTCGGCGGGCCGCCCAACGTCTCCGACTTGGACCGCGGCCGGCGGCCGGGGAACTTCGCCGACCTGTGCGATATCGTCCGCCTGATCCAGAGCGTCGAGGCGGTGCACGTGCTCGGCGGCATCGCCGTCGCGCCGATCGAGATGGACGCCGAAACGAGGCACCTCGACTGCGTCCACGCCTTCATCACGTTGACCGACAAGGTCTGGCACGGCAGCGGGCTCGGGCGCGTGCGCGCCGCCGACTGCATCGACATGATGTGCATCGCGCGCGGCTTCGATCGCGATCGCTTGCGCGCCGAACCGAGCATCCTGACCACCATCAACGCCAACTCGCCGCGCCGCTACGACGGGCCCATGCTCGACGGCCTCGAGGAGATGGCGGAAGCCGGCCAGGCCCTGTCGATCACGCCGTTCACCCTGCTCGGGGCCATGAGCCCGGTGACCATCGCCGGCGCGCTGACCCAGCAGAACGCCGAGGCGCTGGCCGGCATCACCTACGTCCAGATCGTCCATCCGGGCAATCCGGTGTTCTACGGCGGCTTCACCTCGAACGTGGACATGAAGACCGGCGCGCCGGCGTTCGGTACCCCGGAATACGCCAAGGCGGTGATCGCCGGCGGCCAGCTCGCTCGGCGCTACCGGCTGCCCTATCGGTCGAGCAACGTCAACGCCTCGAACGCGCCCGACGCCCAGGCCGCCTACGAGTCCGAGATGTCGATCTGGGCCGCGGTCATGGGGCATACCAACCTGGTGCACCACGGCGTCGGCTGGCTCGAAGGCGGGCTCACGGCGTCGTTCGAGAAGGTCATCCTGGACGCCGAGATGCTGCAGATGATGGCGTCGTTCCTCGACCGCATCGAGGTCAACAAGGACGCCCTGGCGGTCGGGGCGAGCGCCTCGGTGCCGCCGGGCCGCCACTTCTTCGGCGCCGCCCACACCCTGCAACGTTACGAGACGGCGTTCTATGCGCCGCTCGTGTCGGACTGGCGCAACTTCGAGACCTGGCGCGACGCCGGATCGCTGACCGCGACCCAGCGCGCCAACCTGATCTGGAAGGAACTGCTCCGGGCCTACGCGCCGCCGCCGCTCGACCCCGCCATCGACGAGGAACTCAGGGCCTTCATGGCGCGGCGCAAGACGGAAATCGCGGCCGCGGCATGATGGCTTCGACGATTGCCAGGCCCGGGGCGGCGCCCGCGGACCCGTTCGACCCCCGGCATTACGCCGGCGTGCGCCGGCCCCTGCTCGAGGCCGAGACCCTGCCGGCCTGGTGCTACACCGACGCGGGCTTCCATCGGCGCGAGGTCGAGCGGATCTTCCTGAAGGTGTGGAACTTCGTCGGGCGCGCCGACCTCGTGCCCCGGCCGGGCGATTACATGGCGTTCGATTTCGCCGGCGTGCCCGTCGTCGTCCTGCGCGACGGGGCCGGCGAGGTCCGCGCGTTCGTCAACAATTGCCGGCATCGCGGCACCAAGCTGCTCGACGGCAGTGGCAACGCCGGCGCGCTGCGCTGCCCGTACCATAGCTGGGTCTACGGGCTCGACGGATCGCTCCAGATCGCGCCCCAGATGGAGGACACCAAGGGGTTCGCGAAACGGGACTTCGGCCTGACGCCGATACGCCTGGAGACCTGGGACGGCTTCCTGTTCATCAACTTCGACGCGGGCGCCGAGAGCCTGCTCGCGTGGCTCGGCGACCTGCCGGCCAGGATGGCGCCGTACCATTTCGCCGACATGGTCTGTGTCCGGCGCAAGGAGTACGACCTGGCGTGCAACTGGAAGCTCTACGTCGAGAACGCGATGGAGTCCTACCACGTGCCGACGGTGCACGGTCAGACGCTGCAGAAGCAGAAGCGCGACATCAACCCGCCGATCACGGCAAACGGCGAATACTGCGGGCTTTATACCCGCCACAAGGGCAGCCGCGCGCTGATGGCGGGGGAGACGGGGTTTCCCACTATCCCGACGCTCCACGGCGACACGGCCGAAGGCACGTTCTATCCGCTCATCTACCCCTCGACGATGTTCGGTTGCACGTTCGACTGCATGTGGTGGCTCGAGCTGCACCCGCGCGGGCCCGACCGCACCCGCCTGATCGTCGGCTCGTGCTTCCCGCGCGCGACCGTGGCTCGCCCCGACTTCGCGACGGTGGTCGAGAAGTACTACCGGCGCTGGGACGTCTCGATCCCCGAGGACAACGCGATCTCCGAACGCCAGCACGAAGGGCTGAAGTCTCCCTACGCGCTGCCCGGCCGCTTCTCGGTCATGGAGCCGCTGGTCCACACCATCGACAACTGGGTGCTCGATCGGGTTCTCGACGGATGACGGGCGGGCGGCTCCGCCTCGTCGTCTTGATCCGATCGGCCCAGGACCCCGTGTTCGCCATGACGCCCGATCGGTTCGCCGCGGCGGCGCGTCGCTACCAGACGCTCGCCGGTCGGATCGAGCCGGTGTTCGTGATGGATGACGACGGCCTCGACGAAGCGCTGGGAAACGCCAACGCCATCCTGGGCTGGCGCATTCCCCGCGACAGATTGGCCGAGCGAGCGCCACGTCTGCGCTGGATTCAGTTGACCGGCGCCGGCGCCGAGCACCTGTTGCCGTTCGACTGGCTGCCGCGCGGCGTAGCCATCACGACCGCGAGCGGAGCGCACGCCGAGAAGGCCATGGAATTCGTGACCATGGCGCTCCTGATGCTGAACGCGCGCATGCCCGCGATGGCGGCCAACCAGCGCGTTCACGTCTGGCGCCAGGTGTTCACGCCGACCATCGCGGGCCGGATCGTGCTGGTGGTCGGCGTCGGCGCGATGGGCCGGGCCGCGGCGCGCGCGGCGAAGCGGTTGGGCCTGCGCGTTCTCGGCGTGCGCCGCTCGGGCCGGCCGGTGCGCGGGATCGACGCCATGGGCACCCTCGACGCGCTCGACGGCTTCCTCGCCGAGGCCGATTTCATCGTGCTGGCCGCGCCGGCGACGACGGCGACCCGCCGTCTGCTCGACCGGCGGCGCTTCGCGCTCGTGAAGCCGGGCGCCGGGTTCGTCAACATCGGCCGCGCCCAGCTCGTCGACGCCGACGCGTTGAGAGAGTCGCTCGCCGCCGGTCGCGTCTCGGGCGCCATCGTCGATGTCTTCGAACCCGAGCCGCTACCGGCCGACTCGGCCCTTTGGGACACGCCGAACCTGGTCGTCTTGCCCCATTGCTCGTCCGACGACGCGGCGAGTTACGCCTCGCGCGTGCTCGACATCACCTTCGACAACGCCGGCCGACTGCTCGCCGGCCGGCCGCTACGGAATCGGCTCGTCGAGCGGCGTGAAAACTGAACGCGTTGGGCTTCGGTGGCCCGCCGTGGCGATGCTCGGCGGCCAGATCAGGCGCGGCGCGCCGTCCTGAAGCTGGAGCAACGCCGTCGGCGTGATCGCGTTCTCGGAACCCGTGAAGCGTACCGGCCCGTTGATCGTGTCGAAGCTCCCGCCGGCGATCGCCGCGCGCAGCGCGGCCCGATCGAGGCCCGCCGTGGCGACCGCTTGCTCGAGGATCTCGCAGCTTACGTAGGCGAGCGCGGCGTCGCCGAGTGCGTCGGTCGCGCCGAACCGGGCGGCGTAGGCCTCGGCGAAGGGTTTCGCTCCCGGCCACGCGGCTACGTCCGGGGTCCATTGGCCAGCCGTGACCAACCCCTCCGCGGCCTTGCCGAACGCGGCGGCGAAGCTCGGCAGGGCCGGCCCCGCGAGCAGGAACTGGAACCGCGCGCCGAGCTCCATGTCGCGCGCCTGGGCCATGTAGAGGAAGGCATCAGCCGGCTGGGTCAACGCGACCACGCCCTCCACGCCGGAGTCCTTGATCCGGGTCAAGGTCGGCGTCAGGTCGGCGACGTCCGGCGGGTAGCTCTCGTCGATCGCGACCGTGATTTCGCGCGCCGCGAGCGAGGGGACCAGACGCTCCCGGAACTCCGCCGACAGCTCGTTCGTGGCGATGGCGACCGACGCGATGCCGAGGTTCACCAGCAGCGCGCCGATCGCCTCCGCGACGCGGCCGGGCTCGACCGAGGACGCGAACCACAGGGCATCGCCCGCGACCTCGCGCATCGCCGTCGTCGGCGCCGTCGTCGCGATCAGGGGAAAGCCATGGCGCGCCAAGACCGGGGCGACCGCTCGATGGGCCGACGCGCCCCACGGCGCGAGCAGCAGGTCGACCCGATCGTCGACGATCAGGGACTCGTAGATCCTGGCAGCCCACGCCGGGCTCGACTGGTCGTCGTACCAGATGAATTCGACCGGGCGCTTGGTCCCGGCGACGTCGAGGCCGCCGGCCTCGTTGACCCGGTCGCGCCACAGCTCGTAGGCCCGCTGTTGAGCCCGCGCGAGCCCGGCGAAGAGCCCCGATTGCGCGACCGAGAAGCCGATGCGAACCGTGGGGCCCGACCCGCCGCGAACCGTGCCGGGCACCAAGAGGATGGGGAGGATTGCAAGGAAGCGGCGACGGCGCATCGGGCGATCGTTGTTCCCGATCGCGGTCCGTGCGTCAACTCCACCGATGGGTTACAAGATCGCCCGCGATGCGCTACTCCGCCGTCATGTTGCTGCGTCGGGCCCTGGGGGGACACAGGGGTTGGCCTCCCGCGTGGCGCAGCCCGGAACCCAGGAAGTCTTACGACGTCGTCGTCATCGGCGGCGGCGGCCATGGCTTGGCCACGGCCTATTATCTCGCCAGGAACCACGGCGTCCGCGACGTCGCGGTGCTCGAGAAGGGCTGGATCGGCGGCGGCAACACGGGCCGAAACACGACCGTGATCCGCTCCAACTACTACTTTCCCGCAAGCGCGGAACTCTACGACCTCGCGCTCAGGCTTTACGAGAACCTGGGGATCGAGCTCAATTTCAACGTCATGGTCAGCCAGCGGGGCATGATTTTCCTGGCCCAGGCCCCGCTCCAGCTCGACATGTACAACCGCATCGTCAACGCGATGCTCGTCAACGGTATCGACGCCGAGCTCCTGGACCGCGACGAGGTCCTGCGCCGCGCCCCGTTGCTCAACGCCCGGACGGACGCGCGCTACCCGATCCTCGGCGGCCTGTGCCAGCCGCGCGCCGGCGTCGCCCGCCACGACGCCATCGCCTGGGGCTACGCGCGGGCGGCGAGCCGGCTCGGCGTCGACATCATCCAGGGCTGCGAAGTCACGGGTTTTGCGATCGAGGGCGGCGGCGTGCGCGCGGTGGAAACCTCGCTCGGCCGGATCGAGGCCGGCGCCGTCGCCATCGCGGTCGCGGGGCACTCGAGCGTGCTCGCCGCCAAGGCCGGGTTCCGCCTGCCGGTGACGAGCTATGCGCTCCAGGCCATGGTCAGCGAGCCGGTCAAGCCCATGCTCGATACCGTCGTCATCTCGCCCGCCACGGGGGTCTACGTCAGCCAGTCGGACAAGGGCGAGCTGGTGTTCGGCGGGAGCCTCGACCTCTACTCGTCGTACGCCCAGCGCGGCAACCTGCCCATTGTCGAGCATGTCGTCGCCGGCCTGGTCGAGACGTTTCCCGCCTTCTCCCAGCTCAAGCTGATGCGCCAGTGGGCCGGCATCGTCGACGTCGTCCACGACTCGAGCCCGATCCTGGGGCCGACGCCGGTGAAGAACCTCACCATCAACTGCGGCTGGGGCACCGGAGGCTTCAAGGCGATTCCGGCCGGCGGCTGGCTGACGGCGCACGTGGTCGCGACCGGCGCCCATCATCCGTTGTCCGCGCCGTTCGACCTCGGACGGTTCGCGACCGGCGCCCTGGTCGACGAAGCGGCGGCGGCCGGCATCGCCCATTGACGCCATGCTGCTGATCGCCTGCCCCACTTGCGGACCGCGCGACGAGACCGAGTTTCGCTGGGGCGGCGAATCCCACATCGCGCGGCCGGGCCCGGCCTCCGAGGTGAGCGACGAGCGCTGGAAGGACTATCTGTTCAACCGCGCCAACCCCAAGGGCGTCCACCTGGAGCGCTGGTGCCACAGCCACGGCTGCGGCCTGTGGTTCAACGTCGCGCGCGACACGGTCAGCCACCGGATACTCGCCGTCTACCGCATGGGCGACCCGCCGCCCGACGGGATCGCGCCGTGACGGGCTCGACGCGGCGACTGCCAAGCGGCGGCAGCGCGCTTCGGCGCGACCGGACCGTGCGCTTCACGTTCGACGGACAAGCGTACCAGGGCTTCGAGGGCGACACGCTCGCCTCGGCGCTGCTCGCCAACGGCGTCGAAGTCATCGGGCGCAGCTTCCGCTATCACCGGCCGCGCGGGCTATGGGGCGAGTGGGTCGAGGAGCCGGCGGCGATCGTCGATGTCGTGCGCGACGGCCGGGCGGAACCGAACGCCAAGGCGACGCTCGTGCCACTCGCGGACGGGCTCGTCGCGCGCTCGGTCAACCGTTGGCCCAGCCTGCGCTTCGACGCGGGCGCCGTCGTCGACTTGCTGCACCCCGTTTTCCCGGCCGGGTTCTACTACAAGACGTTCATGCGGCCCGGCTGGCACGCGTGGGAGCCGACGATCCGGGCGCGCGCCGGCCTCGGCCGCGTCGATCCCGCCGCCGAGGATCACGCGGCGCCCATGCGTTGGGCGCACTGCGACGTGCTCGTCGTCGGCGGCGGACCAGCCGGCTTGGCCGCCGCGCGCGCGGCGGCGGCCGGCGATGCGCGGGTCATCGTGGTCGAGGACCGCGCTCGACTGGGCGGCGGACTCGACCTCGAAGCCGTGACGATCGGCGGCGTCTCGGCGCACGCCTGGATCGCGGCGGTCGAGGCCGAGCTGCGCGCGCGTGCCGAGGTGATGATGCTCGCCGCGACGACGGCCTTCGGCTACTTCGACCACAACCTCGTCGGCCTGGCCGAGCGCACGACCGGCGGACAAACGAGGGTCTGGCACGTCCGCGCGCGCCGGGTCGTGCTTGCCACGGGGGCGATCGAGCGGCCGCTCGTCTTTCCGGACAACGACCGGCCGGGGATCATGTCCGCGGCGGCGGCGCTCGCCTATTTGCGGCGCTACGGCGTGCTGGCGGGGCGCGAGGTCGTCGTCGTCACAGACAACGACAGCGCGTACGGCGCCGCCGTCGTGCTGACCGCCGCCGGCGCCCGCGTCGCCGCGATCGTCGATGCCAGGCCAGATCCCGACGGGGTCGCGACC
>JBBDQV010000134.1:14166-27637 GCA_040905845.1 Alphaproteobacteria bacterium | reverse complement strand
CCGTCCGTGCTTCGAGACACGACCCTCCGGGTCGCCCTCAGCACGAACGGGGTCCCAAAGGCCCGTGTCAGGCACACACCGGGACCGTTCGCGGTGAGGAGCGTGCCGCAGGCACGCGTCGCGAACCGCGTGGCCAGCGCGAACCGGACAGCCGTGGGTCTTCGCCCGGCCATGACGACTGCTAGGCTTGAGCCACGCTGGTAGCAACCGTGTGATCCAGCGTGGTCTAGCCGCCGGCGATAGGGTCCGCGCGGGATGCGTCCCGTCGCGGCAGGCGAGGGAAGGGGCAGGGACCATGGCGTCTCTAAGCGCGGTGGCATCGGGCGTCGTCTACGCGCCCGATCCCGCGTACCTGGCGCGGCGTCGCCTGGTCGACCAACTTGTCCGCGCCCTGCTGTTCCTCGCGGCGAGCCTCTCGGTCTTCGTCACGATCGGCATCGTCTACGTGCTGGTCAGCGAATGCGTCGGGTTCTTCCAGAAGGTGTCGGTCATCGATTTTCTGACCGACACCCAATGGACGCCGGTGTTCGCCCAGCCCCATTACGGCATCCTGCCTTTGCTCTCGGGCACCATCCTCGCCGCCGGCATCGCGCTGCTCGTCGCCATCCCGGCCGGTACCGTGCTCGCCATCTACCTCAGCGAGTACGCACCGGGGCGGGTGCGCGAGACCGTCAAGCCGTTCCTCGAGGTGCTCGAGGGCGTGCCCACGGTCGTCTACGGCTACTTCGCGCTGCTCTTCGTCACGCCGCTGTTCCAGGTCTTCCTGCCGAGCCTCGCGGGCTTCAACCTGCTGGCGCCGGGCGTCGTCATGGGAGTCATGATCCTGCCCTACGTCGTCTCGGTGAGCGAGGACGCCATGCGCGCCGTGCCGAGCGGCCTGCGCGAAGGCGCCTACGCGCTCGGCTTCACCCGATTCCAGACAGCCGTGAAGGTCGTGGTGCCCGGCGCGTTCTCGGGCATCACGGCGGCGTACATCCTGGCCATGTCGCGGGCCGTCGGCGAAACCATGGTCGTCGCCATCGCGGCCGGGCAGAACCCCAACCTGACCTTCGACCCGACCGAGGGCGCGGCCACGATCACGGCCTACATCGTGCAGATCAGCCTCGGCGACCTGCCGCAGGGCACGCTCGAGTATCAGACGATCTTCGCCGCCGGGCTGACGCTCTTCCTCATCACGCTCGGCTTCAACGTCGTCGGCTTCTTCCTCAGGAAGAAGTTCCGCGAGGTCTATTAGGTTGTCCGCCGTGAGCAGCACCGCCGCGATGGCCGACGTGAACCTCGAGGGGCTGATCCGCCGCAACCGCAGGGTCGACCTGGTGTTCGCGGGCGCGGGCCTGCTCGTGCTGTTCGTGACCGTCGCGATGTTGAGCGCGCTCGTCATCGACCTCGCGATCGACGGGGCGCCGCGCCTGTCGTGGGACTTCCTCACGAGCTTCCCCTCACGCAAGGCGGCGCGTGCCGGGATCCTGTCGGCGTGGGTCGGCACCAGCCTGGTCATGCTGGTCACGGCGGCCCTCGCGGTTCCGCTGGGCGTGGCGGCGGGAGTCTACCTCGAGGAGTACGCGCCCCGGCACTGGATCACCGACGTCATCGAGATCAACGTGACCAACCTCGCCGGCGTGCCCTCGATCATCTACGGGCTGCTCGCGCTCGGCCTGTTCGTCCACGCCTTCGCGATGGGCGAGACGATCCTGGTCGCCGGCATGGTGCTGGCGCTGCTTATCCTTCCCGTCGTGATCGTGGCGACGCGAGAGGCGATCCGGAGCATTCCGCTCGTCATCCGCGAAGGGTCCTACGCGCTCGGCGCCGACCAGTGGCAGACGGTGCGCATGTACATGCTGCCGGCGGCCCGTCCCGGCATCCTGACCGGCGTGATCGTCGGCATGTCGCGCGCCATCGGCGAGACCGCGCCCGTCATCACGATCGGCGCCCTCACCTTCATCGCCTTCCTGCCGCCCGCGCCGGTGTCCGGGGGCTTCCCCTTCATCAACTTCGATTGGTTGCTCGCCGAGTTCACCGTCATGCCCATCCAGATGTTCAACTGGATCTCGCGACCGCAGGCGGAGTTCCACGTCAACGCCGCGGCCGCGGGCCTGATTCTGCTGGTCATGACGCTGGCCATGAACGGGCTCGCCATCACCATCCGCTATCGCGCGCGGCGGACGGCGCGCTGACGGGTCGAAGCCACGAACGGGACAGGAACGAAGGCGGGATCGGCAGGGATGGACTACGCCATAAAGAAGCGATCGGCGGCGTGCGACGGCGCGCCCGGCGCGGCGAATGCCTATCGAGCCAAGGTCATGGGACTCAGTTTCTGGTACCGCGACTTTCGTGCCCTGCACGACGTCGAGATGCCGATCCACGACCGCAAGGTCACCGCGCTCATCGGGCCGTCGGGCTGCGGCAAGAGCACGCTGCTGCGCTGTTTCAACCGCTTGCACGACCTCTATCCCGGCAACCGCTATCAGGGCGAGATCCGGCTCTACCCCGACGACGTCAACCTGATCGCCATGGACCCCATGATGGTGCGCCTGCGCATCGGCATGGTGTTCCAGAAGCCAAACCCGTTCCCCAAGTCGATCCACGAGAACGTCGCCGGCGGGCTGTGGGTGCGCGGCATCCGGCGAAGATCGGTCGTTGACGAGCGGATCGAATGGGCGCTGCGCCAGGCCGCCCTGTGGGACGAGGTCAAGGACCGCTTGCAGGGTTCCGCCTACGAGCTGTCGGGTGGCCAGCAGCAGCGGCTGTGCATAGCGCGCGCGCTCGCGCCGGAGCCCGAGATGATCCTGCTCGACGAGCCAACCTCGGCGCTCGACCCGATCGCCACGGCGAAGATCGAGGACCTGGTGACGGACCTGGCCAAGACCGTCACCGTCGTCATCGTCACCCACAACATGCAGCAGGCGGCGCGCATTTCCCAGTACACGGGCTACTTCCACCTCGGTCGATTGATCGAGTTCGGCGAGACGGGCGATCTGTTCACCCATCCGAAGGCGAAGATGACCGAGGACTACATCACCGGCCGGTTCGGCTGAAACGGAGGCTGCGAGCATGGCGACGGGGCACACCGTCAAGGCCTACGACGAGGAGCTCGGGCGGCTGACCCGCGACGTGCTCGCCATGGGCGGGCTCGTCGAATCCCAGCTCGCCTCGGCCATCCAGGCACTGGTCAAGCGCGACGGCGAGCTCGCCACGCGCGTCATCGCCGACGATCACAAGATCGACGAGATCGAGCTGCGCATCGACGACCAGGTCACCCGCATACTGGCGCTGCGCCAGCCGCTCGCCGAGGACCTTCGCCTGGTCAAGACGGCCTTGAAGGTGGCGAGCGACCTCGAGCGCATGGGCGACCTCGCCGCGAACACGGCGAAGCGCTCGCTCGCCCTGACCCATTCGGACCCGGTCGCGCTCAGGGCCGCGATCGCGCGCATGGCCGACGTGGTCCAGGCCATGATCAAGGACGTGCTCGACGCCTTCGCCGGGCGCGACGCCGACAAGGCGATGGCGGTGCGCCAGCGCGACAACGAGGTCGACGAGATGTATAATGGCGTGTTCCGCGCGCTGCTGACCTACATGATGGAGGACCCTGTCCACATCACGCCGTGCACGCACCTCCTGTTCGTCGCCAAGAACATCGAGCGGATCGGCGACCACACCACCAACGTGGCCGAGATGGTCACCTACCTGATCCGGGGCCAGGCGCCGAGCGAGGAACGCGCCAAGGGCGACACCACGTCGAGCTTTCCCGGGCCGGGCGCCGACGAGGGCACCCCGTGACCCCACGCATCCTGGTCGTCGATGACGAGGCGCCGATCGTCGCCCTGCTGCGCTACAACTTCGAAAAGGCGGGCTACGCGGTGGACGAGGCCGGCGACGGCCAGGAGGCCTTGACGCTGTGCGCCGAGCGCGCGCCGGACCTGCTCGTGCTCGACTGGATGCTGCCCTCGGTCTCCGGCGTCGAGGTGTGCCGGCGGCTGCGCCGCTCGCCCGAGCACCGCAATCTGCCGATCATCATGCTGACGGCGCGCGGCGAGGAAGCCGACCGGGTGCGCGGGCTCGACGCCGGCGCGGACGACTACGTCACCAAGCCGTTCTCGCCGAGCGAGCTCATCGCCCGCGTCCGCGCGGTGCTGCGCCGCATCCGGCCCGCGCTGTCGGCCGAGGCCCTCGGCTACGCCGACCTGCACATGGACCTGGCGGCCCATCGGGTGACCCGCAACGGCCGGCCGATCCAGCTCGGCCCGCGCGAGTACAACCTGCTGCGCCACTTCCTGGAGCACCCGGGCCGCGTCTTCGCGCGCGAGCAGCTCCTGAACGCGGTCTGGGGCCAGGACATCTTCGTCGAGCCGCGCACGGTTGATGTCCACATCCGCCGGTTGCGCAAGGTGATCAACGGGCCGGGCGAGGCCGACCTGATCCGCACCGTCCGCTCGGCCGGCTACGCGCTCGACAATGCCTGATCCGTCCCTCGCGCGCGGCCGCGATCCGGTATAACATCGGTATGACAGGCGGTCGCTGAGCGGCCCCAAGACAAAGTTGGCTCTGTCCTACATCCCTTCCGTGTCCGACGAACGCAACCCTTGGTCGATCCGCGGCGTCTCGCGCGAGGCCCGGTCCAAGGCGGCCAAGGCGGCGCGCCGGCGGCGCATGACCATGGGGGCGTGGGTCGACCACGTGCTGGCCAGCGCGGCGAACGCCGAGTTGAGCAGCCGGCCGCCAGCGGGGCCGGATTACACCCAGGCCCATGAAGCCGGTCTGCCAGCAGCGGCGGACGGGCTCGCCGAACGGGTCGGCGAGCTGGAGCGGCGCGAGCGTGAGCTGCACGCCATGGTCGAGCGCGCGGCCGAGCGCGGGGTCACGGTGCCGGGAGAGACCGCGCCCGGCCTCGACGTCCGCCGGGCGCACGCGCTGACCGAGGCGGTCCATGGCCTGGTCCAGCGCATCGAAGCGCATCTTCGCCCCGTCGCTCAGCTCGGCCAGCTCACACGCCGGCTGGAGGCGAGCGAGGGGCGCCAACGCCAGATGCTGGTCTTGATGGAGCGCATGGCCGAGGCCGATCGGCGGCGCGCCGGCGAGATGGCGGCGATGAACGCGGCGTTGGCGCGCATCGAGGCCCGGCTCGGCGAGCCGCTTTCGGCCGATGCCGAACGGATCGCCGAGGTTTTCGGGGTCGAGTCCCGGGGCGAGAACCCGGAGGCACTCGAGTTCGGCACGCTCAATGAGCGCGCGGTCGCCAACAGCCGCAAGGCGGGCCAGCGTCCGCCCGACGAGGCGGGCGGGTTCGTCGGCCGTCTTTTCGGCCGCCGCGCCGACTAGAGCGGTTTGCCCTCACGTTGATCCACACCGAGTGTCATGTCCGGGCCGGCCGAAGGCCGGAACCGGACATCCAGGGCAACCTCACGGATCGGTTGTCTTGGATTCCCGGTTCGCCACGTTCCGCGGCGCCCGGGAATGACACCGAGGGGCATTTGGTTTCTCAGATTCAAAGCGATCGAAATCCGCCTTATGCCGCGATGGCCTGGCGCGCCTCCTGGTGGCTGTAGCCGAGCGTGTCGGCGACCGCCTTGTAGGTCACCTTGCCCTTGTGGACGTTGAGACCCGCGAGCAGGTGCGGGTCGTCGGCCAACGCGCGTTTGTAGCCCTTGTCGGCGAGCGCCAGCGCGAACGGCAGGGTCGCGTTATTGAGCGCGAAGGTCGAAGTACGCGCCACGCCGCCCGGCATGTTGGCGACGCAGTAATGCACGACCCCGTGCACCACGTAAGTCGGCTTGGTGTGGGTCGTCGGCCGGCTGGTCTCGAAACAGCCGCCCTGGTCGATCGCCACGTCGACCAGCACCGAGCCCCGGCGCATCGCCTTGACCATCTTCTCGGTCACCAGCTTGGGCGCTTCGGCGCCGGGCACCAGCACCGCGCCGATCACCAGGTCGGCGTCGAGCACGTAGTTCTCGACGTTGTCGACGGTGGCGAAGACCGTGTCGAGCCGCGAGCCGAACAGCTCGTCGAGCTGGCGCAGCCGATCGATCGACTTGTCGAGGATGACGACGTCGGCCTCCATGCCGATCGCCATGCGCGCGGCGTTGGTGCCGACCACCCCACCGCCCAGCACCACGACCTTCGCCGGTGGCACCCCCGGCACGCCGCCAATCAAGACTCCGGCGCCCTTCTGTGCCTTCTCGAGGCAATGTGCGCCGGCCTGGATCGACATCCGCCCGGCGACCTCGCTCATGGGCGCCAACAGCGGCAGGCGGCCGTTGCGGTCGGTCACGGTCTCGTAGGCGATCGCGATCGAGCCGGATGCGACCAGCAGCTTGGTCTGCTCCGGGTCCGGCGCCAAATGGAGGTAGGTGAACAGCACCTGGCCCGGGCGCAGCATCTTGCATTCGACCGGCTGCGGCTCCTTGACCTTCACCACCATGTCCGCCCTGGCGAAGACCTCCTCGGCGGAATCCACGATGGCGGCGCCGGCGCCGATGTACATCTTGTCCAAGAGGCCGATCTCCTTGCCCGCGCCCTTCTGGACGATGACCTTGTGGCCGTGATGGACGAGCTCGCGCGCGCTGGTCGGGGTCAGGCCGACACGGTACTCGTGGTTCTTGATCTCCTTGGGCACGCCGATCAGCATGGCGACGACTCCGGATGGCTGGATTTGGGCCCGATCATGGGCGGAAGTTGGGCGGAGCATGGTCCGGCCTTCGGGGTCCGGTCAATGGGGTCCTAGCCAAAGGGTCTTTGCCCGCCTCAGGGCGGGAAGCGCTTTTGCGGCACGATGGTCTAGACCGAGCCCGTTGTGATACATTTTGCAGCAGAACGAGTCGGAGTGAGTCATCCATGCCCCGCAATGTTCCCGTGCTCGCCCGCGTGAGCCCCGAGCTGAAGGCTCGGCTCAAGGCGATCGCGGCCGAGGCCGAACGCAGCGAGTCTTACGTCGCGGCCCAGGCGCTAGCGTCCTACGTCGAGCTCCACGATTGGCAAACGAGCCTGATCAGAAATCGGCTCGCCGAGGCGGAAGTGGGTGGCGCGACGGTGCCGCATGAGGACGTCGCGGCCTGGCTCGACGGCAAGGGAACGAGCGAGGAGCGCCCGAGGCCTGCGCCGCGAAAGCGAGGCTGACGGCTTGCGCGTCGTCTGGCTCGTCAAGGCGCTCGACGACTTGGATGCCATCGAGCGGTTCATCGAAACGGACAACCCCGCGGCCGCCAGAAGTGTCGAGCAGCGCATCAAGGAGTCTGTCGCCCTGCTTGGTACCCATCCACGTCTGGGTCGCCCCGGCCGGATCGAGCGGACGCGCGAATTGGTGGTCCAGGGCACGCCCTACATCGTCGCCTACACGATCGGCGGGGACCAGATCACGATCCTGGCCGTGATCCACGGTGCCCGCATGTGGCCCGAGTCGCTGTAGGCCGCCGTGACCGCCGCCTCAGGGTGGGAAGTCCATCGAGAAGACCGAATCGACCGAGGTGTAGTCGAAGTAGCCGAGCCGGGCGACCGGGCGGTACCTGAGCACGTCGACGCGGCCCCTGACGATCACCGCCTCGTCGATGTGGACCCCGACCACGAGGCCGAACACAACCACGTTGGGCGGCGCGCCCGGGCGCGTGGGCAGATGGACGACGCGCTCGGTGCGGCATTCGAGGTGCGCCGGCGCGCCCTTGACCCTGGGTGGCTTGACCAGCCGCGAAGGCAGCTTCTCGAGCCCGGCGATGGTGAATTCGTCGACATCCGGGGTCAGCGTCGTCGAGCTTGCGCTCATGGCGTCCTTGAGCGCGAAGGGCACGATGTTCGCCACGAACTCGCCGGTTTCCTCGGCGTTGCGGTGGCTGTCCTTGCGCCCGTCCTGCTGCTGGGCGCCGCCCGAGCAGAACATGACCATGGGCGGGTCGCTCGCCACCGCGTTGAAGAAGCTGTACGGCGCCAGGTTGACCGTGCCGTCGCGCGCCAGCGTCGAGATCCAGCCGATCGGGCGCGGTGTGACCAGCGCCTTGAACGGGTCGTGCGGCAGCAGCTTGCGGTCGCGCTGGGCTGGCTCGTAGAACATGCGGATTCAGGCCCCGGCGAGCAGCGGCGTCGCGAGCGCGGCCAAGTCGGCCACGGGCCGCGCCCCGATGTGCGCGATGATCTCGCCGGCCGCCAGGCTGCCCAGCCGTCCGCACGTGGCGAGGTCACGTCCCTGGGTCAGGCCGGCCAGGAACCCGCCGGCATAAAGGTCGCCCGCGCCGGTCGTGTCGACGACCCGGCCCACGTGATGCGCGTCGATGACGTGGACCTCGCTGCGCGCGAGCACGACCGAGCCTTGCTCGCTCCGGGTCAGCGCGGCGATGTCGCAGTGCCCGCGCACGTGCTGCATCGCCTCGTCGAAGCTGCCGGCCTCGTAGAGCGCGGTGATCTCGGCCTCGTTGGCGAACAGGATATCGACCTCGTCGGCCACCAACCGAAGGAAGTCGGCGCGATGACGCGCGACGCAGAAGGGGTCCGACAGGGTGAAGGCGACGCGGCGTCCGGCCTTGCGCGCGGCGCGGATCGCCTTGGCGAAGGCCTCGCGCGCCGACGGCGCGTCCCACAGGTAGCCTTCCAGGTAGGTGACGCGGGCGGCGGCGACGTCCGCCTCGTCGACATCGGCGGGCCGCAGCGCGATCGAGGCGCCGAGAAAGGTGCACATGGTGCGCTGGGCATCGGGCGTCACCAGGATGAACGAGCGCGCCGTCGGCGCGCCTTCGCTCGCCGGCCGGGTGTGGTAGGCGACTCCGGCCGCGCGCAGATTCTGGGCGAACAGATGGCCGAGCGCGTCGTCCCTGACCTTGCCGATGTAGATCGCCTTGCCGCCCAGCGCGGCAACGCCGACCATGGTGTTGGCGGCCGAGCCGCCGGCGACCTCGGCCGCGCCGCCGATGGCGCCGTAGAGCGCCAGCGCGTCGTCCGCGTCGATCAGCGTCATTGCGCCCTTGGCCAGCCGACGGTCGGTCAGGAAGTCATCATTGACCTTGACCAGCACGTCGACGATCGCATTGCCGATGCCGAGGACGTCGATGCGGGGTGGTTCCATGGCGTTCTCTTGGTCGAGTTCGGCCTTTCTAGCGGTCGTGCCATCCCCCCGCAAGGAGTCGGGCGGGGAAGTCGCATAGGACTTGGGGTCACGAAGACCGTTCGCGCCTCAACCGCCAAGAAGCGGCGGTTGAAGGGGGTCTGCCCTCCTCGCCATGACGACGTTCATAGGGAGGAGTCGATGACCGGGGTCGTTGGTATAAGGCCGTTCGTGCCGTGGCGTGGGGCGCGTCTCGAAGCACGAACGGCGGCGCGCGTGAGACCGACGAGACTATGTCGTGACCGTCTCGAACATCCTCGTGCTGAGCTTGTCGAAGGACGAGGTAACACGAGAGTCGGTTGATCGGCTCATCGGTATGACACCGACGCGATCGGTGCGAACTCCCGCTAATCGAGCAAGTCCCTCGCTAGTGCCGTCCACTCCTGGTCGAGCGTTCCCGTAGCGGGCGCGCGCTTGACCCGGCGGTACCAGTAGCGCGCGTTGTCGGCATCGCCCTCCTTGCGGTGCAGGTAGGCGTGAACCCGCATGGCGGCCTCGCCGTCATCCCTCTGGGCCGCCGCGTGCGCCTTGTTCCAGTCGCCCTTGGCGTCCCACCACAGCGCGGCCAACGGGTGACCGATGCCGTCCGGCGGGTCCGCCGCCGCGACCGATCTCGTGAACTCCTCGAGCGTCATGGGCGACACCGTAGTCCAGAAAATGGGGTCAGAGTCGATTTCTCCTCACCGCCCGTGCGCTGACAGATCGCCAAACGAAGGCTGATTCCATTAAGAAATCGACTCTGACCCCATTTACCTGGGCGACAGCGTAGCACGGTCGCCGGTGGACGGAGCACGTCTCGGCACCCATACTCCGCGCCGCCATGACCGAGCTTTATCGCCTGACGGCGCGCACGGCCGTCGATCTGCTGCGCTGCGGCGAGGTTTCTCCGCTCGAGCTGATCGACGCGGCCGAGGTGCGCATCGCCGCGACCGACAAACCGCTCAACGCGCTGCCCACCCTCTGTCTCGACCGGGCGCGCGAGCACGCCAGGCGCATGATGGCGGGCAAGGCGCCCAAGGGGCGCGGGGCCGCGGCGCTCCACGGGCTTCCCGTCGCGGTCAAGGACCTGAACCCGGTCGCCGGCGTGCGCACGACCCAGGGCTCGCCGATCTTCGCCGACGACGTGCCCGAGCGCTCCGACATCATGGTCGAAACCCTCGAGGCCAACGGCGGTATCGTCATCGCCAAGTCGAACACGCCCGAGTTCGGCTGGGGCGCCCAGACCTACAACCCGGTGTTCGGCATCACCGGCAACCCGTGGGACCTCGCCAAGACCTGCGCCGGGTCCTCGGGCGGCTCGGCGGCGGCGCTCGCCGCTGGCCAGGTCTGGCTCGCGACTGGCTCCGACCTCGGCGGCAGCTTGCGCACCCCGGCTTCGTTCTGCGGCGTGGTCGGGTTCCGGCCCAGCCCGGGCCGCGTCGCCACCGGGCCCGAGGCGCTGCCCTTCGGCCTGCTGTCGGTCGAGGGCCCGATGGCGCGCAACGTCGCCGACACCGCGCTGATGCTCGATGCCATGGTCGGCGAATCCCCCGAGGACCCGCGTTCGTTCCCTAAGCCGGCGCGGCCGTTCCAGGCGGCGGTGGCCGTGCCCACGCCGCCCAAGCGCGTCGCCTTCAGCCCCGACCTTGGCTTCCTTGCGGTCGATCGCGAGGTGCGCGTGGTCACCGCCAAGGCCGCGCGGCTGTTCGAGACCATGGGCGCGCGGCTCGACGAGGCGTGCCCCGACTTCACCGGCGCCGACACGATCTTCCAGACGCTCCGCGCCGCCGGCTTCGCGACCAGCATGGCGGACTACTACGCCAATCATCGGGACAAGCTGAAGCCCGAGATCATCTGGAACATCGAGAAGGGCCAGAAGCTCTCGGTCGACGACATCGACCGGGCCGAGCGCGCGCGTGGCGCGCTGTTCCATCGCGTCTTCGCGTTCTTCAAGACGTACGATCTGCTGGTGACGCCCGCCGCCGTCGTGCCGCCGTTCGACAAGACAATCCCTTGGGTCACAGAGGTCGATGGCCGGCGCTTCGACAACTACGTCGACTGGCTGATCCTGCCCGGCGCGATCACGCTGACCTCATGCCCCGCGATCGTGGTGCCGTGCGGCTTCACCGCCGCGGGCCTGCCCATCGGCCTGCAGATCGTCGGCCCGCCCCGGGGCGAGGCGAAAGTCCTGGCCGCCGCCAAGCTGTTCGAGGACGCCACGGGCCTGGCCAATCGCGTGCCGATCGACCCGCGCTAGCACCGCATGATCCGACCGCTCCTGCTCGCTTTCGCCGATCTCCTGGAGCCGCGCATCCGGGGTGTCGTCGCCCTTGTCGCGGCGCTCGCGGGACTCGCGTATGTCGTGCTCTTCCTGCTCTTGTGGTGGGGTTGGTCGAGCCTCGACCTGGGGGCCTGGATGGGCGCCGACCTCGGGCTCGGCTGGCTCGGCAGTCCGGCCGAGTGGATCATCGATGCGCTGGTCTGGATCGCCGAGGCGATCGTCGGCGCGCTCGGCATCTTCGTCTTCCTCGCCGTCCTGTGGTTCGGCTTCGTCATCGTCGCCCAGAACGTCGCCGGGCTGTTCCTCGATCGGGTCGTCGACGCGGTCGAGGCCCTGCACTATCCCGGTCTCGCGCCCGTCAGCCAGACGTTCCGCCAGGCGATCGCCGCGGGGTTCAACCTGACCGCCATGGTGATCGGAGTGAACCTGCTCGCGCTGCCGCTCTACCTCGCGCTGTCGTTCGTGCCGCCGATGAACCTCGTCTTGTTCTATTTGATCAACGGCACCCTGTTCGGGCGCGAGTACTTCGAACTTGTCGTCTACCGCCGCGAGCACGGCCCGGCCGCGGTCGAGCGCTGGCGCGCGTCGCGCTGGCGCTGGGTGCTGGCCGGCGCGATCCTCGCGGTCCTGATGACCGTGCCGGTGCTCAACTTCGTCGGGCCCATCCTCGGCGCCGCGTTTTTCGCGCATCTGGTGCACGGCGGGGCCAAAGGGACGGCCATGTCGCGTTGATTGGGCCAACTGGACCCAAGGTAGCGTGTCGGTGACGCGTGAAGATGACTGAGATGACAAATTCTGCTATCCTTCGCTATGGCGATCGTTGCTGAAGAGTCGGCCCATGAACGTTTCGCTGACCCCTGAACTCGAGGCGCTCGTCCAGGAAAAAGTGGCGTCCGGGCGCTACGCCTCGGCGAGCGAGGTCGTTCGCGAGGGCTTGCGCCTGCTCGAACAGCGCGATCGGACCGACGCCGAGAAGCTCGAGTGGCTGCGCAAGGCATGGCAGGAGGGGCTTGCGAGCGGCCCTTCAAGGCCGCTGGATGTCGAGGCCATCATTGCCGAAGCTCGCGCCGAGCGCGAGGGTCAACGCAGGCGGAAGCGTCGCGTTGGCTGACGTGCGGATCAGCCCTGCTGCCGAGGCTGATCTCCGGGGCATTTGGCACTACGTCGCCGACGATGACCTTGAGGCGGCTTCAAGACTCTTGCGCCGCGTACGGGACAGGATCTCGCTCCTTGCGTCCCATCCGCTGCTCGGCCCCGAGCGTCCCGACGTCGGTCCCGGCGTTCGGGCGCTGACGGTCGGGCGCTACCTTGCGCTCTACCGGGTAACGGGCACGGGCGTGGAGATCGTACGCGTCGTCCACGGCGCGCGCGACGTGCGCGACCTCGGGTGATACGTCACGCCGCCGTCGTCTTGGCCTTGTAGCGACAGAGGTCCGCGACCACGCACTCGGTACAATTCGGCTTGCGCGCCATGCACGTGTAACGCCCGTGCAGGATCAGCCAGTGGTGCGCGTTGCGCTTCCACTTCGCCGGCACCTGCTTGTCGAGCGCGAGTTCGACGGCGAGCGGCGTGTTGCCTGGCGCGAGCCCGGTGCGGTTGGCGACCCGGAAGACGTGGGTGTCGACGGCGATGGTCGGCTGGCCGAACGCGGCGTTGAGCACGACCGACGCCGTCTTGCGCCCGACGCCCGGAAGCTTCTCGAGCGCCTCGCGCGTCTCGGGCACGCGTCCGCCGTGACGCTCGATCAGGGCCCGGCTCAGCGCCACCAGGTTCTTCGCCTTGCTGTTGTAGAGCCCGATGGTCGCGATGTAGGGCTTCAAGCCCTCGAGGCCGAGCGCAACCATCTTCGCCGGCGTGTCCGCGACCTTGAACAGAGCCGGCGTCGCGGCGTTCACGCTTCGGTCGGTCGCTTGGGCCGACAGCACCACGGCGACGAGTAATGTGTAGGGGTCCTCGTACTCGAGCTCGGTCTCGGGCGCCGGGATGCGCCGGGCGAGGCGGGCGAAAAAGTCGTCGATGTCGTTCGGCTTCATGGGCGCGGATCATAGACGCCGCGCCGGGGGGGGCCCCCGTGTACCCGCCTCCCGGGATCGAGAAACTCGACCACCTGATCTTCATCGTCCAGGAGAAC
>JBBDQV010000134.1:0-14156 GCA_040905845.1 Alphaproteobacteria bacterium | reverse complement strand
GCCGGCGCCGGCCCAGCCGCTTGCGGCGGTTCCGGCGCCGTGCCACCGTGGGATGTGAGCCCGCATTACCCAAGTGAGCAATCAATTGGATGCCATTTTCGTCAAGATATTGTATAAGAATCAATACCTTATGACAACTGGAGGGCGGCTCTAATGCGGAACCCGGAGGGTGAATCGGATCGCGGGCCCCTTCGGCCCGGTTTCGACCGCCGCCTGAAGCTGGAGTTCCACGGCTCGCGGGTCACGTCCGACGCAGGTCTGCTCGCCTACCGTGATCTGGACGACGCCTTGGGACTGACCGCATTGGCCGGCAATGTCCTGGCCGACGGTCGGACCGGCAAGAACGGTTGGCACGGCGTCGTTGGACTGCTCCGTCAGTCCGTCTTTGGCCGCCTCGCCGGCTACGAGGACGTGAACGACGCCGACCGGTTGGGGCGCGATCCCGCGATGCGCTGGATCGTCGGCGGCAAGGCCGTCGAGCGAGGCGGCGCCTCGGCCAGCCAGATGGGACGGTTCGAGACCGAGCTGTTGGCCACCAACGACAACCTCGCCGCGCTCGCCGATCTGTCTGGGGCCTGGATCGACCGGGTGCATGGGCGGAAGCCGCCGAAGATCGTCGTGCTCGACATGGACAGCTCCGTCAGCCCGACGTACGGCGAGCAGGAAGGCACGGCCTACAACGGCCACTTCGCCTGCACCTGCTATCACCCGTTGTTCGTGTTCAACCAGTTCGGCGATCTGGAGCGCTGCGCCCTGCGTCCCGGCAACGTGCACTCGGCGGACGGTTGGAAGGGCGTGCTCGAACCCGTCGTGACCCGTTATCGGGGCATGTTGACGCGCCAGTACTTCCGCGCCGATGCCGCCTTTGCGAACCCCGAGGTCTACGAGTTCCTCGAAGCCGAGGGCTTCAAGTACGCGATCCGGCTACCAGCCAACAGCGTGCCGCGGGAGAGCATCGGCCACCTGCTCAAGCGCCCCGTCGGCCGCCCGCCCATCGAGGTCCGCCGCTACTACGCCAACTTCAGCTATCGGGCGCAGAGCTGGAAGATGCCGCGCCGCGTGGTGGCGAAGGTCGAGTGGCACCCGGGCGAACTCTATCCCCGCGTCGGCTTCATCGTGACCAACCTGTCCCGCCCCGCCGAGCGCGTCGTGGGCTTCTACAATCAGCGCGGCACGGCGGAGCAGTGGATCAAGGAAGGCAAGAACGCGATGAAGCGGACGCGGCGGTCGTGCTGCTCGTTCGCCGGCAACGCCGTCCGGCTTCAGCTTCATGCGCTGGCCTACAATCTCGCCAACTTCATGCGGACACTGGCATTGCCCGAGGCGGTCGCGCACTGGTCACTGACCAGCCTCCGGGAGAAGCTGGTGAAGATCGGCGCCAAGATCGTCACGCATGCGCGCTACGTCACGTTCCAGATGGCCGAGGTCGCGGTGCCGAGGGACCTGCTCGAGGAAATCCTTCGGATGATCGCGCAACTCCGGCCGCCGCCAGTTCCAGCTTGAGATGGGTGGTGTCGGTGGGAAGGGGAAGACGGGAGGGGTGCGCCTCGATGACGGGAAATGGACCAATCAGCAGCCCGAAATGGCCGTCGGTGACGCTCGTAGCGGCAAGCGGGGGCAATCACCGCTGCTCAAAGCGCTACAGCTTGCCGCAAGGAGCTCAAGCGCGTACCATGACGCTTGGAACTGCGGTTCATCTGGGGAATGTCGGTTGATTGGCTTCCCTGAGACAGGAAACGCTTATCGTCGTGCCCGGAGTTTCGACAGCCCGGTACGAGCGATATGGGAAGGCACCCCAATGATCGCATACTTCATTCTCGTTCACCGTTACCCCGTCCAGTTCAAGCGCCTCTTCAAATCGATATACGTGCCCGGAAACAACTATGTCGTGCATATCGACAAAAGCTCCGGCTCAGACTTGGCGAACGAAATTGCCGACTTTCTGGAGCCCTATCAGGGTGTTGCCATCCTGGAGCCGCAAGACGCGCTCTGGGGCGGGTATAGCCTGGTCGATGCGGAACTGCGGGGCATGGCCCTGTTGCTGACAATGGATGACCGCTGGACCCACTATATCAATCTGTCCGGCCAGGATTTTCCGCTCAAAAGCCAAAGCTACATACAGCAATTTTTCGCTGCAAATCCGGGAAAGCAGTTTATCCGTGCGGTTGACCAGCGCAAGGAACGGCCCGACACCATGAACCGGGTCAGCCATCTGTTCGTCGAGGCACATGGCAAAATGACCGAGACGGGTATCGAGCAGCCTTATCTGCCCGGTGACACGCCATATATCGGAACACAGTGGAAGGCGGTCACGCGCAGTTTCTGCGAGTTTGTGTGCCATGATCCGAGAGCCGAGCGGTTCAAAGTCTTCTACCGCACCAGCTTCATAGCAGATGAAGGGTTTTTCCAGACCGTGATGATGAACAGCGGTGATCATGGCATCGTGATGAATGATGACCTGCGGATGATCGATTGGGTGCCGGATGGAGATATCAAATTGCGGCCGCGCAATTATGATGCGCACGACATGGATGCGCTAGAGCGCAGTTCTGATCTTTTCGCTCGCAAATTCGATGCCGAGGAAGATACTGCGATTCTGACATTGCTTGAACGCCATCTGACATCCTCGGCAGCAAAGATATATCGGCCAACTGCGCATTTTCGGACGCCCTCACTGGCCGCAGATGACCGGGAATTTGCCGCAGCCTGACCGACCGCGCTCAATCTTCAACACCCCATTCATGAAGGGACATCAAGATGGCCAAATCACAGAAAAAATCGAATCGTGAAGTGCGCAAGCTGTCAATGGCGGAGCAAAAACCGGCCAGTGGAGCGGCGCAAGAGTCGGCCAGTTGCATTTGCTGTGATGTGACGCGAGACGGCCCGGGCCCCTGCAGGGGCCCGGGCCGTCTCGCGTTTTGTTTCGAACTATCGGTGATCAGGCGTCGGCGGGTTTGTCTTCGCGGTGCTCGTCCGATGGTCTGGCGTGCTTTGCTCTGTCCAGACAGCATCGCGAGCGCGGCGATTGCGCCCGGCTGATTGCTTGAGGCGATAGCTCTCGCCGTTGAGTTCGAGGATATGGACGTGGTGGGTGAGCCGGTCGAGCAGTGCGCCGGTGAGCCGTTCCGACTGGAAGATGGACGGCCATTCCTCGAAGGGCAGATTGGACGTCACCATGGTCGAGCCACGCTCGTAACGCTGGGAGAAGACCTCGAACAGAAGTTCGGCGCCAACCTGGCTGAGCGGCACATAGCCAAGCTCGTCGATGATCAGCAGCTTGACGTTCTGCAACTGGGCCTGAAGCTTCAGGAGCCGCTTCTCGTCTCTGGCTTCCATCAGCTGAGAGCTGAGGCAATGGGCTGTGATGAACAGGCTGGAGAAGCCCTTCTGGCAGGCGGCCAGACCAAGGGCGAGCGCCACATGGGTCTTGCCGGGTGAGAACCATCGCCATGGCGCGAGCCCGGCCATGAGCACGACCGCGACGCCGCTGTTCGACGCGGTGCTCACGCCGCACCGCTCGCTGACGCCCGCCGGCATGCGGCTTCTGGTCGGCGCCTTCGCGGCGCTTTGTCTCGCCTTGGGCGTCGGCTTCTGGGTGATCGGCGCGTGGCCGGTGGTCGGCTTTCTCGGGCTCGACGTGGCGCTGCTCTATCTGGCGCTCAAGCTCTCGTTCGTGACCGCGCGCAGGAGCGAGCGGCTCGAGCTTACCCCCGAAGCGTTCACCGTGCGCCGCACCGACCCGTGGGGGCGCACCGATCACGTCCGCTTCGCCCCGCCCCACTGGCTCAGGGTCGAGATGGACGACCCGCCTCGGCACGAAAGCCGGCTGCGCGTCTCATCCCACGGCCGCGCGGTGACGCTCGGCGCGTTCCTGATGCCCGACGAGCGGGCCCAGGTCGCCCGCGCGCTCATGGCCGCGCTGCGCCGGTTGGTCGGCTCATCGCCCGCCTGATCCAATTCAGGACATGGGGTCTGACCCCTTTTCTCTAGAGCCCGAGCACGTCCGTCATGGAATAAAGCCCGGGGGCGCGGCCCTGGGTCCACAGCGCGGCCTTGAGCGCGCCGCGCGCGAATATCCCGCGCGTCGTCGCCTTGTGAGTGAGCTCGAGGCGCTCGCCGTCGGCGGCGAAGACGACCGTGTGCTCGCCGGCGACGTCGCCGCCGCGCAACGCCGCGAAGCCGATTGCCCCCTTGTTGCGCGCGCCGGTGACGCCGTCGCGGCCGCGCTCGGCGACCTCGTCGAGCGCGACCCCGCGTCCCTTGGCCGCCGCGTGGCCGAGCGCCAGCGCGGTGCCCGAGGGCGCGTCGACCTTGTGGCGATGATGCATCTCGACGATCTCGATGTCCCACGCGGGATCGAGGCTCGCGGCCGCGCGCTGGACCAAGGCCAGCATCAGGTTGACGCCGAGGCTGAAATTGGCGGCGCGCACGACCACGGCGCGTTTGCCGGCCTCGGCGAACGCCTGCTCCTGATCCTTGGCGATCCCGGTCGTCCCGACCACGAAGGCCTTGCCTGTCCGTGCGGCGATCGCGGCGTGGCCGAGGCTCGCGGCAGGCGCCGTGAAGTCGAGCACCACGTCGGCCGCCTCGAACAGGGCCCGCGGGTCGTCAACGATCGCGACACCAAGTGACCCGAGCCCGGCGACCTCGCCGGCGTCCTTGCCCAGCATGGGTGAGCCCAAGGCTTCACTTGCCGAGGCGACGATGACCGCCGCGGTCGCGCTCGCCTCGCGCACGAGCATCTGGCCCATGCGCCCGGCCGCGCCCGCGATGCCGAGGCGCAACACCACGGCCTAACCGACCTCGCCCAGCGCGCGCAGCACCTTGAGCTGGAAATCGTGGACCGCGTGCTCGCTGACCTCGGTGCGCGCGTCGTCGACGATGAACCGGCCGCGCCGATAGCCAAGGCTATGCAGCCCGCTCTGCACGCTCTCGCAGATCGGGATGTCCTCGGCGCGCACGACGTCGACGAAGTCGATGACCTCGCGCTCCTCGGCGGTCGGCGTCTGGTGCGGGAAGTACCACTCGCAGCGCTGCACCGTCGTCTCGGGGCCGAGCGGCACGTGGTGGAACACGGTCAGGTTGCCGCCGGGATACGCCTCGATGCACCAGTTCGGCCACAACAGCCAGCTGCCGAACGCGTCGGGACGGCCTGCGCCTTCGGTGCGCGTCGCGTAAGCCTGGCGCGCCGGCGCGCGGCTCGAATGGCTGTGAAAATGCTCGTGCACCGTGACCCGGTAGGATTCGTAGTCGAGCCCGCCTTCGACCAGGGTCTTGTGCTGGATCGGGCAGTGGAAGCACTCCGAGTAGTTCTCGACCGAGTTCTTCCAGTTGGCCGCGACCGGGAACTCGTTGCGATGCGCGCAGTGGAGCGCGGCGGCGTGGGGCGAAAAGCCCGCGATCTCGGCGCCGAGCGCGGCCGTGACGGTCGCGAACGGCGGCGCGTTGCCGTCCAGGTTGACGAACAGGAAGCCGAGGAAGGAATCGAGCCGCACGGGCGAAAGGCAGAATTCCTCTTTGCTGAACGCCGCCATGCGCTCCGAGCCGCGCGCGATACGAAGCGCGCCGTCGAGGCCGTAGACCCAGGCGTGATAGGGGCACGTGATGACCGCGCCCAACGCGCCCTCGCCTTCGAGCAGCCGGTGCGCCCGGTGCTGGCAGACGTTGAAGAAGGCCTTGAGCGCGCCGGTGGCGTCGCGCAGCACGACGACGCTCTGGTCGAGGATGTCGCGCACGATGTAGCGGCCCGGTTCGGGCAGCATCGAGACATGGCCGACGTACTGCCAGGAGCGGTGGAAGATCGCTGATTTCTCGCGCCGAAACACGTCGGCGTCGTAGTAGTAGAATCCCGGCTGCGCGCGCGAGCGGGCGGGGTCGCGGTCGAACCCGGCGAGCGCGCTGCTTGCGACGGTGAGCTGGCTCATGGCGGAAGTCCCTGGTCAGTGCCTCGTGGGTTCGATGATGACTCGGGCCGGTCCAGGAGGAAAGGGTACTCTTGGTTACCTCCGATGCGCGCTTGCGCATCCGTCCAGCCGTTCCCGACGACGCCGGGCTCGCGGTGATCCACCGCGCGACGCGCGCCGAGGCGATGCCGTGGCTGCCGGCGCTGCACGACGAGGCGGAAACCTTCACCTGGATGCGCGCGCCGGCACGTTCTACGAGCGCCACGGTCTCGTCGCCATCGAGGTCACCGACGGCGCGGGCAACGAGGAGAAGGAACCCGACGTGCGTTACGTGTGGGCGCCTGCCGACGCAGGCTAGGCCAAGCCGAGGAAAACCATGATCGCCCGGTTCAAGGCCGTCATTTCCGCGTCGCCGAGCCGACCGATCCGCCGGCCGAGTCTCTTCCTCCTGACCGTTGTGATCTTGTCAACCATCAAGCGCGAGGCGACTTGCAGACCGTTGCGTTCACTAGGCTCGATGGCGACTCGGAATAGAGGCACGTCCACCGTGTCGGACGTGAAGGGGCAGATCGTTAGCGATGTCGTGGCGTCGAATCGGTCGCCCTGCACGATGACGGCGGGTCGTGGTTTGCCGGCGTAGCCGGCACCTGAAACCGTCCAGACCTCGCCGCGCTTCACCCGTCACCAAGCTCCGAGATCGCGTCGACGAACGCCTGATCGTTCTCGGCCTCGGGGCTTCGCGCGACGGCGAGGGACTGGCGGTGCGCCTCGGCCCGGAACTTGGCCGTGCGCGTGTCCGGCACCCATATCTGGAGCGGTCTCAGCCCGCGTGCGCGGAGGCGGTCGCGGTGGCTCTTCACCTTGTCGCGGACCTTTCGCTTGTTTGCCTCGGTCATCGAGTACGTCTCGCGGCTCGTTACATGTAACCTAGCCGATGGGCGGGCGCGCCGCAAGCCGAAGCATCCGCTCCTACTCCGTCAAATCGTTCCACAGGTCCTTGACCTTGGCGAAAAACCCTTCGGCCTCGGGGCTCGTGTTCTTGCCGGCCTTCTCGAACTCCTTGAGCAGCTCCCTCTGCTTGGGCGTCAGGTTCATCGGCGTCTCGATCACGGCGTCGACGATCATGTCGCCGCGCCCGGGCCCGCGCATCGGCACCATGCCCTTGCCCTTGAGGCGGAACTGGTGCCCGGACTGGGTGCCCGAGGGGATCGTCACCTTGGCGCGCGCGCCGTCGATCGTCGGCACCTCGATCGCGCCGCCCATGGCCGCCACCGTCATGGGGATCGGCACGCGGCAGTAAATCGTGGTGCCTTCGCGCTGAAAGACCCGGTGCGGCTTGACCGCGAGGAAGATGTAGAGATCGCCGGTCGGGGCGCCCCTGAGCCCCGCCTCGCCTTCGTTCGAAAGTCGGATGCGGGTGCCGTCCTCGACGCCCGCCGGGATCTGGACCTGGAGCGTCTTGTCGCGCTGGACGCGGCCCGCGCCCTGGCAGCTTCGGCACGGGTTGCGGATCACCCGGCCCGAGCCGCCGCACGTCGCGCAGGTCCGCTCGATGGTGAAAAAGCCCTGCTGGGCTCGGATCTTGCCGTGGCCGCCGCAGGTCGGGCAGGCGCTCGCGGCGGCCCCGTCGGCCGAGCCGGAGCCGCCGCACGATTCGCACGCCACCGCTGTGGGCACGCGGATCTTGGCCTGCTTGCCCTTGAACGCGTCCTCGAGGCTGACCTCGAGGTTGTAGCGCAGATCGGCGCCGCGCCGCTGGCCGCGGCCGCGCGCGCGGCCCGTGAACTCGCCGAACAGGTCGTCGAACACGTCGGCGAAGCTCGACGAGAAGTCGAAGCCCGCGGCCCTGCCGCCCTGCCCATCGAACGCGGCGTGGCCATACTGGTCGTAGGCGGCGCGCTTCTGCTGATCCTTGAGGATCTCGTACGCTTCGTTGATTTCCTTGAACTTGTGCTCGGACTCGCCATCGCCCTGGTTACGGTCGGGGTGAAACTTCATGGCGAGCTTGCGGTACGCCGACTTGATCGCGTCAGCTTCCGCGCCCCGGGCGACGCCGAGGGTCTCGTAGTAGTCGCGCTTCGCCATCCTCGCGCCCCGCCGAACGCCGTTGTCATACGCGCGGCGCCGGCCGAGGCTGATCCCCGCCGGCGCCCGTGTTCCCGTCCCGATCCCGCTCCGCGCGGCCCGTCCGCCGGCCCTAGGCGCGGCGGCCCTTGTGCTCGTCGTCGACCTCCTCGAACTCGGCGTCGACCACCTTGTCCTCGCCCGCTTCGGCGGAACCGTTGCCCGTCGGGCCGTCGGCGCCGTCGCCGCTGGCCGCCGAGGCTTGCTGCTCCGACTTGTACATCGCCTCGCCGAGCTTCATGGACGCCTGCATGAGCGTGTTGGTCTTGGCCTGGATCGCCTGGGCGTCCTCGCCCTTGAGCGTCTCCTTAAGCTCGGCGACGGCGGCCTCGATCGCCTTGCGCTCGGTCTCGCCCACCTTGGCGCCGTGCTCGGTCAGGTTCTTCTCGGTGGCGTGGATCAGGCCCTCGCCATGGTTCCTCGCCTCGACCAGCTCGCGCCGCTTCTTGTCCTCGGCCGCATGGCTCTCGGCGTCCTTGACCATGCGCTCGATGTCGTCCTGGCTGAGCCCGCCCGAGGCCTGGATGCGGATCTGCTGCTCCTTGCCGGTGGCCTTGTCCTTGGCCGAGACGCTGACGATGCCGTTGGCGTCGATGTCGAAGGTGACCTCGATCTGTGGCATGCCGCGCGGCGCGGCCGGGATGCCGACCAGGTCGAACTGGCCGAGCAGCTTGTTGTCGGCCGCCATCTCGCGCTCGCCCTGGAACACCCGGATGGTGACCGCGGTCTGGCCGTCCTCCGCGGTCGAGAAGATCTGGCTCTTGCGCGTGGGGATCGTCGTGTTGCGATCGATCAAGCGCGTGAACACGCCGCCCAGCGTCTCGATGCCGAGGCTGAGCGGGGTCACGTCGAGCAGCAGGACGTCCTTGACCTCGCCCTTTAGCACGGCGGCCTGGATCGCCGCGCCGACCGCGACGACCTCGTCGGGATTGACGCCCTTGTGCGGCTCCTTGCCGAAGAACGTCTTCACCGTCTCGATGACCTTGGGCATGCGGGTCATGCCGCCGACCAGGACGACCTCGTCGATCTCGCCCGCCGAGAGCCCGGCATCCTTGAGCGCCGAGCGGCATGGCCCGACCGTCTTCTGAATCAGCTCATCGACCAGGGATTCGAGCTTGGCGCGCGTCAGCTTGATGGAAAGGTGGATCGGCTGGCCGTCCTTCGCCGTGATGAACGGCAGGTTGACCTCGGTCTGCATCGAGCTCGACAGCTCGATCTTGGCCTTCTCGGCGGCCTCCTTGAGCCGCTGGAGCGCGAGCTTGTCGCCGCGCAGGTCGATCGCGTTCTCCTTCTTGAACTCGTCGGCCAGGTAGTCGATGACGCGCTTGTCGAAGTCCTCGCCGCCGAGGAAGGTGTCGCCGTTGGTCGACTTCACCTCGAACACGCCGTCGCCGATCTCGAGCACCGAGATGTCGAAGGTGCCGCCGCCGAGGTCGTAGACCGCGATGGTGCCGGTCTTCTTCTTCTCCATGCCGTAGGCGAGCGCCGCCGCGGTCGGCTCGTTGATGATGCGCAGGACCTCGAGCCCGGCGATCTTGCCGGCGTCCTTTGTCGCCTGGCGTTGGCTGTCGTTGAAGTAGGCCGGCACGGTGATCACCGCCTGGGTCACCGGCTCGCCCAGAAATGCCTCCGCGGTCTCCTTCATCTTGGTCAGGATGAAGGCGCTGATCTGGCTCGGGCTCAGCGATTTGCCGGCGGCCTCGACCCAGGCGTCGCCGTTGTCGGCCTTGACGATCTTGTAGGGGACCAGGTCCATGTCCTTACTGACCATGGGGTCGGTGAAGGACCGGCCGATCAGCCGCTTGATCGCGAACAGGGTGTTCTCGGGGTTGGTCACCGCCTGGCGCTTGGCGGCCTGGCCGACCAGGCGCTCGCCCGAACCGGTGAAGGCGACCATCGAGGGCGTCGTGCGCTGTCCTTCGGCGTTCTCGATGACGCGCGGGTTCTTGCCCTCGAGGATCGCGACACAGCTGTTCGTCGTGCCCAAGTCGATGCCGATGACCTTACTCATGAGTCCTCCTCGCATGGCGAACCCCGGCGACCTCGCTCCAGCGTCGCCCGGGCCCCCGGGTCGGGGCCATGGCCCCACGTTTCGAACGGCTATATGGGACCGGCCGCGCCGGCGTGCAAGCCACGGACACCAGTCTAGGCCGTGGTATCGACACCGCCGGCGGCCGGCTCGGCCTGGGCGCCCTTGGCGACGCCGACCATGGCGGGGCGCAGCAACCTGTCGTTAAGGATGTAGCCGGCACGCAGCACCTGAACCACGGTGCCGGGGGGGCTGTCCGCCGTCTCGACTTCGAACACGGCCTGGTGCCGATGGGGGTCGAAGCGCTCGCCCTTGGGGTCGAAGCGCTTGACGCCGTGGCGTTCGAAGGCGCTCGCGAGCGTCCGCTCGGTCAGCTCGACGCCCTGGCGCAAGGCCGCGAGCGCATCCTCGCCACCGTTCGCCGGCACCGCCGAGAGCGCCTGGCGCAGGTTGTCGGCGACATCGAGCAGGGCCTGGGCGAAGTCCTGGATCGCGAACCGGCTCGCGTCCTCGCGGTCGCGCTGGGCGCGCCGGCGCGCGTTTTCGGTCTCGGCGAGCGCGCGCAGGAGTTGATCCTTGAGGCTCGCGATCTCCTCGTCCGGCGACGGCGCGGCCGGCGCTTCCTCGGGCCGGACGTCGTTGGCCGGAACGCCGTCCGCCGGCACGTTCTCGGTCGCCTGGGCCTGGGTTTCGTCGTCGATCATGATCCGTCGTCGGTTGGCGTCGTCATCGGGTCAGGGGACAAGCGTGCCTATGACACGCGCGGTGTAGTCGACCAGCGGGATGATGCGGCCGTAGTTGAGCCGCGTCGGGCCGATGACGCCGATGGCGCCGACCATATGTCCCTGGCGGTCATGGAACGGCGCGACCACGGTCGAGCACTCGGTCAGCCCGAACAGCGCGTGCTCGGCGCCGATGAAGATGCGTACGCCGTCGGCGTCCTGGGTCAGCTCGACCAGGCGCATCAGATCGCGCTTGGCCTCCAGGAGCTGGAACAGGCCGCGGATTCGTTCGAGCTCCTGGACCGCGGTCAGGTCCTTCAGGAGATTCGCGTGGCCGCGCACGATCAGGGTTCCCTGGCCTTCGCCGGCGCGGGTCGCGAGCCCGGCCTCGACCACGCGCGCGGTCAGGGCGTCGAGCTCGGCCGTGTGCTCGTCGAGCTCGCGCTGGACGATCGTGCGCACCTCCTCGAAGGTGCGCCCGGTCAGCCTGGAGTTGAGGTAGTTGGTCGCCTGCACCAGCGCCGAGGGAATCAAGCCGGCCGGCAGGTCGATGACCCGGTTCTCGACCGCCCCGTTGTCGTTGACCAACACCACCAACGCGCGATCGCGGCCGAGCGAGACGAATTCGACGTGGTTGAACGTCGTCGCCTCCTGCTTGGGCGCGACGACGACGCCGGCGCAGCTCGACAGGCCCGACAGCATCGTCGTCGCCTCGGTCAGTACGTCCTCGGCGCTCTGGCCGGCGCCCTGGCAGCGGCGCTCGATCGTCGCGCGCTCCTCGGGGCTAAGGTTGCCGACCTCGAGCAGGCCGTCCACGAACAACCTGAGCCCCAGGTCGGTCGGCAGGCGCCCGGCCGAAGTGTGCGGCGCGCGCAAAAGCCCGACTTCCTCCAGGTCCGCCATGACATTGCGGATCGTCGCCGGCGACAACTTGCCGTTGAGCCGGCGCGACACCGTGCGCGAGCCGACCGGCTCGCCGGTGTCGACGTAGGCCTCGACGATGTGCCGGAAGATGTCGAGCGAGCGCTTGTTGAGTTCCTGGATCACCGTCGCCAGCCGAAGCAAGTCGTTCTGAAACCGTGGTGCTTATGTAAGTGGGGGCATCATCGGCGTCAACTTCGGGACTTTTTGACGCCCCGCTGCCCCGGGAGTAGGGTGCCGGCCCTTCGCGCAACCATCCGCCCAGCGTCATGACCCAGCGCCCCGCGGGCCGCGCGCCCGACGACCTTCGCTCCATCCGGCTCGAGCCCGGCGCCGCCAAGTACGCCGAGGGCAGTTGCCTCGCCCGCTTCGGCGACACCCACGTCCTTTGCACCGCGTCGGTCGAGGCCAGAGTGCCGCCGTTCCTGCGCAACAGCGGGCGCGGCTGGGTCACCGCCGAGTACGGCATGTTGCCGCGCGCGACCCACACGCGCACCGAGCGCGAGGCGGCGCGCGGCCGCCAGGGCGGCCGGACCCACGAGATCCAGCGCCTGATCGGGCGCTCCTTGCGCGCGGTCACCCGGCTCGACGCGCTGGGCGAGCGCCAGATCAAGATCGATTGCGACGTCCTGCAGGCCGACGGCGGCACGCGCACCGCGGCCATCACCGGCGCCTGGGTCGCGCTGGCCCAGGCCTGCGCCGGGCTGGTCGCGGCGAAGCTCCTGACCGCCTCGCCCCTCGTCGATCACGTCGCCGCCGTCAGCGCCGGCATCGTCGGCGGCGCGGCCGTGCTCGACCTCGACTACGCCGAGGACTCCCAGGCCGAGGCCGACGCGAACTTCGTGTTGACCGGCACCGGCGCGCTGGTCGAGGTGCAGGCGAGCGCCGAGGCGAAGCCGTTCACCGAGGCCCAGCTCGCCGAGCTCATCGCGCTGGCGCGCGCGGGCACGGCGGAACTCGTTCGCCTCCAGCGCGCGGCTCTCGGGTCGGCGGGTTAGTCCGTGCGGGCCTTGCCCCGTGGCCGCCTCGTCGTCGCCAGCCATAACCCCGGCAAGCTGGCCGAGATCGTCGATCTGCTCGGCCCGCACGGCATCGAACCCGTGAGCGCCGCCGTGCTGGGACTGCCCGAGCCCGAGGAGACGGGCGCGACGTTCGCGGAGAACGCGACCATGAAGGCGCGCGCCGCCGCGCGGGGGTCGGGCCTGCCCGCGCTCGCGGACGACTCCGGTTTGATGATCCATGCGCTCGGCGGCGCTCCCGGTGTGCAAACCGCGCGCTGGGCCGGGCCTGATCGCGACTACCGCGCCGCCTTTGCCCGGGTCGAGCGCGCGCTCGACGGGCAGTCCAATCGCCGCGCCCGGTTTGTCTCGACGCTCGCGCTGGCCTGGCCGGACGGTGACGTCGCGGTCTTCGAGGGCGTCGTCGACGGCGTGCTCGTCGCGCCGCGCGGCGCCAACGGCTTTGGCTACGACCCGGTGTTCGAGCCGGAGGGCGTGGGGCGCACCTTCGCCGAGATGGAGCCGGCCGAGAAACGCCGCTTCGACCACCGCGCGCGCGCGTTCGCCAAGCTGATCGCCGCGCTCGGCTGCGGGGGCTGAATCATGTTCGGCATTTACGTCCATTGGCCGTTCTGCCGCTCGAAGTGCCCCTATTGCGACTTCAACAGCCACGTTCGGGAGAGCATCGACGAGGCGCGCTGGCGCGAGGGCCTGCTCGCCGAGCTCGACCACGCGGCCGGCGCCGAGGCGCCCGGGCGCACCGTGGGCAGCGTCTTCTTCGGCGGCGGTACGCCCTCGCTGATGGCGCCGGCGACGGTCGGCGCGGTGCTCGATCGCATCGCGGCGCGCTTCACGGTCGCGGCGGACGTCGAGGTGACGCTCGAAGCGAATCCGACCTCGGTCGAGGCCGCGAACTTCGCCGGCTACCGCGCGGCCGGCGTGAACCGGGCCTCGATCGGCGTCCAGGCGCTCGACGACGTGGCGCTGGTCTTCCTCGGCCGCCGCCACGCGGCGGCGGAGGCGATCGAAGCGGTCGGCCGCGCCGTGGCCAGCTTTCCGAGTGCCTCGCTCGACCTGATCTACGCCCGGCCCGGCCAGACCCCGGCGGCTTGGCGCGCCGAGCTCGGCCGCGCCCTCGCGCTCGGCACCGAGCACGTCTCGGCCTACCAGCTCACCATCGAGCCGGGCACGCGGTTCCACACGCTCGCGCGGCTCGGCGAGCTCGCGGCGCCCGACGAAGATACGGCGACGGCGCTGTGGGACGTGACCCAGGAGGTTCTGGAGCGGGCCGGGATGCCGGCCTACGAGGTCTCGAACCACGCGCGCGGCGGTCGGGAATGCCGCCACAACCTGGTCTACTGGCGCGCCGGCGACTGGATCGGCGTCGGCCCCGGCGCCCATGGCCGCGTCGGCGCGGGGGCAATTCGCCCCGCGAACGCGCGCCCCCGCGCGCCCGACA
>JBBDQV010000133.1:0-28514 GCA_040905845.1 Alphaproteobacteria bacterium | reverse complement strand
CCCTCGCGGCACCACTTCCAGCACACCGCGGCGCCAATCTCCAGATACAAGGGGTAGCGCGTCCGCGCGTCGCATGAGTCCATTCCAAGACACGGCAGCATCTCAACCATCGGCGGAAGAGTTGGATTGCTCGCGGGCGAGCGGCGTCAGCGTCGTCGTGCCCGCGTACAACGAGGCGGGCAACATCGCACACCTGGTCGACGAGGTCCGGCGCGCGCTCGACGGTCGGGAGTTCGAGATCATCGTGGTCGATGACGGCAGCGACGACGGCACCGCCGCCGAGGCGGCCGATGCGCGTGTCCGCCTGGTGCGGCACGGCCGACGGCGTGGCCAGAGCGCCGCGATCGTCAGCGGCGTCGAGGCGGCGCGCCACGGGCTGGTGGCGACGCTCGACGGCGATGGCCAGAACGACCCCGTCGACCTGCCGGGGCTGCTCGCCGAGCTCGAAACGCCCGGCGGCCCCGCGCTGGTCGCCGGCGTGCGCGCTCGCCGCGATGATCCGTGGACCAAACGGTTCGCCTCGCGCATCGCCAACGGCGTGCGCGGCCGCGTGCTCGGCGACGGCGCCGTCGATACCGGCTGCGGGCTCAAGGCGTTCGACCGGGCGGACTTTCTGGCGCTGCCGCGCTTCGACCACATGCATCGGTTCCTGCCGGCGCTGTTCCTCGCGGCCGGCCACCGGGTGCGCTACCGCGCGGTCCGCCATCGGCCGCGCCGCGCCGGGCGCACCAAGTACGGCGTCGGCGACCGGCTGTGGGTCGGCATCGTCGATATGCTCGGTGTCCTGTGGCTCAGCCGGAGATTGCTCCGGGCCGGGCGCGAGGAGAAGACCCGCGATGGACGCTGAAACGATCTGGCTCGCGATCGGCTTCGGCGGCCAGGCGCTGTTCGGATTGCGCTTCATCGTCCAGTGGATCCACAGCGAGAGGAGGGGGGAGAGCGTCGTCCCCCTGGTCTTCTGGTACATCTCGCTCGCCGGGGGCGCCGTGTTGCTGACCTACGCGATCTACCGCCTCGACCCGGTGTTCATCACGGGCCAGGGCCTTGGGCTCCTCATCTACGCGCGCAACCTGGCCTTGATCCGCAACGCCAAGCGGCGCCGCGCAGGTCGCGCCGAGCCTTCGTGAGCGTCCCCCGATTGGGCGGGGCCGGCGCCGCCGCCATCCTGCTTCTCGTCCTGGCCGACGTGGCGCTGGTCGCGCGCGGCCCCTTGCCGGTCAGCGAAGCGCGCTATCTGTCCGTCGCGTGGGAGATGTGGCAGCGCGGCGACTGGCTTGTTCCCCATCTGAACGGCCAGCCGTATCCGGACAAGCCGCCGCTGATGTTCTGGACGATCCTGCTCGGCTGGTCGCTCGGCGGGGTCGGCGAGACCTGGGCGCGGCTCGTCGCGCCGCTTTTCGGGGTCGGCTGCCTGGCGCTGACCGACCTCCTCGCGCGCGATCTGTGGCCCGAATCTCCCGGCATCCGGCGCATGGCACCGCTGATGCTGGTAAGTCTGCCGGTCTTCCTCGTGTTCGCGACCATCGCCTTCTTCGACGTACCGCTCGGCTTTTTCGTGCTGCTGGCGCTGTGGGGCGCGGTGCGCGCGGTGCGCGCGCCTGTTCCCGGCATCATCGCCATGGGGGTTGGGCTTGGACTCGGCGCCTTGACCAAGGGGCCGGTGGTCCTGCTCCACGTTCTCCCCGTCGTCCTGCTGGCGCCGTTGTGGTCGCGCCGGGTGCGCTCGTCGTGGCGGCGCTGGTACGCCGGCGTCGCCGTGGCGCTCGTTCTCGGTGCCGCCATCGGGCTCGGCTGGGCGATCCCGGCGGCGCGCGCCGGCGGCGAGACCTACGGCGCGGCGATCCTGTGGGGCCAGACCGGTGGCCGCCTGGCGGCCTCGTTCGCCCACGCCGAGCCGTGGTGGTGGTATCTGCCGTGGCTTCCGCTGCTCGCCTACCCGTGGCTGTGGTGGCCGCCGCTGTGGCGCGCGGCCGTCGAGGCCCGGCACACGCTGGCGGCCGACGCGGCGATCCGCTTCTGCCTGGTCTGGTTTGCGGTGCCCTTCGTCGGCTTCTGCCTGATCAGCGGCAAGCAGCCGAACTACCTGGTCCCGCTGCTGCCGGCGCTGACGCTGCTCACCGCTCGTCTGCTGGCGGACGCGCCGCCGCCCCGCCGGTGGGATGCCAGTTTGCCGCTCGCGCCCCTGGGCCTCGCCGCTGCTCTCGGATTGGCCATGACGATCGGCGCGATCGACTGGCTCCCGTCCGGCGTCGCGGGCGTGGCGGCGGAGGTTTCGCCTTTCGGCCCATCGGTCCTGGCGTTCGGCCTGGCGGGGCTGTTCGCACTGCGCTGGCGCACGCGCGAGCAGGGCGTGCTGCAGCTGACCGGCGCCGTGGCCGTCGCGTACCTCGCGGTCCACGTCGGGTTCGCCACGGATGTCCGCCATCGGTTCGACCTGGCGCCCGCCGCTCGCTTCCTGGCCGACGCGCAGGGCCGGGGGCTCGCCGTCGCACACCCGCTCGGCTACGAGGGCCTGTTCCAGTTCGTCGGGCGCTTGGTCCGACCACTCGACGAGGTCGAGGAACCGGCGCTGGACGCCTGGGCCGCCGCGCACCCGGGCGGCCTCATCGTCAGCTATCCCCGGCGGACCGAGGCGCTGCCCGAGGCGCCCACGTTCCTGCAGCCCTACCGCGGCCGCTGGGTCGCCGTCTGGCCGGCCGAAGCGGTCGCCCGCCACGGCTACGCCGCGCTCGATCCGGAGTGATCCGCGGTCAGCCCGTCTCGCCGTGATGGGCGGCGAGATCGGGATGCTTCTGCGCCGCCTCGGGCCGGCGATCGGGTGGCGTGACGATGCCGCCAGAGATCAGCATCTTGGCGCCTTCCTCCGGGGTCATGTCGAGCGCTACCAGGTCCTTGCGCGGGATGAACAGCAAGAGCCCGGTAGTCGGGTTGGGCACGGTCGGGACGAACACGTTGACGACTTCGTCCTCGGTCCGGTTCTGCACCTCGCCCATGGTCTTGTTGGTGATGAACCCCATCGCCCAGATGCCGGGCTTGAATTCGACCAGCACGACTTCGCGAAAGGTGCGCGATTTCTCGGACAGCACCGTCTCGAACACCTGCTTCAGCGCACCGTAGATGCTGCGCACCACGGGCATGCGCTCGACCAGGTGCTCGCCCATGCGGACCGCCGTGCGACCGATCAGCCCGACCGAGATCGCGCCGACCGCCGTCAGCAGCACGATCATGACGATGATGCCGAGCCCCGGCACGCTGAACGGCAGATAGGTCTCGGGGTTGTAGCGCGCCGGGATGAACGGCATGACCCGGCTATCGACGAAATCGATGAACAGCACGACGAGATAGATCGTCAAGCTGATCGGCGCCGTGACGATGACGCCGGTGAAGAAATAGGTTCTGAGCCGGGCGCGCAGGCGGAACCGGCGGCGCGGCTTGGCGTCCCCAGGCTCGGCCGTGCGGCCAGGATTGTCGGCCTCGGTCATCTCGACACGCCCCCGCGCGATGGCATGCCACATTGCCGCGCCGCCGGCGTCATCGCAAGCCGCACGCGCTTGTGACTTCCCCCAAAGTGCGTGCGGCACCATCTTGTGGAGGTGACACACCCCGCCCCGGCCCGCCTCCTCGGCCTCGCGACGGCCCTGCCCGAGCATGTGCTCGACCAGGCGGAGGTGGCAAGGGTCGGGCTCGGGCTGTTCGACGCGACGTTGGCCGACCGGGTTCGCGCCCGGGGCGTCTACGCGAACGCGGCGATCGCGACCCGACACTCCTGCGTACCGCTGTCGTGGTACCTGGAACCGCATGGCTTCGCCGAGCGCAACGATCTCTACCTGCGCCATGCGGTCGAGCTCGGCGCGCGGGCCGCCGCCGCGGTCATCGAGCGGTCGGGGCTCGCTCTCGACGACATCGACGGCATTGTCGCCGTCTCGACCTCGGGCGTGGCGACGCCGAGCCTCGATGCGCTTCTCGTCGAGCGCCTGCCGTTCCGGCGCGATGTCGAGCGCCTGCCGGTGTTCGGACTCGGCTGCGCCGGCGGCGTGCTCGGCTTGGCGCGCGCCGGCGCCATGGCGCTCGCCCGGCCCGGCTCGCGCGTGCTGCTCGTCGTCGTCGAGCTGTGCGGGCTGACCTTCCGCCATGGCGACCGGTCGAAGAGCAATCTGATCGCGAGCGCGCTGTTCGGCGACGGCGCGGCCGCCTGCATCGTCTCGACCGAAGGCACCGGGGCCGTACTCAGGAGCTGGGGCGAGCACACCTGGCCGGGCTCGCTCGACGTCATGGGCTGGCGCGTCATGGACGACGGGCTCGGCGTATTGTTCTCGCGTGACATCCCGGCGCTGATCCGCGGCGACCTGCGCGCGGTGGCCGAGCGCTTCCTCGCCAAGCACGGGCTCGGTCTGGACGCGATCGACGCGTTCCTGTGCCACCCGGGCGGCGCCAAGGTGGTTGACGCGCTCGAGGAGGCGTTCGGCCTCGTGCCCGGCGCGCTCGAGGACAGCCGCGCCGTGCTGCTGCGCTTTGGCAACATGTCGGCGGTCACGGTCCTGTTCGTGCTGGCGCGCGCGCTCGAGCGCGGCCAGCGCGGGCGCCTGCTGCTGTCCTCGCTCGGCCCAGGGTTCACGGCGGCCTTCCTGATTGCCGAGGCGGCGTGAGTTTTTCCGTCGCCCTGGTCGGGTTGGTCGCGCTCCAGCGTTTGGCCGAGCTCGCGCTCGCCCGGCGCAACGCGGCGGCGCTGTTGAGACGTGGCGGCCGCGAGGTCGGCGCCGGGCACTACCCGTGGCTCGTGGTGTTCCATGCCGCCTGGCTCGTAGCGGCGGCCGCTGCGGCTTGGCGCACGACCGTCATCGACGCCGTCGCGCTTGCGCTCTTCGTGCTCCTTCAAGCGGCGAGGGTCTGGGTGTTGATCAGCCTGGGGCCGCGTTGGACGACGCGCGTCATCGTCGTGCCGGGGGCACCGATGGTGCGGCGCGGGCCGTACCGCTGGACGCGCCACCCCAACTACCTGATCGTCGCCGGCGAGCTCGCGGCGCTACCCATGGTGTTCGGCGCGTGGCCGGTGGCGGCGTTGTTCTCCGCCCTGCACTTGCCGCTCCTGGTCCACCGCATCCGGGTCGAGGACGCCGCGCTTACTTCAGGGCACGGCGATCAGCGCGGCGCCGACCCGGCGGTCCTCGGCGAGCAGCACGTTGAAGGTGCGGCACGCGGCGCCGGTGGCCATGACCTCGAGCGCGATGCGGGCCTCGATGAACGCCGCGCGCAAGCCGAGGTCGACCATGGCGAGTTGCGCCCCGGTCCCTAACAGCAGGATGTCCAGCATCTGGGCGCGCTCGAAGACCTCGGCGAGGCTCGCCCGGGACACCGCCTCGAGGCTGGCCACCGGCCAGGCGATGGCCTTGTCGGGCAGGATCAGCACGGACCCTTCGTGAACCCGCCCGGCGATGCGGAACCGCCCGCCGCCATAGGCCTCGATGACGGGTCGGCCGAGGGGGACGCTCGGGGTGATCTCCACCGGGCTCAGGGCGCCTCGGGCGCCGCCTTGGCCTCGCTCGCGACGCGACCGCCGCGCACGCCGGTGTAGAGCAGGACCGGCGCGGCGATGTAGACCGACGAGTACGTCCCGACGATCACGCCCCAGATCATGGCGAGGGTGAAGCCGGCGATGACCTCGCCGCCGAAGGCATAGAGCGCGAGCAGCGCGAGCAGCGTCGTGCCGCCGGTCATGATCGTGCGCGACAGCGTCTCGTTGACGCTGAGGTCGATCAGGTCGCCGAGTTTCATCTGCTTGAACTTGCGTAGGTTCTCGCGCACCCGGTCGAAGATGACCACGGTGTCGTTCATCGAGTAGCCGATGATCGTCAGGAGCGCCGCGATGATCGTCAGGTTGAACTCGATCTGGAGCAGCGCGAACAGCCCGAGCGTCAGCATCACGTCGTGGACCAGGGCCAGCACGGCGCCGATGCCGAACTGCCATTCGAAGCGGAACCAGATGTAGACCATCATGGCCGCGATCGAGACGAGCACGGCGATCGCGCCGGCCTCGACCAGCTCGGAGCTGACCTGGGGGCCGACGACCTCGGTCCGGCGGAACTCGACGTCGGCGCCGAGGTCCTGGGCGATCCGGTCGCGCGCGCGCTCGACCGCCGCGGCTTGCGCCGCGTCGCCACCCTCCTGCTGCTGCAGGCGGATCAGCACGTCGGTCGGCGCGCCGAACTCCTGCAGCGCGACCTCGCCCAGGCCGAGGGTTCCGAGCGATGCGCGCAGATCGCCGATGGCGACGGCCTGCTTGGCCCGGACCTCGATCAGGATGCCGCCGCGAAAATCGATGCCGAAGTTGAGACCCCAAATGACGATCAGCAAGACCGAGGCGATCGTGGCCAAGACGGACAGGCCGAAGAACACGAACCGCTGCGCGATGAAGCGGATCTTCGGCGTCCTGGGGATCGGGCGGATCGGGCGCAGCATGGTTGCTTCCTAGATCGGATGCCGCTCGGGTGGAATCGCCGACCACCCCCACCCCGACCCGTGACGGCGGGGGCATCCGCCGTCACGCCCATCGAGGGGGAGGGGGAATGAAGCTGGTCCTGTTGCGTACCCTCCCCCCTTGTGGGGGAGGGGCAGGGAGGGGGGTGTTCCAGGGCATCGAAACATGGTTTAGATCGGCACCGTCTTGGGCCGCGTGCGCCTGAGCCAGGTCGCGACGATCATCCGGCTGAACGTCACCGCGGTGAACACCGACGTCGCCAGGCCGAGCGACAGCGTGACGCCGAACCCCTTCACCGGCCCGGAGCCGAGCCCGAACATCAGCAGCGCGGCTATCAGGGTGGTCAGGTTGGAATCGATGATCGTCGTCATGGCGCGCTTGTAGCCGGCCTCGATCGCCGAGATCGGCGTGCGCCCGAGCGCGATCTCCTCGCGGATGCGTTCGAAGATCAGCACGTTGGCATCGACCGCCATGCCCAGGGTGAGCACGATGCCGGCGATGCCCGGCAGGGTCAGCGTCGCCTGCAACAGCGTCAGCGCGGCCACCAGCAGGATGCCGTTCACGATCAGGGCGAGGTTCGCGATGATCCCGAACAGCCCGTAGAACAGGATCATGAAGACCATGACCAGCACGACCGCGATTGCCGAGGCGATGACGCCGGCGCGGATCGAATCGGCGCCGAGGCCGGGGCCGACCGAGCGCTCCTCGACGACGGTCAAGGGCGCCGGCAGCGCGCCGGCGCGCAGCAGCAGGGCCAGATCCGTCGCCGATTGGACCGTGAAATTGCCGCTGATGACGCCGCGCCCGCCGGTGATCGGCTCGCGGATCACCGGGGCGCTGATGACAACGCTGTCGAGCACGATCGCCATGCGCTGGCCCACGTTCTCGGTCGTCGCCTCGCCGAACCGGCGGCCCCCGGCCGAATCGAACTGGAACGACACCACCGGCGCGCCCTGCTGGAACGACGGCTGGGCATCGACCAGGGCCTCGCCCGTGACCATGGCCCGCTTGCGCACGACCAGGCGGATCGGGTTGCCCTGGGCGTCGCGCTCGTCCGCCGAGGGCAGGAGCTGCGAGCCGACCGGGAGCTGGCCCGCCTCGGCCTGGCCCGGCGTGACGCTGGTGTCGAGCAGGCGGAACTCGAGCTTCGCCGTCTGGCCGATCAGGTCCTTGATGCGCTCCGGATCGGATTCGCCGGGCACCTGGACCAGAATCCGGTCGGCGCCCTGGCGCTGGATGGTCGGCTCGCGCGTCCCGGTCTCGTCGATGCGCCGGCGCACGATCTCGATCGACTGGTCGACGGCGCTCTTGCGGAACGTCTCGATCGTCGGCTCATCGAAGCTGATCAATGTCGCGCCGTTCTCGCCGATCGTGACCAGGGGCGCGGGGTCCAGGTCGTTCAACGCGGTGCGCGCGGCCTCGATCTGGGCGAGGTTGGTCAGCACCAGGCCGACGCCGAGCCCTTTCACACCGAGCTCGTCGTAGCCGACGTCGGCGCCGCGCAGGGCTTGGCGCACGTCGCGCTCGAGCCCCTCGAGCCGGGTCGCGACCAGCGCGTCGGTCTCGACCTCGAACAAGAGGTGGGCGCCGCCCTGAAGGTCGAGACCGAGCAGAACCTGGCGCGCCGGGAACCATGACGGCAGGTCCCCGATCATCGCGCGGCTGAACAGGTTCGGCAGCGCGACGATCACGCCGATCGCGCACACCGACAAGATGACGATGATCTTCCAGCGTGGGAACGCCAGCATCGTGACCGGTCCTCGGCCGCGGCGACGGAAATGCCTGGAATCCTAGCTCGGCTTCTCGACGACGCCCTTGCTCTCGCCGTCCTTGCCCTTCTCGTCGGCCTCGGCGCCGGCCTGCGGCTCGGGCTTGGTGATGACCTCGGCGATGGTGCTTTGCGCGACCTTGACCTTCACATTGGGCGCGATCTCGACGTAGCAGATGTTGCCGCCCTCGATCTTGGCGACGCGCCCGTACAGCCCGCCCCCGGTCAGGACCTGATCCCCGCGCTTGAGATTGGCGACCATCTCCTTGTGATGCTTGAGCTTTTTCTGCTGCGGGCGGAACACGAGCAGCCAGAACACGCCGAACATCAGGACAATCGGCAAGAGAAAGCTGAGGATGTCGCCCTGGGGCGCGCCGGCGGCCTGGGCAAAGGCCGGTGAGATCAGCATCGAGGTGTCCTCGCCTGGCGGGAAGAACGCGGACTATAGCGGCCGAGCCGGGTTTTGCAACCGGACCGCCGATTGGTCCGGCCCGTCCGCCGTGCTAGCTTCGGCCATGGACGAACGCGCGCCGGACCCCTCGCGGACCGCCCTCTTGCGCCGCATCGCCGAGGCGCTCGAACGACTGGCGCCCGAACCGGCGGCGGGTGCCGCGCTCGACCGGGCGGACGGCTTCGTCTGGCACGCCGAAAGCGCCACGCTGGCCGCGGTCCCGCGCATCAGCCACGTGCCGATCGGCCTGCTCCACGGCATCGACCGGGTGCGCGACATCCTGCTCGACAACACGCGCCGCTTCGCTTCGGGGCTTCCGGCCAACAACGCGCTGCTGTGGGGCGCGCGGGGCATGGGCAAGAGCTCGCTGGTCAAGGCGGTCCACGCCGAGGTCAATCAGCAAACGCCGGGCTCGCTCGCCTTGGTCGAAATCCACCGCGAGGATGTTCCGTCGTTGCCCCGGCTCCTCGCGCTCCTGCGCGAGGCGCCGAGGCGCTGCATCGTGTTCTGCGACGACCTGTCGTTCCTGGGCGAGGATGCCTCGTACAAGTCGCTCAAGGCGATCCTCGAGGGCGGCATCGAGGGGCGCCCCGACAATGTCCTGTTCTACGCGACGTCGAACCGGCGCCACATGATGCCGCGTGAGATGGTCGACAACGAACGCTCGACCGCGATTAACCCGGCCGAGGCGGTCGAGGAGAAGGTCTCGCTGTCCGACCGCTTCGGACTTTGGCTCGGGTTTCACGGCTGCACCCAGGACGTCTATCTCGCCATGGTCGAGGGCTACGTCGGTCACTTCGGGCTCGTGGTCGAGCCCGGGCGCCTGCGCGCCGAGGCGATCGAATGGTCCGCGACGCGCGGCGCCCGCTCGGGCCGCGTCGCCTGGCAGTTCGTCCAGGACCTCGCCGGGCGACTGGGGCGGAGGATTTAGGAAGCTTTGAATACTCCCGAGCCCGTCATTGCGAGGAGGCCGAAGGCCGACGCGGCAATCCAGAGGTACAGACATCTTGGCCCTTGTACTGGATCGCCACGGCCACTTCGTGGCCTCGCGATGACAATGGTGAGGGTATTCAAACAGCCTGCTTGGGCGCGATCGCCTCAATAGGGCAGCCGGCCCTCGAACATCGTGATCGGCGGGTAGGCCTCGGGCGCGGTGATCACGTCGATGAGCGTCGTGCGGTCGGCGCGGCGGGACTTTGCCAGGGCCTCGGCGTAGTCGGCAGGGTCCTCGACCCGCACGCCATGAAGCCCGCAGGCTCGGGCGATCGCGGCGTGATCGACCGGGGCGAAGTCGACCGCCGTGGTGTGCGCGCCGAACAGCGCGTCCTCGGCGTGCTTCTGGTAACCGAGGTGCTGGTTGTTGAGCACGGTCAGCATGACCTTGAGGCCGTGGCGCCGGGCCGTCTCGAGCTCCGACCAGACGTGGGCGAAACCGCCGTCGCCGACCAGGACGAAGACTTCGCGCTCGGGCGCGGCGAGCTTGGCGCCCAAGGCTAACGGTAGTCCCCAGCCGATCCCGGCGATGCCGCGCGGCGTGATGAAGCGCATGCCCGGCGCGAGCGAGGTCAGATAGTTGGCGACCCAGATCGAGGAATAGCTCGCGTCGGCGACCAGGATCGAGTTCTCATCGATGACGCGCCCGAGCTCGCCCATCAGGCGTTCGGGCCGGATCGGCCTGGCGGTCGACGCGAGCAGGGGCCGCGCCTCCGCCTCGTGGGCTTTCCTTCCCTTGGCAATCCGCGCCTCGAGCGCCGGGCGCGCCGCGAGGCGCTTGCCGAGATCGCGGCGGCTTAGGGCCTCGTTGAGAGCGGCTAGGGTCAACTTGGCGTCGCCGACCAGGCGCTCGGAGTCGTAGTTGCGGCCGACCTCGAGCCCATCGAGGTCGAGGTGGACGTACCGGGCCGTGCGCGGGAACAGCGTCCAGGAATCGGTGCCGTTTTGGTTGGTCCGGGTGCCGATCAGGAAGACGAGGTCGGATTGATCGATCAGCGCGCGCTGATGGCGGGCCATGCCGCCGGGCCCCATGAAGTAGCCGATCACGCCGACGCTGAGCGCGTGGCGCTCATCCACCGCGCCCTTGCCCATGGTCGTGGTCGCGACGGCCAGGCAAGCGGTCTCCTGGAGCCGTGCAAGCTCGGCGCACGCGTCGGACAGGTGAACGCCGCCGCCGGCGATAATCAGGGGCCGCTCGGCACCCGCCAGCAGGTCGGCGACCCGCTCGATGCGCGCCGGGTCGGCCACCGTGCGGTCGAGCGGATAGCCGCCGATCTCGGCGCGGCGCGGCGTCCGTTGGACGCTCTTTTCGCCGATCAGGTCATAGGGGCACAGCAGCACCGCGGGGCCCGGGCGCCCGGTGCTCGCGGCGGTGAACGCCATGTCGACGTAGTCGTCGATGCGATCCGCGGTGTTGATGCGCCTGACCCACTTGGCGCAGCCCTTGAACAGCTCCAAGTGGTCGAGCTCCTGAAACGCGTTGCGGTCGAGCCACGGGCGCGCGACGTCCTGCACCAGGGCGACGACCGGGACCGACGCCGCCAGCGCCTCGGCGAGCCCGGCGACGAGCAGGGTGGCCGCCGGCCCATTCTGGGCGGTCACCACCCCCGGGCGCCGGGCGACGCGGGCGAAGCCGTCGGCCATGATCGCGCCGGCGTTTTCGGTCCGGTAGCCGATCTGGCGGATGCCGAACTCGGGCCCGGCCAGATGGATCAGCGACGGAATGGACTGGCCGAACACGCAGGTCGCGCCGTGGCGCGCCAGCGCCGCGGCGAACGCCTGCGCCGCGCTCAGGTTGGCGGCCATGGCGCTCAGACCTTCGCCGCCCAACCTTCGACCTCGACCAGGTATTCCGGCCGCGCGAGCGCGGGCACGACGATGAGCGTCGCGGGCGGCTTGACGTCCCCCATCACCTTCTCGCGCGCCGCACGCCAGTTGGGGACATAGGCCTGGTCCGACAGGCAGACCAGCAGCTTGACCAGGTCCGGCGGGCCCATGTTGCCGGCGCGCAGCACCTCGACCACGTTGCGCAGCGCCCACTCGCACTGGGCGTCGATGCCCTCGGCGAAGCCGCCCTCGGGCTTGGCGCCAACCTGTCCGGCGATGACCAGCCAGCGGGCGCCTTGGGGCACCTCGCAGCCGTGGCTGTAGGCGCCGAACGGACCGCCGACCGTCGGCGGGTTGAAGCTGCGGTTCATGGCTTGGCACTCCCCCGGAGCGCGAGGTTACCGGGTTCGTCGGCGTGCCGCGAGCGGCTTGAATGCCGCCGGAACCAGCATGACCACCAGGAAGATGCGCAGCACGTGATGGGTCGTGACCAGCGCCGGGTCGAGCCCCAGCGCGAGCGCTACCAGCGACATCTCGGCCATGCCGCCGGGCGCGAAGGCGAGGATCAGGATCGCCGCGTCGAGCCCCGTGATCGAGGCGACGATCAGGCACACGAGCCCGGTGACCATGGACAGGATGACCAGCGAGCCGAGCGCCAGCACGAGCACGCGCAACACCACACGCGGCGCGACGCCGGCGAACCGGCAGCCGATCGCCGCGCCGACGACGATCTGGGCGATGGCAACGGCCCACCCTGGGGGCACGGAACTGGTCGCGCCGCTCAGGTGCAGCGAGCCGCTGGCCAGCGCTGGGCCGACCAGCGCCGCCGCCGGCACGCGGGCCAGGCGCGCGAGGACGTAGCCGGCGATGCCCAACACCCCTAGCACCAGGAAGTCGAGGCCGTCGATCGAGCCGATCGGGTTGAACGGGTTCGCGCGCCCGGCGGGGTCGAAGTCGCCGAAAACCCGGAACCCGGCGGGGATCAGCATGACGACGAGGAAGACGCGCGCGGAATGGGTCAGCGCGATCGTGCGTTCGTCGCCGCCGAGCGCGCCGCCGAGAATGGTCATGTCGGTCAGGCCGCCGGGCGCGGAGGCGAAGTAGGCGGTGACCGGGTCGTAGCGCGCGATATGCAGGTGGAAGGCGAGCGCGGACATCGTCGCCAGCACGATGTAGGGCACCAGCATGGCGAGGCTGGGCAGCCAGCGGCCGACCTGGTCGATCAGCGCGGGCGTGAAGGCGCTGCCGAGCATGACGCCCAGGACGACGATCATCGCCGTGCGCAGGCCCATGGGCAGCACGACCGGCCCGCCGGCCACGGCGGCGACCATGGTCGCGACCATGGCGCCCATCATCCACGGCAGCGGCAGCGCGAGAACGAAGAACAGCGCGCCGCCGGCGCTGCCCAGCCCGAGGGTGAGCGCCAGACGGAGACACGTGGCAACGGACGGTAGCAAATGGGACACGGCGGGCCAGGCGCGGTGAGGGTCCGCCGGGGGCGGCCGGGGGACCCTAGAGCAATATCCGATCGGATTGAACCACGGGGTTCAATCCGATCGGATGAAATTGCTCTAGATTCAACGATCTAGAGCAGCTTTATCTGGTCGGCGGATCGCCGGAGGCGAGTCCACTCGACCGGATGCTGCTCTAGCCTAGCCGCGCGGCGGTGGCCATCAGCGGGTGTTCGGGGCGGGCATCGACGCCGGGGCCAGGAACGGGTTCCCGAGCAGCCGAACGATCCCGAGGTCCGCGCGGGAGTGGAACCCGTCGAGCCCGAGCCGCATCCGGTCGTGTCCGCCCTCGGGCGTGGCGCGGTACGAGCCGAAAATCCGGTCCCACCAGGAGAACAGATTGGCGTAGTTGCTGTCGGTCTCGGGCTGGCGGGCCGAATGGTGGATTCGGTGCATGTCCGGCGTGACAAGAACGAGGCGCAAGGCGCGATCGAGCCAGGGCGGCACGGCCAGGTTGGCATGGTTGAACGTGGCTGCCGCGGCCGAGACTGCGCCATGGATCAGGACCGCCGAATCCGGTGCGCCCAGGAGCACGATCACGAGCGTGTACACGGGCAGGGTCACGACCAGCTCGAGCGGATGATGGCGCCTGCTGGTGGTGAAATCGACGTCGGGGTCGGCGTGATGCAGCCGATGGCACCGCCACAGCCAAGGCGCCGTGTGCAGAATTCGATGAATCGCGTACTGGGTCAGGTCGAGGACGAGAAACGCGAGGACGAAGGCGAGCAGTGCCGGGACACCGAGCACGTTGAGGAGCCCGTGGCCGAGCGCGCCCATGGCCTCGGCCGCGCCGACGCCGACGATCACCGTTGCCCAACGGCCGACGAAGAAGTCCAAGGCCCCGAGCCCGATGTTCGCGAGCCAGCGCGCGCCGAGCGGCCAAGTCAGCGCGCGGCGCGGCGCGACCAGCTCGATGAGCGCGAAAAAAATGATCGGACCGTAGAATGCGGCGTTGTAAAACGCGCCGCCGTGCTCGGTGACGAAGCGATCGAGCGATTCCATGGCGCCACTTTAGGGTCGCGGCGAAACCGCGACCACCGATCGATCGCGGGACCACGCAGCAAAGTGATCCCGGCCGGCCCCGACGATGCGGGGCCGGAGCCGGCCGCGGCTACTTGCGCCGCTTGCGGACGAGATACGCGACGCCGACTGCGCCGGCCGCGAGCAGGCCGAGCGTGCCGGGCTCGGGCAGGAGATGATTGCCGGTGTTGTTATCGATGACCCCGCCGGCCAAGGCCGGGTCCGCCAAGGCGAGCAGCGACAGAGCCACGAGCGAAGCCAGGGAAACGAGCGAAATCATACGCATAGCGAAATCCTCCATGTTCCGATGCTCGGGCGGAGCGTCGTCGAACGGCGCGCTGCACGGACGGTCGCGGCTATTTGCGCCGCTTGCGGACGAGATAGGCGATACCGACCGCGCCGGCCGCGAGCAGGCCGAGCGTGCCGGGCTCGGGTAGGGGCTTCAGGTCGCCATTGATCCCCGCCAGCGCCGGGTCCGCTAAGGCGAGCAGCGACAGAGCCAAGAATGAAGCCAGGGAAACGAGCGAAATCATACGCATAGCGTTTTCCTCCAAGTGCTGACGCTCGCGCAGAGCGTCGTCGAACGGGTCGCCGCCCGGACCGGTCGCGGCTACTTGCGGCGCTTGCGGATGAGATACGCGACGCCGACCGCGCCGGCGGCGAGCAGGCCCAAGGTGCCGGGCTCGGGGACGGGCTTCGTGCCGTTGCCGTTATCTGGAATAAAGCCGGCAAGGGCCGGGTCCGCGAAGGCGAGCAACGACAGGGCTGCGATCGAAGCCAGGGAAGCGAGCGAAATCATACGCATGGCGATTCCTCACCTGTAAATTCGCTCGGGTGGAGCGTCGGCGCCCGCCGAGGCCGCCGGAGCAGGTCGCGGCTACTTGCGCCGCTTGCGGACGAGATAGGCGATGCCGACCGCGCCGGCGGCGAGCAGGCCGAGCGTGCCGGGCTCGGGGATACGGCCGACCCGATCGCCGGCCAGTACCGGGTCGACTAAGGCGAGCAACGAGAAGGCGACCAGCGCGGCGAGGGCGAAGACTGATGTCAAACGCATGGAACATTCCTCCAGTGACCGAACTCGAACCTGTGCCACGGTCGCCGTCCCGCGTCGGCGCCATGAGCAAATTCAAGCCTTGCAAAATCAGTGCCCTTTCAGCTCAGAATTACAAAAAATCACGAAGAATCGTAATAACAGGGTGTTACTTGAATGAATTGATATTTTTAATGAGATAAAATTCGAAGAATTGTCGGTTCGATGTAAAATTTTCCGACACTCGCGCCACTGTACGTGTTCGTTCTTGGACTCTCCTCCGCTCGAACCCGACCCACAACCGACAAGTCATCGAGTCCATGGCCGCCTACTGGCCTGACAAATCATGGTTAACAGCTTGATAGACTAAGGATTATTGCTTTTTGGCTGCACCATGGTAGAACACGGGGCCGGGGCGTTGACGATCGAGTGTCGGCATTTCTGACGGATCGGGCGCTCGGCCGCGGCCCGAAGCCGGTGGGATCGACCTAACATGTTCATCTGGTGCCGGAATCTCGCCTTAGCACAAATCGTGCCTGGTGTCGGATCGATCGGCGCCCGATTGGACGGCTTGGGGAGTGGCGTACGGTGACACCGGATCGACGGGACTTGCGAGCCACGATCGAAGGGCGGGGAACGACGTGTCTGACTTGACGGTGATGAATCGCTGGCGGCGCTACCAGCTGGCGCGCCTGGACGGACTGATCAACGGCCTGTTGAGCGAGGCGAGACGCCTGCCGGGCAACGATCTCGAGCACGAGATCGTCCGCCTCGGCAACGAGATGAGGGACCGCTTGAACGACCATTGCGACGCGGTCCGCCACCAGGTTCACGCCGACCTGGCCATCGGCCGACCGGCCGACATTCCCGATTTCAGATTCGAACGGCTGTGACGACGACGGCCTAGGTCGCTCGGCCCACGTCAATAGGTCGGCGCGGGGAAGTCTGGTACGGCTGAGCGTGCCAGCCCCACCACCCCCATGGACACCGAATTCTTCCTTCGCGGCCTGATCGTCGGCGTCAGCATCGCGGCCACGGTCGGTCCGATCTGGATCCTCACCATGCGGCGAACGCTCGAGCACGGCTTCGCGGCCGGCCTAGCCTGCGGCATGGGCGCGGCGGTGGCCGACGGGATCTACGGCGCCGTCGCCGCCTTCGGGCTGGGCGCCGCGCTCGCGCTGGTCGATGCCTTGGCGCCTTGGCTTGCGCTGGCGGGAGGGGCGTTTCTGATCGTACTCGGGCTACGGACGTTCGCGCGCCGCGTCGAGCCTGGGGACCCCCAAGGGGGAACAGGCGTCGAGCCGACCCTCGCGCGCGGCTTCGTCACGACGTTCCTGCTGACCATGACCAACCCGATGACGATCCTCTGGTTCGCGGCGATCTTCGCCGGGCTCGGCCTGGCCAAGCATCACGGCGAGTTCGGCGCGGGCATCGCCACGGTCGCGGGCGTCGTCCTAGGCTCGGCCGCCTGGTGGGTCGTGCTGTGCGGCGGCGCCGCGCTGGCGCACCGGCGCGTCGGGCCGGGCCTCATGCGCTGGATCAACCGCGTCTCCGGCGCCGTGCTTACCGCGTTTGGCGTCGCCGCCGTGGCCGCGTTCCCGCGCTAGAGCAATATCCGTTCAGATTGAACCGGTGGGTTCAATCTGAACGGATGGAATTGCTCTAGTTTCAATAATTCAGAGCAGCTTTACCTGGTCGGTGGATCGCCCTTGGCGATGCCATCCGACCAGGCGCGGCTCTAGGCCGACGTCGGTTCCGGAGTCTCGCTCGGCGCGCCCTCCGCGCTCGCCTCGGGCGTCTCGCCGTCCCCTTGACGCGCCTTGGCCTTTTCGGCTCGCGCGGTCGCCTTGCGCAGGGCGCGCTCGGCCTGCTTGCGGGTCCGTTCGTTGCGCTCCAATCGATAATTCGGTCGCCGGGGCATGTCACATGCCTCCTCAGTTGCTCCGTCGCGCGCGCCCAGCCGTGGCGCTCGCGGCTTCGCGGTTCGACGAGGGGCTTTCGCCCGACAGCGCCGCGTCGCCGGTGCGCCAATCGCGGCTGGTCTTGCACTTGGCGCAGACCCGTTCGCCCGACCATTGGCTGCGGAACGTCGTGCGGCACATCAGGCACGTCCGCTGCTTCGGGATCCACGGGATCTCGGGATCCGCCTCGGGTTTCTTCTCGGACATGGCTCGCTCCCCGCTGGCCCGTCGGCCTTGGATGCCGACTGGCGAACCCCCTGTCAGGGCCGCCTCGACGTCGGGCCGCAAGTATCGTCTGCGCCGTCGCATACGACGACCGGGGACGCGGTAAGACGGCGGAGGCGCCGTGGCGCCCCCGCCGGATACGGCCGCCTAGGCGGACTTCAGGTTGACGGCAGAGACCTTGCCCTGCTGCCCACGCTCGATCTCGAAGCTGATGCGCTGCCCTTCGGCGAGCGACCTCATCCCCGAGCGCTCGACCGCCGACACATGGACGAACACGTCCTTCGAGCCGTCGTCGGGCGCGATGAAACCATAACCCTTGTTCGGGTTGAACCACTTTACGGTGCCAGTGACCATTTCGGTCTCCTTTCAGGCATAGACGCAAACCACCGCGGACGTGATGCGTTCCGCGGGCAACCAAGGCTCAGACGTTTGGCTTGAGGTCTACGCCCAAGGGGCGAAACGGCAAGGCTCGACGTAAGCATCGGATCGCACGGACTATATGGACCCGGAAACCGCCGAAGTCAATGGACGCGGACGGCTAACCCGCGACCCGGTTGCGACAGGACACGCCGGCATGTCACGCTTCGCGGGATGACGGGCGAGCCGAGCATACCGCCGGAGAAGGCCGAGGAGCGGACGCTCGCGGCGGTGCTGGCGCGCCGGGCCGAGCGCTTTGGGGAGCGGCCGTTCCTGATCACCGACGACGGCCGGCTCACGTACCGAGAGGTCGATCGGGAGTCGAACCGGATCGCCCACGGCTTCGCCGCGTTGGGCATCGGCGCCGGCGAGCCCGTGCTGATCATGCTGCCCAACGTGCCCTCGTTCATCCTGGTGTGGTGCGCGCTGGCCAAGCTCGGCGCCATCGAGGTGCCGGTCAATACCGCCTATCGCGGCGCGATCCTCGCCCACGTGATCAACGATTCGGGCGCCGCGACCATGCTGATCGACGCCCAGTTCCTCGATCGCCTCGCCGAGGTCGCCGACCGCCTGATGGGCGTCGAACGCCTGATCGTTCACGGCGGCGACATCGCGTTGCCCGCGCCGCTCGCCTCCCGGCTGAAAGCGATCCCCTACGACGCGCTGCGCACCGCCAGGACCGATCCGCCGGAGGCGCGCCCGCGCCACACCGACCTGATCGCGATCATGTACACCTCGGGCACGACCGGGCCGTCCAAGGGCGTGATGATCAGCCACGGTCACGCCTATATCTACGCGAGCGCGGGGACCGAGCTGCTCGAGCTTTCGCCCGACGACGTCTACTACGCACCCCTGCCCCTGTTCCACATCGCCGGCCAATGGGCGACCGTGTACGCCGCGATGATCGCGGGCGCCGCCGCGGTCGTCGCCGGCCGATTCAGCGTCGAGGGCTTCTGGGACGACGTGCGCCGGGTGGGCGCCACCGCGACCTTCCTGCTCGGCGCCATGGGGAACTTCCTCCAGCGCCAGCCGGCGCGGCCCGACGACGCGACCACGCCGCTCGAGAAAGCGCTAATCGTCCCCCTGTTTCCCGAGATCGACGAATTTCGCCGGCGCTTCGGCGTCAAGGTGACGACGACCTATGGCTCGACCGAGGTGAGCGCGCCCCTGCGCCTCGGGTTCGACGAACCCGACTGGCGCGCCTGCGGCCACGTCAAGGACGACCTCTTCGAGGTGCGGATCGTCGATGCGGACGACAACGAGGTGCCCATCGGCGTCGCCGGCGAGCTCGTGATCCGAGGCAAGGAGCCGTGGACCTTGATGGCCGGCTACTGGCGCCATCCGGAATGGACCGAGCGCGCCTGGCGCAATCTATGGCTGCACAGCGGCGACACCATGAAGCGCGACGCGACCGGAAAGCTCTTTTTCGTCGATCGCTCCAAGGACGCGATCCGCCGGCGCGGCGAGAACATCTCCTCGATCGAGGTCGAGACCGAGATCAACGCTCACCCCGACGTGCTCGAAAGCGCCGTGGTGCCGGTCGCGTCCGAGGTGACGGAGCAGGAGGTCATGGTCTTCGTGGTGCCGCGCCCCGGCCGCGCGATCGACCCGGGGGTGCTGATCGAGTTCCTGACCCCGCGCATGGCCGGCTTCATGGTGCCGCGCTACGTCGAGGTGCTCGACGCGCTGCCCAAGACGCCGACCGGCAAGATCCAGAAGTACACCCTGCGCGAACGCGGCGTGACGCATTCCACGTGGGACCGCGACAAGCAGCGCCCTCGGCGCAAGGAGGCATGATGAGCGCAACGGCACCCGGGCGCATCGCCACCCGCATCGACGGTCACGTCGCCTGGCTGATCCTCGACCGGCCCGACAAGCTCAACGCCATGACCATCGAGTCCTGGCGCCTGATGGGCAAGAAGCTGGCCGAGATCGAGCGGAACGCCAATGTGCGCGTCCTGATTCTCGCCGGCGAAGGCCGCGCGTTCCTGGCCGGCCACGACGTCGGCGAGATGAAGGAGCACGCCGAGGGCATCGACGCCGGCACGTTCCGCGCCGCCGAGCTGCACGAAGCACAGAAGTTCCTGCAGGAGACGACCCGGCGCATCCGGCGCGCGCGCTATCCGGTGATCGCCGCGGTGCACGGCTTCGCGGTCGGCGCCGGCTGCGAGGTGACGCTGGCGTGCGACCTGGTGGTCGCGGGCGAATCGACCCGGCTCGGGTTTCCCGAGGTCACGGTCGGGGTGACCATCACCAACGGCGGGACGTTCCTGCTGCCGCGCAAGGTGGGACTGGCGCGCGCCCGCGAGCTCGCCTACACGGGCGAGTTCATCGGCGCGCGCGAGGCGCTGGCCATGGGGCTCGTCAACCGCGTGGTGCCCGACGCCGAGGTCCGCGCCGAGGCCGAGAAACTCGCGCGGCGCATCGCCTCGCGCTCGCCGCTCGCGGTCCAGCTCCACAAGACCATGCTCGACCGCGGGCTCGAGTCCTCGCTCGAGACGATGCTCAATTTCGAGACCGAGGCGCTCGTGGTTTCGGCTCTCTCCGACGATCACCGCGAAGGCGTGGCGGCGTTCTTCGCCAAGCGCGAACCCAATTTCAAGGGCCGCTGACGGCCGGGACACCGTGAGAACGTTCCTGGATAATTGTCGTCATTGCGAGGAGCGCAGCGACGAAGCAATCCAGTGCTCATTTCACCGCCCTGGATCGCTCCCGCCTTCGCGAAGCCCGCTTCGGCGGGCGAAGGAAGGTCGCCTTCGGCTCGCGATGACGCAGACATGATGGCTGATGGGCGACCTTGCATTCGCGTCCGCACCTACCGATCCGAGGACGCCGCCGCCCTCGCCCGCCTGTTCCACGAAACCGTCCACGCGATCGCCGCGCGCGACTACACGGCCGCGGAGCTCCACGCGTGGGCGCCCGTGGTGCCCGACGGTCGCGCCTGGGACCTGCGCCTGCGGACGGGCGTGACCCTGGTCGCCGAGCTCGACGGCGCCGTGTCCGGGTTTGCCGCGCTCGACCCGCCCGACCACCTCGATCTGCTCTACGTCCACAAGGACCACCAGGGCCGGGGCGTCGCCAGCGCCCTGCTCGCGGCGATCGAGGCGCGAGCCCGCGCCCATGGCGCGACGCGCCTCGCGACCGAGGCCAGCCTGACCGCCCGCCCCTTCTTCGCCGCGCGCGGATTCGTCGTCGTCGAGGACCAGACCATCGAGCGCGGCGGCGTCTTCTTGCGCCGCTTCGCGATGGTGAAAGACCTGGGTTGAGGCGTCGTTCGGAACCAAGACACAACTGTCATCGCCCGGCTTGACCGGGCGATCCAGGGCCGCGGGGCTCGGTGCCGGCCTCCTGGATGCCCCGATCAAGTCGGGTCATGACAAGAAAGGAGGTGGTTCGTCGATGACATCGACCTTCACTCTTTCATCAGCTCGCGCAGCATCGCCTCGTGGCGCAGCAGGAAGGCGCGCGAGACGCGGTAGTGCTCGGTCTCGGCATACGCGATCCGCTTCAGGCCGCGCGGCGTGATCGCGAGGATGAGCGCGTTCGGGTACGCCATGATGATCGGCGAGTGCGTCGCGATCAGGAACTGGGAGTCTCGCCCGACGAGCTCGTGCAGCCGGGCGAGGAACGCGAGCTGGCGCGTCGGCGACAGCGCCGCCTCGGGCTCGTCGAGGATGTAGAGCCCGTCGCCGCCGAAGCGGTTCTGGAGCAACGCGAAGAACGACTCGCCATGGGACTGCTCGTGCAGCGGCCGGCCGCCGTAGCTGCCTAGCGCGCCGTAGTTCTCAACGGCCGTCGCGACGTTGAAGTAGCTCTCGGCGCGCAGGAAGAACCCATCGTGGGCGCGGCGCGGGCTGCGCACGAGGGTGAGGTAGCGGTGCAGCTCGGAGTGCGAGGCGCGCGTTGCGAAATTGAAGTTCTTGGAGCCGCCCTCGGGGTTGAAGCCCCAGGCGACGGCGATCGCCTCGAGGAGCGTCGACTTGCCGCTGCCGTTCTCGCCCACGACGAAGGTCACGGCGGGATGGAGCGCGATCCGGCGCAGGTGCTTCACGGCGGGCATGGCGAACGGATAGCGGTCGAACGCCGGAACCTCGGCGCGCTTCAGCGCCACCTCGACCAGGTAGTGTCGGGCCTCGAAGGCCTTCACGGCAGGCTCACAGCGATGGCCCCGGCTGGCCAAGCCCGTGCTCGGTCAGCTCGCGGGTGATGAACTCGTAGGCCTCCTCGACCGAGTCGGTGCGCAGGAATAGCTTGAGATCCTCGGCGCCGATCGTGCCCCAGCGCACCAGCGCGTCGAGGTTGATGACCTCGTCCCAGAACTTGGTGCCGAACAACACCATCGGCATGCGCTTCTTGACCTTGAAGGTCTGGATCAACGTGATGACCTCGAAGAACTCGTCCATGGTGCCGAAGCCGCCCGGCATCACGACGATCGCCTTGGCCAGGTAGAGGAACCAGAACTTGCGCATGAAGAAGTAGTGGAACTCGAACGCGAGGGAGCGCGTGATGAACGCGTTGGGCGGCTCGATGCCGGGCAGCGAGATGCCGAGCCCGACGTTGACTCCCTTGGCCTCGGAGGCGCCGAGGTTGGCCGCCGCCATGATGCCCGGCCCGCCACCGGTGCAGACGACGAACCGGCGGTCCTGGCCTTCCAGGCCCTTGGACCATGTGGTCAGGCGATGCGCGAGCTCGCGGGTCTGCTCGTAGTAGAGGGACATTTCGACCTGGCGCCGGGCCGCCTCGACGTCGCCGCCCGTGGCCTCGGCTTCGGCGAGCCTGGCCTCGGCCACGTCGGGCGGCAGCGTGCGCGCCGAGCCGAAGAAGACGATGGTGTCCTTAACGCCGAGCCGATCGAACCGGCTCTCGGGTTCCAGGTATTCGGCCAGGATGCGCAAAGCGCGGGCGTCCCGGCTGTTCAGGAACGGCTCGTTGCGGTAGGCCTTGATGGCGCGATAGCGGCTGACCGACGCCGTCGCCGCTTCGGCCTCGAGCGGCTGGCTTTGCGGACTGCCCTTCTTGGCGGAGCCGAACGCCGTGTCGTCGGGCACGCGCTTGATCTTGTCGGTCATCGGTCTAGCCTCACGACTCGAAGGGCCGTAGCACGGCGCGGCTGATGATGTGGCGCTGGATCTCGCTGGTGCCGTCCCAGATGCGCTCGACGCGCGCGTCGCGCCACAGGCGGGACATGGCGACATCGCCCATCACGCCCATGCCGCCGAGGACCTGCACGCCCTCGTCGGCGACCATGGCGAGCATCTCGCTCGCCTTGAGCTTGGCCATGGCCGCGTCCTCGGCGGTCATGGTGCCCTGATCGGCCTTCCACGCGGCTCGGAGTGTCAGGAGCTCGGCCGCGGCGAGTTCGGTCGCCATGTCGGCGAACTTGAACGAGACGCCTTGGAACCGGCTGATGGTCTGGCCGAACTGCTTGCGGCTGCCGGCCCACTGGGCGGCCATGGCGAGGATGCGCTCGGCGCGGCCCAAGCAGTTCGCCGCGAGCACCAGGCGCTGGGCGAACAGCCATTCGTTGGCGACGTCGAAGCCCTTGTGCAGCGCGCCGAGGATCTGGCGCTTGTGCACGCGACAGTCGTTGAACGCGAGCACGCACTGGTGGAACCCGCGATGGCTGACCGCGTCGGGCTGGCGCGCGCAGACGAAACCGGGCGTGCCCTTGTCGATGAGGAACGAGGTGACCTGCTTGCGCGACCCCTTCGACGTGTCCTGGACGCCGGTGACCGCGAACACGATGACGAAGTCGGCGAGGTCGGCGTGGCTGATGAAGTGCTTGGTGCCGTTGATGACGAAATCATCGCCGTCGACGACCGCCCGGGTCGTGATGCTGAAGGCGTCCGATCCGGCGCCGGGTTCGGTGATGGCGAAGCAATCGATGCGTTCGCCCTTGACCGCCGGGACCAGGTAACGCTCGCGCTGCTCGCCCTGGCACGCCATCAGGATCATCGAGGGCCGCGCGAGGAGGAAGTGGAGCGCGTAGCCGGCGCGGCCAAGCTCCTTCTCGACCAGCATCATGGTCAGGTTGTCGAGCCCGCCGCCGCCGACCTCGGCCGGCATGTTCATGGCGTAGAGCCCCTGCTCGATCGCCCGCGCCCGGATGCGATCCTTGAGCTCGGGCGCGATTTCGCCCGTGCGATCGACCTCCGCCTCGTGCGGATAGAGCTCGGCCTCGACGAACTTGTGCACCGTCTCGACGATCAGCTTTTGCTCGGTGGTCAGCGCGAACTCCATGCGGGTCTCCCGGTTGGCCGCCGGGCGACCATAGCGCCGGCTGGCCGGAGCGCGCCAGCGTAGGCGGAATCTTCGCTAGTGCGCGGAGCGCGTAGGCCTTAGCGTCCGCGCGACAAGAGAAGGCCCGCGCACACCTGCGGCGTCTTCCGCCGGGGAGTTTGCTTTGCCCATTCTGATCGGCCTCGTCCGCGCGATCGATGCGGTGAACGAATGGATCGGGCGCGCGGTGGCGTGGCTGACGCTCGGCACCGTGCTCGTGTGCGCCGCCGTGGTCACGCTGCGCTACGCCTTCTCCTACGGCTCGATCTGCCTGCAGGAGATCTACGTCTGGCAGCACGCCGCCGTGTTCATGGTCGGCGCGGGCTACACCTTCCTGCACCGGGGCCACGTTCGGGTCGATATCCTCTACGCCCGCATGTCGAAGCGGGCGAAGGCGTGGGTCGACCTCGGCGGCACGCTCGTCTTCCTGCTGCCGTGGCTCGCCGTGCTGGTGTGGTTCGGCTGGCCGTTCGTCGCGCTGTCATGGAGGCTCCTGGAGGCGTCGTCCCAGGCCGGGGGCTGCCAAGGCTTCTTCCTGCTCAAGTCCGTGATCATGGTGTTCGCGGCCCTCGTCGCCCTCCAGGGCATCGCGCTCGCGTGCCGCTCGATGCTCGTGCTCGCCGGGCACGAGGGGTACGCGCCGGAACCGGGCGAGGGCTGAACCGCGCATGTCGGACGCCGCCCAGGGCGAAACACTCGCCCTCCTGATGTTCGCGGCGACAATCGGCGCCGTGCTGATCGGCTACCCGGTCGCCTTCACGCTCGCCGGCGTCGGGCTCGGCTTCGCCGTGATCGCCCACTGGCTCGGGCACTTCGAATTCGCGCTCTTCACCGGGCTTGCCTCGCGCTACTTCGGCGTCATGACCAACGAGGTGGTGGTGGCCGTCCCGCTGTTCGTGTTCATGGGCGTGATGCTCGAGCGCTCGCGCATCGCCGAGCAGCTCCTGGAGACGATGGGGCAGCTATTCGGCAGTTGGCGCGGCGGGCTCGGCATCTCGGTCGTCGTGGTCGGCGCCCTGCTCGCGGCCTCGACCGGCATCGTCGGCGCGACCGTGGTGACCATGGGGCTCCTGTCGCTGCCGGCGATGCTGCGCGCCGGCTACGACCCGAAGCTCGCCAGCGGGGTCATCTGCGCCTCGGGCACGCTCGGCCAGATCATTCCGCCCTCGACCGTGCTGATTTTCGTAGGCGACATGCTGCAGGGCGCCAACTCCTCGGCCCAGATGGCCAAAGGCAACCTGGCGCCCGAGCCGGTCTCGGTCGGCGACCTGTTCGCCGGCGCGATGATTCCCGGCCTGCTGCTGGTTGCGCTCTACATCCTGTGGGTCGTGATCAAGGCCGTCATCGATCCGGCGAGCTGCCCGCCGCTCGTCATGGACGCGGCCCAGCGGCGCGACCTGCCCCGTCGTGTCGTCGTCGCCCTGCTGCCGCCGCTCGGGCTGATCGTCGCGGTGCTGGGCTCGATCGTCGCCGGCATCGCGACGCCGACCGAATCCGCCTCGATCGGCGCGCTCGGCGCCATCGTGCTCGCGATCGCCAACCGGACGTTTTCGCTCCGCGTGCTGACCGAGGTCATGCGCGCGACGGTCAGGATCGTCTCGATGGTGTTCGTGCTGCTGCTCGGCGCCTCGGTGTTCAGCCTCGCGTTCCGCGGTATGGGCGGCGAGCGCGTGGTCGACGCGCTCTTGGGCGACCTGCCCGGTGGCGCCATGGGCGCGGTCGTGGCGGTCATGCTGGTGATGTTCCTGCTCGGGTTCTTCCTCGACACCTTCGAGATCATCTTCATCGTCGTGCCGATCACGGCGCCTGTGCTGCTGGCGTTCGACGGCATGAGCGCGGTCTGGCTCGGCGTGCTGTTCGGCATCAACTTGCAGACGAGCTTCCTCACGCCGCCGTTCGGCTTCTCGTTGTTCTACCTGCGCGGCGTCGCGCCGCGGAGCGTGACGACCCTGCACATCTATCGCGGCGTCCTCCCGTTTGTCGCGCTCCAGCTCGCCTGCATCGGCCTGGTGATGCTGTGGCCGGCGACGGCGACCTGGCTGCCCGACGCGATCTACCGGGGGCCGGCCCAGGAACTGGCCATCCCCACGGACGCGGACTCGCTCGGCGAGGACGCCCTGATCCCCGAGTACGAGAGCGACGTCGAAGACGAGGACAGCCTGATCCCCGAGGACGGTGCCTCGACCGACGACATCGTGCCGCAGTGAACGGACGGCGATGGGGCTTCGATTGGCGTCGGTGACGCCCCTACGACGCCGAGAACTTCCGAACGCCGATCTCGCTGGCACGCTGCCGCATGGCATGGACGTCGTACCAGGTCTGCATGTGCAGAAGCGTGTCCATGGATATGCCGAACGCCTTTTCGATGCGCAGGCCCATCTCAGGCGAAACCGACGCCTTCTCGTTGACAAGATCGGAGAGGGTCGCGCGGCGAACGCCCAGGACCTTCGCCGCGCGCGCGACCGAAAGTCCAAGCTCGTCCAGGATTTCCACGCGGATGAAACGCCCCGGATGGGTCGGCTTCATGCCAATCCTGATCGGTCCGCCGCGCTTCAATGGTAGTCCTCCAGGTTCAGAGCCCTTATCTCGCCGCGCTCAATCGTGAACGTGATCCGCCAGTTGCCGGAGACCGAGACGCTCCACGTCCCGGCCCTGTCGCCTGTAAGCTGATGCACGCGCCAGCCCGACGGCCCGCGCACGCCTTCGATGTCACGGGCCGCAATCAGCGCGGTCAGCACGTTCCGAATTCGGACGACCTGATCGCGGCGCACTCCTCGGTCATCGTCGGCTGTCAGTAGTCGCTTAAGCCCCTTATGGCGGATTGATCGCACGCGCATGGCGATCGTACGGCCTTACCGTACGGTCGTCAAGCCTACCCTCCGGGCTTGATCCAGAAAGTCTTGGCGACGACGCGCCAGGTGCCGTCGATCCTGACCATGGCAAGGGAATCCTCGAACCAAAGCCAGGCGTAGCGCCCGCCAATCAGAGCGACAGCAGTGTCACCGACCACGTCGATGCGCTCGATGCGGCTGTCAAGTGCTCCGTGCTGGCCGACCCGCCCCTTGGCCTTCGCGATGAACCCTTCGAGATCGTGCCACTGCAGCACGCCGCCGAAGTACCCAACGATCGGCGCCCGCGCGTCGAAAACCCGACGTAGCCCGGCTTCGTCACCCGAAACCATAGCGTCGCAGTAGGCCTCGGCCACAGCCCGCACAGCCCGTTCGTCGTCGCTCATCGTTCGTGGCCCCCCTTGCCGCCCCTATTGGGCCATCGCTTACCCTTGCGGGTAGTCAAACTTCAAGAGCCGGGCGTTGGCGAACGCCTGATCGGCGATGCGGGTCCAGCCGCGGATGTCGGCGCGGAACTTGAAGAACGCCGAGGCGATCTTCTTTGTGATGTCGTCGCCGGTGTCCATGACCTCCTGCATCAGATCGCCCGACGCCTTGCCGAAGGCCTCGAGCACGTCCTTGGGGAACTGCTTGAGCTGGACGCCGTGCTCGCGCACCAGCGCGGCGAGCGCCGGGGCGCTGCGGCCGTTGAACTCGGCGAGAATCATGTCGTTCTCGGCCGCGCAGGCGGACTGGATGACGTGCTTGAGATCGTCGGGGAGCGCATCGTACTTGGCCTTGTTGACCATGAACTCGAGTCCCGATCCCGGCTCGTGAAACCCCGGCCAGTAGTAGTACTTGGCGACCTGGTAGAAGCCGAGCGAGAGGTCGTTGTAGGGACCGACCCATTCGGTGCCGTCGATCGCGCCGGATTGCAGGTTGGCGAAGATCTCGCCGCCGGGCAGGGTGACGACGGTGACGCCGAGCCGGGTCAGCACCTGGCCGCCCTGGCCCGGCATGCGGAACTTGAGCCCTTGGAGGTCGAGCACCGAGTTGATCTCCTTGCGGAACCAACCGCCCATCTGGCATCCCGAGTTGCCGGCGATGAACGGCTTGATCCCGAACGGAGCGTAGAGCTCGTCCCACAGCTCCTGGCCGCCGCCGAAGTAGAGCCAACCGTTGAGCTCGGTCGCCGTCATGCCGAACGGAACGGCCGTGAAGAACCCGCACGCCGGCGACTTGCTGAGGTGGTAGTAGGACGCGTCGTGGGCCATCTCGGCGGTCCCCGCGGCGACCGCGTCGAAGCATTGGAGCGCCGGCACCAGCTCGCCCGCCGAATAGACGGTGACCGTCAAACGACCGCCGCTCAACTTGGTGATGCGCTTGGCCAGGCGGCGCGCGCCGGTGTCGAGTCCCGGCAGCCCCTTGGGCCAGCTCGTCACCATCTTCCAGTCCATGCGGTCTTGCGCGATGGCCGGAGCCGGGAACGTGGACGCGAGCGCGGCGCCCGCCGTCGCCGTGACGATCAGATCGCGACGCTTGAGCATGGTCGAAGTCCCCCCGTGACGGTCCGCGGGCCGTGCGCCCCGATTCGAACTTACGGTCGGCTTGGGGTGTTGCGCAAGTTGGGCGCTGGTCGCGCGATCCGGCTCAGGCGTTGAGCACGCCGCGTTCGATCTGGTCGGCCTCGATCGATTCGAACAGGGCCTTGAAGTTGCCTTCGCCGAAG